>JBEKGG010000364.1:0-3373 GCA_050012915.1 Terriglobales bacterium | reverse complement strand
CCCCGCGGAAAGTAATTGGGACGAGGAGAAGATATGCAACGTCGAAGATTTTTGGGTGCGTTCACAGCTGCATCTCTAGGTATTGCTCTCGATGGCTCTCTCAGTAAATTTGCGCGAGCGCAAAGTAACGCATCGGCTGCCGCAAAATCGCAGAGCTCTAAGACGAGCGAATTTCCTTCGAACTCAAGCATAATTTTGGTGCACGGAGCGTGGGCGGACGGCTCGTGTTGGCGAAACGTCATTCTGCCTTTAGAACGGCGCGGTCTTCACGTCATCTGCGCGCCGATCCCGCTTACATCCTTAACCAACGACGCAACTGCTCTGAGTTGGGCGCTGGAGCGGACCAGCGGCCCGGTGGTCCTGGTCGGACACGCCTACTCCGGCGCCGTGATCGCCGCTGTGCGAGACGACCGAGTCAAGTCTCTGGTTTATATCGCGGCGCTCGCGCCCGATGAAGGCGAGACCGTAGCTAAAGTTTTCTATCGCGACCCCAAGCCTCCGGAATCGCCAAAGTTGGCTCCCGATTCTCACGGTTTTATATGGATTCCGGACGGAGGATTTCGCCAAGCGGTTGCCCACAAGGCTTCCGCGGAACAAACAAGCATTGCGACTGCTGTGCAACGGCCAATCGCGGTTCAGTGCATTCAAGAACCGGCTCCGACGCCGGCATGGAAAACAAAATCGTCATGGTTTCTGATCGCCGAAGAGGATCGCATGATCAATCCGAAGACGCAGCATTTCATGGCCGATCGCATGCGAGCGAAGGTTCATTCATACCCTGTGGATCACAGCCCGATGTACACCGAGCCAAATCTTGTGGTCAACGTAATTGTCGAAGCGGCGCACGAGACCCTCTCGTCGTAAGTGGGCATAACCAAATTGTTTCCTGATTCAAATACTTGCGAAAGGCAATTTGGAATGTCCGCTAAATCTGTCGCCATCGTCACCGGTGCAAGTCAGGGTATCGGACGAGCCACGGCTCTGCGCCTCGCGCGAGATTTCTCGGCTATCGTGCTGGTTGCAAGGGATAAGGACAACCTGGAGAAAACCGCGGCCGAAGTAACCTCCCTTGAAGCAGAAACGATGGTGTTGGCTCTCGATCTTCGCCAACCAGAATCAGCAAAGAACATCGTCGAAGAAACTCTCGAACGCTTTGGCAGAATCGATGCGCTGCTTAACATTGCGGGCGCGGTACCGCAGATTGATTTATTCCAGATGACCGATGCGCAGTGGGACGACGGCATGGCACTCAAGTTCCACGGCGCACGTCGCTTGACCATACAGGCTTGGGACGGTTTGAAGGCCTCGAGTGGGTCTGTGGTGTTCATGTCAGGAAGCGCGGCCTTCAGCCCCAAGCCTGGAAATGCGGCGGTCGCGACCGTCAACGCAGCCATCAACGCGTTAGCCAAGGCATTCGCAGAACAAGGAATCAAAGATGGAGTGCAGGTCAACAGCGTATCGCCCGGAGCCGTGATGACGGGACGCCGGCAATCCTTCTTTGAAAAATGGGCGCCTGCCCACAACCTCACAGTGGAAGAGGCGATCAAGAAATTTCCCGAGCAGGCTGGCATCATTCGCCTTGGAAAACCGGAGGAGATTGCCGATCTGATTAGTTTTCTGGTGTCCCCGGCCGCCAAGTGGATGACAGGTGCTTCCGTTCGCATGGACGGCGGAGAGATCAAGAACATTTAAGGCCGGGAGGAGGTCGGAATGGAGCGTCGAAGTTTTCTTGGTGGCCTCACAGCCGCATCTTTCGGTGTAATGCTGGATAACTCTTTCACGGACCCGGCACGAACACAAAGGGTGAGTTTAGCTCGTGAAGATTCTTTCAAGCCGTCTCAAGTCGAAGTTTCAGGGATCGCGTGACCCGTCGTGATGTGTTGCGCGCGATACACGAGTACGACCGGCTGGGCCCGGAACAGTTCTTCTCTGAGCACGGTTTCGCCCCTACTACAACCTATGAGTTGGTCTGGGACAAACGCCGTTACCCGCCTAAGGCAGTCTTGGGCACAGCTTATGAGTTCGCCACGGGGCAACAGCTTGGCTCTGGTGACTTCGAAGGCGGCAAGACGGGCGCCGTAAGAGTGCTCGGCAAACTAGGATTCCGCATCGAGAAAAAGCTAAATAAATAAAGGGAGATACTGAAATGAAAAAGTGGAAACTCACGATTCCTATCGCCGCGGTTGCGGCTTTCGTCGCATGGTACGCATTTCGACCCGAGCGGCTTATCGTCAACCGACGTGTCAATGAAGCAATGCCCGCAGCACAGAGCACCTCGTCATCGCAGCTACTTCTCTCCGGACAGTTCTACAGCATCTTGCATCCGACGGCGGGTACTGCAACCATCTATCGGATGGGAGATGGCACTCGTGTTCTTCGTCTTACGGACTTCAGCACATCCAACGGCCCTGACGTGCACGTCTACATGGTCGCTTCTGACGATGCCAAGGACGCAGCGACCGTGCGACAGGCTGGGTTCATCGATCTGGGAGTTCTCAAGGGCAATGTTGGCGACCAAAACTACACGCTTGGCGGCGACCTGGACTTGGCAAAATACCGCGCAGTGTCCATATGGTGCAAACGATTCAGCGTGAATTTCGGCGCCGCTGCGCTTCGACCGGCGCAGGCAGCGGATAATCACTAGGATCGCATCCATCGGGCAAGGGCACCTGTCAATCAGCATCTCGCTACTTCACAACGATTAGTCACGACGAAATAAGCCGGCGCTGTTGTCGGACTCTCTTGCTGACTCTAACTATCTCGATGGAGGCTCGCCGATTGGTTTGCCTTTCCAGTAGCGATTCCAGTTGTCGATCGAAGCAAAGGTGCGCGTCTGCATCCGATCAATGTAAAGAGTCCCGCGCAGATGATCGATTTCATGTTGCAAAATTCGAGCGTACCATCCGGACGCTTCCGCTGAGCGAAGCTCTCCCTGTTCGTCCAAATATTCCACGTGCACGGCCCGAGCCCGGGGCACGACCGCGGAAAATCCGGCGAGGCTGAGGCAGCCTTCGTAGAAAGAAGCTTGCTCGTCTCCTGTCGGAGCGATCTGAGGATTGATGATCACGTGGAAAGGTACGGGCCGGCGATCTTTGTCCACAAGATCCTGAGGCGGCAGATCCTTCAACCATTCCTCGCGATCCTCAATCACGGCAAGCTGCAGGGAGAGTCCGATTTGAGGTGCGGCTAATCCGACGCCGGGAGCGTCGTGCATGGTTTCTTTCATGTCATGGATCAGCCTTTGAATCTCGTCGCCCAATACTTCCTGGCGAGTCAATGGACGAGCGGCCTGCCGCAAAACGGGTTCTCCTGCTTGCACAATCTTCAGCCGCACATCGCCTCCACCCAGGTATGAACGCTACGCGGAAAACCA
>JBEKGG010000363.1:0-3388 GCA_050012915.1 Terriglobales bacterium | reverse complement strand
TCAGATAGAGAGCCATATCTTTCCATCATAGCCAACGGAGGGAATTCTGTGGGGTGACTTAAGTGACTTACCCTCTTTATTCCGATCTCGATATTCCGGCGCCGAAAGCCTGGAGAGGTCTTTGCACCTGTCCCGGCGGTTTTGCGTCTGCCTGGCACATGCGCAGGATGGGCAAGAATTCGTCCCGCATCAGTAGTTGACGGCGCTGAACCTTCTAAGGCCCGCAAATATGCCAAGCCTTCGTCGGTTTCTTGTGTCATGACATCTACGACAAACTGTTACGCTCTGCTGCGGACGCGCGACTCGGTCTAAATCTACGGCGCTGAAGCCAGCACACCATTTCGGAGCTCTCTTTTTGCTTATCGGAGATTTGCGAGGAAGATTTAGCCCGGCTCCGCCGATTCAGGATGAAGATCCTCTAATCGGAGGAGGATGACTCGGCGGTTCCTGGTTGCTCGGACGCTTGCTTGATGCGCTTCCACAATTCTTCGCGTCCGGTCCCAGTCTTGGCCGAGTACGGCACAATGTGGGCCGTGGGATATTCCTTGGCTAAAGTCTTCAGCGCGCCGTGGAGTTGATTATTCGAAAGCCGGTCGCTCTTGGTTGCGACGAGAAGAAAGTCGCGTCCCGAGGCAGTGAGAAAATCCATCAGCTGGCGGTCCGCCGGCTGCGGCGGCACGTTTGCATCCACCAGCGCCAGACACAGCGCCAGAGTGGGACGATCGTTGAGATAAGGCTCAATGAATTTCGGCCACTCCGCAGAAATTTCGCGCGAAAGTTTCGCGTAGCCGTATCCGGGAAGATCGGTGAAAATCAGTTCGGGCTGCGGCTTTCCGGCCCAGCGGATTCCAAAAAAATTGATGCTGCGGGTGCGGCCGGGCGTAGAACTGGTGCGAGCCAGCTTGCTGCCTACGAGAGAGTTAATCACGCTGGACTTGCCGACGTTGGAACGCCCCAGGAATGCGATCTCAGGCAGGCTGGGCTCGGGGAAGTGAGCCGCGTCCGTTGCCGCAGCCAGAAACTGCGCCATCACTCTCATGCTCAAGTGTGCAATGCGGAGCGGCAAACATGCAAGCGGAAGCGGTGATACAGTTTTTGTCCGTGGCTGCCGTGATCCTTTTCGAGACAACATTACTGTTCCGCTCACACCAAGCCCAGGATAAAGAAGAATTTATCCAGATGCACACCGATCCGGAGGTCCGCCGATATGTTGGAGGGCAGGCATGGTCTCTTGAGAAAGCACGCTACCGATTCCGCAGCCAGTATCTGGGGAAACCCTCGCGGATGTATGGCTTGTGGGCAACGGTTCTGAAGGAGGAGCAGAAATATATTGGGTGCTGCGGCCTGCGGGCTGCTCCCAAAGAAAAGGCAGCGCATCTTGCCTACTACTTGGCGCGGCCTTATTGGGGAAAAGGAATTGCTTCGGAGGCGTGCACGGCTTTTATCGATCTGGCGTTCACAGGACTGCGACTGAGCCGCCTTCTGGCGGATGTGGACGAAGGCAATGCCGTGTCGAGACATATTCTGGAGAAGTTTGGCTTCAACGTAGTGGGGCGAGGGGAAATTGCAGCCAGCGGCCGGGTGATATTGCTCTATGAACTTCGAGCTCCGAGTGGAGAGATGCCGGTCGGCGAGAAACAGTGAAGCCGCAAAAGAACGCGGTACGGTTGCAGTCGTTTCGGGGTCCCGATACCAGTTTCCCGGTTAGCGCGCAGGCTCGCGGCGAAACTGCTTGCTCAGCGTAAGGGCCTGGTGTTGATAGGACGAACCGATATTTGTGCCATAGATCTTTCCCGGTCGCGATAGCAACGGCATATAGTTCAGCCGGCCGACGAACTGTCCGTGCTCGATCAGGAACGGAACTTCATGGGCGCGAACTTCAAGCACTGCGCGAGTTCCTTTGATGTCGCTCGATCCATATCCAAACCCAGGATCGAAAAATCCCGCGTAGTGAATTCGAAACTCGCCATCCGCCGGATCAAAGGGAACCATTTCAGCCGCGAACTCGGGAGGAACACGCACTCGCTCCCGCGACGCCAAAATATAAAAATCCCCGGGTTCGAGAATCAGATTCTTGCTTGGATTCTGATGACGAACTTCCCAGAACTCCTCGGTCGGATAATAGTCGATGCGGTCTAACTCAATCGCCGGAGCGTAGCGCTTGGCGCGGTAGGCAATGATTTCGCCCGGTTCAGCGGCTTCCAGATTCACGGTAATTCTCAAGCCCCGCTCAACTTTCGCTTTGCCGGGGCTGTCTTCGTCCTCCATGTAGACCAGCGGCACATCTTGATTCAAGTCGCGAATCGTCTTGTCGCCGGAGACGGGATTGCCTTGCACAAAACGCAACTGGCTCAGCCTCATCCCCGCGCGAATGGCGACTGTAAAGGTGCGCGAGACGACTTCGGCGTAGAGTTTGCCTTTGTAGCCTGGCGGCACATGATCGAATTCCGTGCCGTAATCTGTGATCAGGCGCGTGAAAATATCGAGACGTCCGGTGGTGCTCTTTGGATTAGCCTTGCCCGAGATATTTTCTGGCAAGTTCAGCTCCTCGACCAAAGGCACAATGTAAACGCAGTCTTTTTCAAACACCGCGGAGCCGGTCAGATCGACCCGCGTCATCCGCAGTTCCTTGATTTTGGCTTCAACCGTGCTATTCGGTCCGGGCAGAAAACCTGCGCGGACGCGATGCGCCATGTCGCCCAGCCTCAGGTCTAAACTCGCGGGCTGAACGTGCTCGGGATTGATCGCAGGCCTGGCGCTGATGTTTCCCTGGGCGATCAGATTGGTGATTTCCTGCGAAGGCAGAATTCCCGTTGTGCGACTTCGAGCTTGTTCGGCAGGCAACTCCGAGCCATTCTCAAAAGCGATTTGACCTTGATTGGACGCGGACATCTTAAAAGGCTCCCCTTTGGGCTGGGCGAAACTGTGACACTTGATTCTCTGACGAGGACTGCTGCGCACCGGCTGGAAAGTGCTTTAACTGTAAGGAGACGAGAGGAAACGTGTCAAGTCAGGTTGTGGCCCTCTTCATTCATTCTTACGACCTTACCCCCAAGAAAAAGAGCCTGCGCGAGCAGGCTCTTTGCAAAAACCGACAACTGAGAACTGGCTACTGATGGGCGGCCGGGCTGCCCACGGTATCCGAAGTGAGCGGCGCAATCGCTTGTGCCACTTCCGCATCGATGCTTGGCACCGGCGATTCCAAAGCAATCTGCAGCACCTGATCCATCGTGTCGACGAAATGCAACTTCATCGCGTTGCGCAGATTCTCGGGAACTTCGGCGACATCTTTTTCATTGTCTTTGGGCAGGATCACCTCAAATAATCCAGCTCGATGCGCCGCCAGAAGTTTCTCTTTGAGTCCGCCGATCGGCAGCACTTTGCCGCG
>JBEKGG010000362.1:0-3421 GCA_050012915.1 Terriglobales bacterium | reverse complement strand
GCACAAACGAGAACATGAAAACGGTTGTCAGTCTCGGTTCTCAGTCCGTTGTCGATCAAATAAGTTCCTTCAGTGTCGCAGCAACAAATCTCCCGCGACAAACAAGAAAAACACAACCGAGATCACACCGTTCATGGTGAAAAATGCGGCGTTGAGTTTGGAGAGATCGCGGGGCGAGACCAGCGAATGCTCGTAGGCGAGCAGCAGCGCGACGACTACAACTCCGGCGATCGCCAACTTGCCTAATCCGAAGACCACAACCAGACTCACCAGCAAGAGCAGCATCATCAAATGAAAAAGCCGCGCGATCCAAAGCGATTTGCTGATTCCAAAATAGCGGGGAATGGAATGCAGTCCAGCTTGGCGATCAAACTCGTAATCCTGGCAGGCGTAAAGCACGTCGAAGCCTCCGCCCCAAAACGTCACCGCAGCGGTCAGCAAAAGAATTCTTGGATCGAGCGAGCCACGAACGGCAATCCATGCAGCCGAAGGTGCAATCCCCATGGCAAGGCCCAGAACCAGATGAGACCAGCGAGTAAAGCGCTTGGTGTAGGAGTAGAGCAGAATTATTGCCAGCGCAATCGGCGAAAGAATGAACGAAAGTCGATTGAGCTGCGAGGCCGCGAAAACAAACAGTGCGCTTGATACCAGCACAAATGTGATCACGAAACCGGGAGTGAGCGTGCCGGCGGGAAGAGCCCGCGTTTGCGTTCGCGGGTTGGCGGCGTCGATCGAGGCGTCGGCCAGACGATTAAAAGCCATGGCCGCTGATCGAGCCGTCACCATCGCCACAATAATCCAGGCGAGCGCATGCGCGCTTGGCAGGCCATTTGCGGCCAGCATGGCTCCGCACAGAGCGAACGGAAGCATGAAAATGGAGTGCTCCCACTTGATCATTTCGAGCGTGACGCGGAGACTATGCAGAACCGGCACGGATAAATTGTAAGATAGTTTTCAGTTATCGTGCTCTTTCTTCTCGGGAAACCCTATCATCGCGATTGATATCCTTCGCTTCCGATCAGGGGAACGAAACGACATCCTTCCAGAGAGGTGACGATCGGCTGGCCTCCAAGCTTGCGGATTAACTTTAGTTCCTGCGCGTGCGCAGGACCTACCGGGACAATCATGCGTCCAGCTTCGCGCAATTGTTCAAACAACGGCTGAGGAATCTGCGGCGCAGCGGCGGAGACAACAATAGCGTCGAAGGGCGCTCGATCAGGAAGGCCGTTGCCGCCGTCGCCAACCAACACTTCCACGTTGGCGTAACCGAGTCGGGCCAGTGTGGCCTGCGCAGTGCGGGCGAGGGATTCGTGCCGCTCCACCGAGTACACCTGCTGGGTAAGTTCGGCGAGCAGTGCGGTGACGTAGCCGGAACCAGTTCCCACTTCCAAAATCACATCTGAGGGATTCAGCGCCAACGCCTGAAGCATGATGGCGACGATGTACGGTTGAGAGATAGTCTGACCCTCCCCGATTGGGATCGGATGGTCTTCGTAAACCTGGTCGCGAAAATCTTCTGCCACAAATTCGTGACGAGGAACGCGAGACATGGCGGAGAGCACGCGCTCGTCTCGGATTCCGCGAGCTCGGAGCTGCAACCGCACCATGCTCTGGCGTTGCGCAGTGAAAGCATCGATTTGGGCTTCCGCAGTCATGGTCGACGACTCAGGATAGCGAATCTTCGCACCGACTCGCGAATCATCTATTCATTACATTTCTAGTACCATGCTTTCAGAACTTTTGAGGATAGACCATTGAGTGAAAAAGAACGATACGCTCCGGGATGGCCGGGCATTGCGCCGCGCTGGACGTCGAGCGCGAAGAGTGGCGTGGGTACGGCTCTAAATCAGCGTAGCAAGGTGTGGTTCACAACCAGCCACGGTATCTTGAACGAGGTTTATTACCCGCGCGTGGATCAGGCATGCACCCGCGACATGGGATTGATTGTCACCGACGGTGTCAGTTACTTCTCAGATGAGAAACGTCATTGCACATTTGAGAATATTCCGGTCGCGCCGGGCGTTCCTGCGTTCGAGCTGATCAACACGGAGGTCGAAGCTCGGTACCGGATCGAAAAGGAAGTATTGACCGATCCCTACCGCAACGTGGTGCTGCAGAAAATTCGCTTCATCCCGTTTCGAGGCACTCTCTCTGACTATCGTATTTATGCTCTGCTTGCGCCACACCTTGCCAATTGGGGCAACAGTAACACTGGATGGGTTGGCGATTATAAGAGCGTACCCATGATGTTTGCGCAGCGCGACGACTGTGCTCTGGCGTTTGCCTGCTCGATGTCCTGGAAGAAAATGTCCGTGGGTTTCGTCGGACACTCCGATGGCTGGCAAGATCTTTCGAAGCATTTCCAGATGACGTGGGACTATACCCGCGCTGAAAACGGGAACATCGCACTGACCGGAGAGATCGATCTGGCAGGGTGCAGCGGCGAGTTCGTGGTCATGATCGGGTTCGGAGGCATCTGGTCGGAAGCGGGTCAGCAGGTGCGATCGAGCTTGCTCGAATCCTATGAAGACCTGCGGAATCACTATGTAGCGCAGTGGGAGGCCTTTCATCAGAAGCTTCTCAAGTTAGACTCACCTCAGCGCGAACGCGATCTCTACCGGGCCAGTGTTGCAGTGTTGCGCACGCATGAGTCGAAAGACTTCCTGGGAGGCGTAATCGCGAGTCTATCCATTCCATGGGGCTTCAACAAAGGCGATGAGGATCTTGGCGGGTACCACCTGGTCTGGCCGCGTGATCTGGTGGAAACCGCATTCGGATTCCTGGCGGCGGGCGCGCAGACCGATGCCGTGCGCGTGCTTCGATATCTGGAATCCACTCAAGAAGCGGACGGGCATTGGGCGCAGAACATGTGGTTGGATGGCCGTCCCTACTGGATGGGGCTGCAAATGGACGAAGCCGCATTTCCAATTCTGCTAGTCGAGTGTATGCGCCGGGATTGTCCCGAGGTGTTGGGCGATCTGAAGCGCTGGTGGGCTTTGGTTCGTCGTGCCGCCGGGTTTCTGGTACGCAATGGTCCGGTTACGCAGCAAGATCGTTGGGAAGAAGATGCGGGCTACTCGCCATTCACGCTGGCGGTAGAAATTTCGGGACTGCTGGCTGCGGCCGACCTTGCCGAGGCGATTGGCGAGAAGGCCATCGCGGAGTACCTTCGAGAAACGGCGGACAATTGGAACGACAACGTTGAACGCTGGACTTATGTCAGTGACAGCGATTTGGCGCGGCAGATAGGCGTGGAAGGATACTACGTGCGCATTGCGCCACCGGAGACGGACAGCGCTTCGTCGCCGCTAGAGGGATTTGTGCCCATAAAAAACCGGCCACCGGGGCAAAGCGAGGAACCGCCCGCTCATATAGTCAGCCCGGACGCGCTGGCACTGGTGCGATTCGGTCTACGCGCGCC
>JBEKGG010000361.1:0-5290 GCA_050012915.1 Terriglobales bacterium | reverse complement strand
TGACCTGCATCAACAGGGACGCACCATCGTGATGGTGACCCACGACCCGGTTGTTGCCCGCCTCGCCGACCGCCGCATCGAACTGCACCACGGCAAAATCGCAGCGCAGGAAGTTTTCGCCATGGCCGACGAAGAACAATTCGACGAAGTCCTGGAAGAACTCTGGGCGCTTTCCGAACACGGCGAGATCGCCGAACTCGGCCGCATGGAAGTCCACGGGGCCTTGCCGGTAAGCATCGCCGTGGAGAAAATGATAGCGCTCGGCTTGGTCACTGCGACGCCGCATCCGCCCGAAGCTCACGACCACAAGCCGTTCATCAATCCCTGCCACGATGCCCTAAAACCCACGGGAGTTTCAACCGGCGACGGCAGCATGATTGTCGAACTTACGCCCCGGGGCCGTCAGCGCGCCGCCGACATCGTTCGCCGCCACCGCCTCGCGGAGCGCCTGTTCACCGATAGCCTCGCCATGGACAGCGAGACTGAAATCGAACAGCAAGCTTGCAAATTCGAACACATTCTTTCGCCGGAAGCCACTGACAAGATCTGTGCGTTCCTGGGCCATCCTCGCACATGCCCCCATGGCGCGCCCATTCCGCCCGGACCGTGTTGCGGCAAAGAATTGACTTCGGATCTCGCGCAAAATGTGGCCTCTCGCGCAGGCCGGTGATTCGGAATGGCAGACAACCGCCGAGAGTTTCAGAAGCTCGCGAGAATGAGACTGAGCGATGCACGTGCGCTGATCAACAGGGGGAACCTCGAGGGTGCCTACTATCTGACCGGATTGGCAGTCGAATGCGCTCTAAAAGCGTGCATTGCAAAGAACACAAAGCGTAACGATTTTCCGCCGAACCTCAATGTCATCAGAGATATCTACTCGCACGATTTAGGTAAACTAATAAATGCGGCAAAACTTCAGACAGCGCTGGGCGCGGAACGAAGGAGGAATGCATCGCTCGACAACAAGTGGGCGGTGGTTCTCAAGGATTGGAACGTCAATAGCAGGTATGCGGTGGGCGGGCTAAATGCGAAGGACCTGTATCGAGCGGTTGCGGGCAGAAACGGAGTAATGCAATGGCTACGGCAACGTTGGTGAACAGCGACATCGAAATCGGCCGCCAAATCGTCACCGCGCTCACGCGAGCTAGAATACCCGTGTCCGTTTACCTGTGGGCATTCGTGCCTCAACTTCAAGAATGGCAGTTCATAATCGCCACGCCGCTCGTTGACAGCAAGGGACCCCTTGCGGCATACGGCGAAGTCAACAAGGTTCTGCGAAAAGAGGGGCTATTTGACGACACGCCACTGCGGAGGATTTTTCTGAGGAGCCCAAACGACAGGGTGTTGAAGTCGCTTGAAAAGGAAAGCAGAGCCGCACCACAAGAGTCATTTAGGGTCGTTAATCAGCAGATCGGTGGTAGCTTCGTCGAGGACGCGTACCTCTATCGCGGTTCCATCAACATTGAGGAATCCGAAAACCTCCCTAGAGGCATCACTCCCAGTACCTATTTCATCACCTATACGCCTTATTCGGGACCCGGCGACTCTACGGTAAGGGTTAACGGTCTTGACGACCTTAGGGAACTGCTGATCAAGCTTCATATTAGTGGAGACGTTGTCGAATCTACTCTGAGAGCTTTGCCCGTTAAAAGGAGAGCCTCAATTCCTAACGTCCAACTCCGGGCCCGAGATCTGAAGCGGCTGAGACCGGCTTAACGTGTCCACCCGCAGAACCTGCATCGGCGTTTTCGACTCCGGCTTCGGAGGCCTGACTGTCCTCAAAGCTTTGCTTCGCCTGAATCCCAACGCCGACTACCATTACTTTGGCGACACCGCCCGCCTGCCTTACGGGTCGAAGTCCGCGGCACATCGCCAGCAATACGGCTACCGCTCTGGCGCAGTACAAAAATACCGACCCGGCGAGCGTACCGCTTGTTGGCGTGATCGAACCAGGTACAGAGCGAGCGACTGCCGAGAGCGAGAAAAAAAAGGTGGTCGTGATCGGTACCGAAGCTACGGTCAGCAGCCACGCTTATTTGAAGGCTTTACAAGCTCGCGGCGTACAGGCTAGAGAAAAGGCCTGCCCGTTACTGGTGCCCTTGGTAGAGGAGGGATGGATCGACCATCCGGTGACCGAAGAGGTCGCGAACATCTACTTGAAAGAAGCTTTCGCCGATGAATTCAAATCCGCCGATGTGCTTCTGCTCGGATGCACTCACTATCCCCTCATCGCCCCCGTGTTGCACAAGGTCGCGCCCAAGCAAGTAAAGATTGTCGACTCCGCCGACGCCACGGCTGATGCCGTTGCCAAAGTACTGCGTCGCCTGCCCCTGCCCGATACGCCTAAGCCAGAGCGTCGCAGTCTGCCTCGATTACAGTGCTTCGCCACCGACTCTGCGGAGAAGTTCCGCCGCCTCGGCGCGCTGTTTCTCGGACATCCGATTGATTACGTCCAGCATGTGGATCTTCCCGAGTAATCCGCGAATCGAATCATATTGAATTTCGAATGGAGCGTTTGAGTTTGGGCGCAAGAGTCGGATAGACAGCCATGCTCTAACGAAATTAGCCTGACGTCGCCATATGTCCCCACTCGATAATCCGATCTGGCAGTCGCTGACCACTACTCACGCGCACTTCGCCGAAATCCATGGCGGCGCCCGAAAATTCCCTTATGAAGTCAGCGTCCTCGCCGGATTACGCGAAGCGACGCGCGAGAATTACGATTCTCTCGCCGCCATGATCCGCCCCGGCGAACGAGTCGGACTGTTTCTCCAGGAACCACCCGACCCGCCCGCTCCATGGACCATTATTCATAACGGCCCTCTGTTGCAAATGCTGTGTGAAAATCGCGGCGCGCCACTGCCTGCACTTCAAAAAACGCAACCGCAATTTGTCCAGCTGACCAAGGCCGACGTGCCCGAAATGCTGGCTCTCACCAAGCTAACCAATCCTGGACCCTTTGGCGCACGCACTCACGAAATGGGGGATTATTTTGGCATCCGCGTCGCGGGAACCCTGGCGGCAATGGCTGGCGAGCGACTGCGGCTTCAAGGCTACACTGAAGTTAGCGCCGTATGTACGCATCCCGATCATCTTGGGCACGGCTACGCTAGCGCCCTGCTTGGCCTGATTACGGACCGCGTTTTCGGCCGGGGTGAACTGCCGATTCTGCACGTGCTTCCGGAGAACACCCGCGCCATCCAAGTGTACGAGCGCCTTGGATTCGCGAAGCGCGCCCTGCTGCACCTCGCAGTTCTCCGTCACGGAGAAAAGCAAACTCCTTCGAAGTCGTGACCCCGGAAAAACAAAACGGCCGCGATTTCTCGCGGCCGCTCCACAGCAACGAAACTGTTATCAGTACAACCGGAAAGTCACTTCCACATTGATCTGCACGGCCACCGGCTTGCCGTCTTTCATTGCAGGTTCGAACTTCCACGTCTTCACTGCTTCCATGGCCTTCTCGTCCAATCCCAGACCGAGCGTCCGAGCAACACGAATGTCGCGCGCGCGACCATCCGGTCCAACCACTAACCACAGAACGCATGTTCCCTGATATTTTGCCTTGCGCGCTTCCTCGGAGTATTCAGGATCAGGCGCGTAAATCGCCTTAGGCGCGGACACGCCGCCGCCTACCTTAAACGCTCCGCCACCAATCCCGCCACCGTGGCCCGGACCAACTCCAGGTCCTTCGCCCGAACCGACGCCGCCGCCATTTCCTGATCCAATCCCACCCCCGGACCCCGTTCCGTTCGATGGCGGACCCGAAGGCAGGTGCGACATCGGATCACCCAGATTCGGCATGTTGTTCATCGCCAGATGAACTTCCGGCGGAATCACTACGGTCGGTTCGACGGCCAGTTTCGGATGATCATTTCGCACCACAACCATGGGCGGCGTGATCTGTTCCATCGCCAGCTTGGGGAGTCTCCCCTTTGAAGCCTGAAACTTGTCTCTGTCGCCGCCACCGCCACCACCGCCAGCCTGAGTCTTTGAAGGCTGTAGCGGAGGAATGTCGTCCGGCGCGATCAGGGTCACTACCTCGGGAGGCTTCGTGACCTGCTTCACCACTCGGTTTGCAAGAATGGTCCCGCCAATGATCAGGATAACCGCCAGAACGTGAACCACGGTCGAACCCAGCGCGCCATTTTTCTTGTAATCGTAGAAGCCCCAAATGTCCTTGACCGGAATCGGCTTCGAGGTCAGCACCAGCGGCGCTTGCTTCTTGGGAAAGAAGAAGTCGTTGATATTCTGAACCAGAGACTTCCACAGCGACTCGTCCAATACATCCTTGGACAGCAGCAAATTCAGTTCTGGTTCGCCCCCAGGCGTGGGCTGAATATCATTGATTGCCATAATTGACCCGAGTTCCCCACATCCAGGCTGAGCCCAAAGAGTTGCCGCTCACCCTAAAGTTGATGAACCCACAGCGCGGCAAGTTGCTTGCCGATGCCATAACTCTTGCGGTGCAGCCCCATTTATGCCGCGCCAACTGGAAACGGAACCGTTCCATCAACGCGTAATTAGATGCTACCGCGAGACGAAACGTCTGCTGTCAAAATTGTACACTTTTCAATCTCTTTTCCACAGTGCTTTCCGGGTTCGGGCCGCCTCTGGCCCGGTGGGCTAATGGACGTTCCTTCCTAAGCTCCTTATAATGAAAAAAATCAACCATTTGGGAGTAATCGACCGAGTGCCGCAGCGCCCTGAATCTACATCCAAATTGCCCCTAATCGGCTTTGGCACGGAGGCCATTTTTTCGAGCTTTGTTCGCGCGTTTCGTAGTTTCGAGGTTTGCTGACCCCAATGACCGATCCCCATGCCATGCGCCGGTTCCACTTCCTGATCGCCTTATCGGTCGTGCTGCTGGATCGCGTCACCAAATGGCTGGTCGCGAAGAATATCTCTCTGCACGATGGCAGGCAAGTGATTCCAGGATTTTTCCGCATCACTCACGTGGAGAATCGCGGCGCCGCTTTTGGCTTGTTTGCAGACTCCCCGGCGCAATGGAAAATTGCCATGCTGGTGCTGTTTTCGATTGTGGCTCTGGTTGTGGTTTCCGCCCTGCTGTGGCGCAATAGCCATATCATGACGACCACTGGAATCGGCCTGGCGCTCATTCTCGGAGGAGCTTTGGGAAATTTATGGGACCGCCTGCTCAACGGCCGCGTCGTCGACTTCCTGCTGTTCTACATGGGGCAATATCAATGGCCGGCTTTCAACGTAGCCGATAGCGCCATTGTCGTGGGAGCCAGCTTGCTGGTCATCGAAATCTTATTCGCCAAATCTCCCG
>JBEKGG010000360.1:0-3489 GCA_050012915.1 Terriglobales bacterium | reverse complement strand
TCTGACGGTTGTTGTTGAGCACGTCTTCGATTTCGACCGACGTGGGCGATATGCGCAACACCTTGTAATGGCGATTGACCACGTCGCCCTCCGAAGCGATGAAAACGTCCTCACCCTCGGACAGAAAGACCTTCTTGGCCTCGCCCGGCTTGCTGGCGAATCCAAAGAATTTAAGGTTGATGGGCGGCGGAGGTGGTGGAACCGGCGGCCCTTTTGCGGCCTCTATTTCCTCTGGCGTCTGCGCCGGAGCCACAGGTTTTGGGATCTCCGCCTGAGTCATGAAGATGTTTCGTCCGGTGCCCTCGTACTTGGTATCCTCGCTGGCTTTCAGCCAGTCATATCGCAGCGAGGGATCAAGCGACCGGGCCGCTGCGCCAGCCTTTTTGCCATGGCCCTTGCCCGTCCGCGCAGCGCCGGCGGGCCGGGAACTCCCAACCGGCGTAAGCGTCGGGTTCGGAGGCACGAACGCTGCGGCCTTCGGAGCAGGACTCCCGGAATTGAGCAGGAGCACGACGACGGCAATCACCATCAGCGAGATGGCGGCAATCAGCTTCGTCCGATTTTCTGCGCCAAGTTTCACTTAGGCAGCACCCATCTTCAGATAAGTTTCCAGTTTCAGTTGCAGCTTGACCACGCCGTTCTGCTCTCCACCAAGCACCACGCTATCCACCAGGAAAAACTGCTGATCGCGCTCGAGCGCATTGATGAAGCGCACCAATTGCAGATAATCGCCGGCGAGATCGGCTTCGATCTCCACCCGCCGCACTCCCAAGGCCTCGGGATCCTTCATCGCGTATTTAATATTTTCGATGCGGACGCCAGTCCCCCCCGCGACCTTACCGAGATCGGCGGAAATTGCGGAGTCCTGCAAGGGCAGCCGTTGCGCATAGAAGTCGGCAATCTGTTTGCGCGCGACCGGAATCTTCTTGTCCAGACCGCGCAACGGTTCGACCTCGCGCGTTTTCTGCTGCAATTCCTTCCAAGCCTGATCGAGCTGTTCGCGGCGCGATGTTTCCGATCCCACCAGGGGAGAGAAAAACACCGCAATTGCGATCACGTCCACGACCGCCAGGGCAGCAAGCGCGATCTTCACTTTTCGCCGGGCGTCTTTAAGATCGGGCATTTACTGCGCGCCTCCCGGAGTATTGCTTCCAAGCTCAGGCACATAAAGCGCGGTAATGTGGAACTGAACCAGATCGCCCGACGTGCTACCTTGATTGGAACTTTCCTCTTCGATGTAGGTGTCGTGGAAGTGCTGCGAAGCTTCCATCTTGCTCACCAGGTCCAATGCATGATCGCGCGAATCTCCGGAGACGATAAGTTTGATCTCCAGTTCATTGTCCGGCCCCAGTTCCGGATGAATCGAGACTACGTGCAGCCGCGGCGGCATGACTTCTTCCAGGTTTTCAAAAGCCTTGGTCCAGGAAAAAGATTTTCGCTGGAAAAGATCGTTGAGGAACTGGGACCGGTCCCGTGTACTCGCATTCTGCGGCAGGTTCAGCAGTGCGATCGCGTCGGCTTTTTCTTTGTCGCGGGCCGCGCTTTGCGCTTCGTATTGCCCGATCAGTTGCCGATCCTTGCGCGCTCCGATCCACCCATTCACCGTGAAAATCAGAAGCAACAAAGTGAGGATGCCGAGCGCAATCAGCCCTCCGCCCCAGCGCACCCAAAAAAGCCGCGCATCCTCGTAGGGCTGACTTGCGAGATTGATGTCAACGCGCATTTATGAGAGCAAGGCTCCGACTACGCCCGCCATTCTCCACTTCGGAATCGAACTTGCGCCGGAACCCAATTGCGAATCCGCGACTAACTCTGTTACTTCGGCCCCAGTCTGCGCGCGCAGTGCGGGGACGGCGCCGCCCGCATCCGACAAACCGGCGACAAAAATGTGCTCAATATTCAGATGGTAGGTATCCTGAAAAAATACGACCGAAGGATAAACCTCTTCGGCAAGTTGCTCTCCGCTGATGGTGACGCCGCGAGGATTCTCCAAAGTTCGGAAGAGCAACAGCTGATTCTTGTCGAGAATGGCAATGCTGGTGGTACGCGCGTCGACTTTTACAACCAACGTTGGGCGATCTGCATTGGCCGCGCCCAGCGCAGCCAGCATGGATGGCAACACGATGCCGGGACTGTATCCGGCTTCGCGGAACACGGATTCATAGTCTTCAATCACGCTGGTGAGAGCCACAGCGGCCACCACTCTCAGCCCGGTCGTGGCCGGCTGCGCATGGTAAGAAATCTTAGCTTTATCGAGATCGAAAGGAAGCGATTTCTTCAAGCGAAAACGAACCACACTTTCAGCCTCGGCGTGGTTGGCGGGCAGAGTCTCGAAATCCAGTAACACGACGCGGACGGCGGCATCGGGCAGGACGGCAATTACATCCCGCGAGCGGCTGCTCACGCTGCCCAGAGTCTGCTGGATCGCATCAAAAACACCTTTGCGCTCGCGCACGTTGGTTTCGAGGAGATCAGGGACGATGCTGCCTTTGGGCAGTTCTCCGGTGGCGGAGGTCTCGACCATGTTGCCTCGTTCCGAAACCCGTCCGGCGACTACACGATCAGCCGCAATTTCGCAGGCCAGCTTGGGTTTCGAACTCGAATTGAAATTAGAACGCATGAACGACACGACTCCCGCAGCGATACTATAAGTAAAACGCGCAGCCACTCATAAATGCAATAGCCGGAAGAGCACCAGAGTCATTGGCCTAACGGACCGAGCCCATCTCTCCGAGTGGCGCCAATTATTTCGGCACCTGTTACCTCGTTCCGAGCACCCTCCCCCACGATGTCATTCCGAGCGTAGCGAGGAATCTGCAGTTCTGCACTCGGCAAAGATGCAGATTCCTCGCTGCGCTCGGAATGACATCGTGAAGAAGAAATCAGCGCATGCTTTCGATGAAGGTGACTTTGTTAATTTCTTTCAGCGTGGTCAGCCCGGTTCGCACTTTGTCCAGGGCCGACTCACGCAGGAAGCGCATACCCTCGTCGCGGGCGGCTCGCCGGATCTCGGAGGTGGGCTTCTTCAGCAGAATCATTTCACGGATACGGTCGCTTAAATCGAGCAGTTCGTGGATCGCAGTTCGTCCGCGGAATCCCGTGCCGGCGCATTCGATGCAGCCTTGACCTTCGTAGAAGTTCACCTCGGACCAGGTCTTGGGATCGAGACCGCTGGCCTCCATGACTTCCGGGGTATAGTGCGTTGCCGTGCGGCAAGATTCGCAAATCAAGCGCACCAGCCGCTGCGCCAGAATGCAATTCAATGCAGAAACGAAGTTGTAAGGCTCGACCCCCATGTTGAGGAAACGCCCGATCACGTCGACCACGTTGTTGGCGTGGACGGTAGTGAAAACCAAGTGACCGGTAAGCGCGGATTGAATAGCGATCTGCGCGGTTTCGGTGTCACGAATTTCGCCAACCATGATCTTGTCGGGATCGTGACGCAGAATCGAGCGCAATCCGCGAGCGAAGGTCAGGCCTTTTTTCTCG
>JBEKGG010000359.1:0-3593 GCA_050012915.1 Terriglobales bacterium | reverse complement strand
CCGTGTCGCTCAGACAAATCGTCAGCATGGGCTGGCGCGCATTTTTCAGGATGTCGACAATCTGCCGCGGCGAGGTTTCGAGATACAAGGTCTTGCCGTCGGTGAGCAAGTGGTATTCGGACGTTCCGCTGACCGTCTCAGCCAGGCGCTTACCGAATTCCCGCTGCAGGAAGCGCATGACTTTGCGTACGCGCTGCAGGGAGAATCCGCGACGGCGCAACTCGCAGATCACGGCGACCTCCGCCAGGTCTTCCATGGAATACAAGCGGCGACGGCCTTCGCGTGCCGGAACCACGATGTGGCGCTCATCCCACCACTGCAGCTGCCGGGGAGTGATGCCGGTGAGCGAAACCACATCGCGAGATGTGAACGGTTGCTGCATGTTCAGACTGAAAATGTTTCAAACAATTCAGCAGGTAAATGTTTGAAACATTCTAGGCACGAACCGGCCCATGTCAACTGTGGATTTCTTTCAGAAGGGGGTAACTAGACAAGTTCCCTTAGCACAAGTGCAATTCTCGAAGGGGACGATCAGTTAGCAGTTGCCGGTTCTCAGTTCTCAGATCCGCCGCCGACAAAGTGAACGATCTCCAGGCGGTCGCCTTCGGCCAGGTTGGTTTTCGCCCACTGATCGCGAGTAACGATGTTCCGGTTTAGTTCGATGGCCACGCGGTCCGATTTCATTCCCATTTGGTCAACCAGGCCTGCCAGCGTGAGCGGCGGACTGAAATCCCTAGCCTCACCATTAATTTGCAGTTTCATCGTGTCTGGATTTTCGCAGCAAGAACCCGACGGCGGCAAGAGAGGTCGAGCTAGGCTTCGACTCTGCGAAGGTGAAACTTGCGAGTTGCGGTGCGGCCGGAATAATTGGCTTGCACTAGCACAGCAGAATCCGGCAGTGAAGATTCGTCGACATCGATCTTCATCTCGGCATCGCCGCCCGAACCGGTCACCACCTGTGTGTAGAAGGGAGCCGCGTTGGGCCGGGCAAAGCGAACCGTCAATCGCGCACCCTCGACCGCCGAGCCGCCCTCGGTAACGCGCAGCCGCAGCGTGAGATTACGATCCGAGTGCACCGAGCCGGCATTGAGCCACAACACATCGAGCTCTTTGATCGCGGCCAGCGCTTCGGGCGTGACACTTTTGTCGAGAACAGTCTCTACGCGGCCGTCGCGGATGGAATCGAGCACCAGACGATGCTGTTCGCGCAACACCTGTTCTTTCTGCTGGTCGGTGAATCCGGACTCGGCGGCCTGATCGGAATAAGAAGTGGCACGTTTGCCGATGCAGCGTCCGCGAACGAAAACCTGGGTCTGCAGCAGCAGTTCACTCTCGCGCGCTTCGCTCTGCACGTGGTAAACCGTGTCCTCGTGCTTCACGTCGGTGTTGAAGCCAAAAATCATCTTCCGCCAATCCTACTCAACCATCGGCAAGAATCTGCAACCAGGTTAAAAAATCATCACAAAATCACGCCGTCGCTTGACACTCCCAGCCGCGAAATCTAGTCTAGAATGTTTAGTTAATACTTGGCTGCGAATTATATATAGCTCTTCTATGCCCGACAATTACTTCGCGCGCTACCTGCCATTACTGATTCATCTCATCGTAGCAGGTGCTCTGGCTTCCGCCATCGTTCTGCTGTCCTGGTTTGTTGGCTACCGGCGGCCGACCCGCGCCAAAATGTCTCCCTATGAATGCGGCATGACCCCGGTGGGCGATGCGCGCGAGCGCTTCTCGGTAAAATTTTACCTGGTGGCGATGCTCTTTATTCTGTTCGACGTGGAAGCCGTCTTCCTGTATCCATGGGCCGTGATCCTCCGCAAGCTTAAGATGTTTGGTTTCTGGGAGATGCTGGTTTATATCGGCATCGTTCTGGTGGGCTTCGTTTACATCTGGAAAAAGGGAGCGCTCGACTGGGGCACTCCATCGGCGAGAAGAGGCGAAGTTTAAATGCCGCTCGCCCCCGCCATTACCGATCTCAATGAACTGAAGGACCACCCGGCAATTGCCCGGCTTCGCTCCTGGAATTCGACCGCGGTCGAGGGAGCGAAATTCGATCGCGAGGAGATGACGATTTATATCGAGCGCTCTTGTATCCGCGATGCTTGCGTAATTTTGCGCGACGATCCGGAGTGCCCGTTCAATTATCTTTCGGATGTGACTTGCGTGGATTGGTATCCTTCGCAGCCGCGGTTCGAAGTGGTGTACTCGTTGCTGTCGATTCCCAATAAGGAACGGGTGCGACTTAAAGTGCGCTTGGACAACGACAGTCCGGCCGTTGAGTCGGTGACTTCTGTTTGGCCCTCGGCGAATTATTTCGAGCGCGAAGTTTTCGACCTGTTCGGAATCCGCTTTACCGGTCATCCTTACTTGAGGCGAATTCAGATGCCCGAAGATTGGGAAGGCCATCCGTTGCGCAAGGATTATCCCGTGGAGGGCTACCGCTAAATGGCTCACATGACCTCCACGCCCGTGCTTGAACCCGGTCAGGATCGGACCATGATCCTGAATATGGGCCCGCAGCATCCATCCACGCACGGCGTGCTGCGGCTGATTCTCGAAATCGATGGCGAGACTGTCGTGCGGCTCATGCCCGACATTGGGTATTTGCATACCGGGATCGAGAAAACCTGCGAAGCGAAGTTCTATCAGCAAGTAGTTCCGCTTACCGACCGCATCGACTATCTCTGCCCAATGACCAACAATCTTTGTTATGCGTTGGCGGTCGAGAAGCTGCTCGGGTTGGAGATCCCTCCGAAGGCGCAATGGCTGCGGGTGATGATGAATGAGTTGACCCGCATCAACTCGCATCTGGTCTGGCTGGGAACGCACGCCATGGATATTGGCGCGCTGACGGTTTTTCTTTATTGCTTCCGCGAGCGCGAGGATGTTTTGCGTTTGTTCGAAGCAATTAGTGGTCAGCGCATGATGACATCGTATTTCCGCATCGGCGGAGTGGCGCTGGAGCCGCCGTTAGGATTCTTCGACCGCGTGCGCGATTTCGCCAACCGTTTCCCTTCCAAGGTCGATGAATATGAAAACCTGCTGACGGGAAATCCGATCTGGACTATGCGGACCAAGGGCGTAGCGAGAATTACGGCGGAAGACGCGATTGCGTTGGGCGCAAGCGGGCCGACTCTGCGAGGCAGTGGCGTCGACTTTGACCTGCGTCGGGATATGCCGTATTCGGGTTACGAAAACTTCAAGTTCAAAGTGCCGGTCGCGCAGGAAGGCGACGTGTTCGCTCGATACGTTTGTCGGGTGCAGGAGCTGCGCGAATCGATCGCCATCGTGCAGCAGGCGCTCGATGGCATGCCGGAGGGGCCGATCAAAGCGGATGCGCCGAAAGTTGTGTTGCCCGACCGTGAAAAGATGAAGACGCAGATGGAAGCGCTCATCTATCATTTCAAAATCGTTTCCGAAGGCTTCCGCGTTCCCGAAGGCGAGGTCTATCAGGCCATCGAATCGCCCCGCGGCGAACTCGGCTGCTACATGGTCAGCGACGGCACCCAGAAGCCCTACCGCGTCCACTGGCGCGGCCCCAGCTTCGGCAACCTCCAGGCCATTCCCAAAATGGTCGAGGGCACTCTCAT
>JBEKGG010000358.1:0-3606 GCA_050012915.1 Terriglobales bacterium | reverse complement strand
AAAAAACTGGTGAATGAGTTCTTTGTCGAAAACGCCTTTTTCGTCCATTTCTTTCACTAGCGGGCGAACTTTTTCTTCGGCAAATTGGCGGATGTTGTCGCGAAAAAGAATTTCGTCTTCGGTGAAGCTGGTCAGAGGCGTGGGCGAGGGAAGCTGGAGAACATCGGGCATACAAGCACCTTCACATGAGTATGGCGAACCCAGAATTCTAGCATCTGGAGATGGGGTACAGGAATCGAGGCGAAGAGAATTAGGTCTTGTGGCCGCCGAATACCAACCTAAGCCCGTCGGCTTGCAGGATGCGCTGGATTTGATTGCGGGCGTGGACAGCCCAGGGTCCCGAGGTATCCAACTTGACGTAGGCACGCCAGTGCTTCAGCGCCTTGCGTGGTTCGCGGACCTTCTCGTAGGCGAGCGCTACATTGTAATGCGCGTCGCCGTAGGTGGGCGCGAGTTGCAGCGCGGTGTTGTAGGCCTGAATGGCTTCGGCGACGCGTCCGGTTTCATCGAGCACATTGCCGAGATCGAAATAGGCCAGGGCGTAGCGCGGATCAATCGCAATGGCGGCTCGGTAATGTTTTTCGGACAACGTGTAATCCTGCCGGTTGTAATGCAGCGTGCCCAGGTTAATGTGCGCGGCAGCGTGTCCGGGATCCAGCTCCAGCACTCGTTGATAAGCCGCAACTGCCTGTACCTGAGTATTGGGATCTTCCTCGAGGGCGATGCCCTGCGCGAAAAGCCCAGCGACATCGGCGGGGATCGGTCCCGGCTTGACCAGCGGAGTGGGAGCCTTGGAAGCCGCGGTGCTGGTCAATACATTTTCTCGAGCTGAGAAGTCGAACATGAACTGGCCGGCAATGGGCTCGACCAATTTGCCCTCATGACGAAAGGCTACGCGATTTCCGGCGCTGAAAGTTCCTGCCTCAAGCAACGGATTCTCCATCCCCGCGGCCTGCTTCTGCATGGCCTCCAGAGATTGCCGGATCACCGCAGGGCGCACCTTTGCGGCACACAGATCGCGAACTTTTTTGATTTGGAGCAGGTCAAAAAAGCAATAGCTCTCAGCGGCGGCAACCAGTCCGGCTTTTTCCCAACCTGCCAACTGACGCGCCGTGAGCCGAAGAATCCGGAGCAAGTCTGCTCGACTATAGCGGTACACGGTTTTAGGGAACGTTCGATCTCTATTATCCGAAGTTGGAGCGCGATTGGCAAGGGGGAATAGGAATCTAAGGGAATCTGAACCAGCAACTTGCACAGGCCCCGGTGCAAAGGCGACGCGACCAAACATACAATGTTAAGTTCCAGCGTCGACCGAAATTTCTTGGACGTTCTGGCGGGCTCATCCTGGGCGACGCTGGAATTCAGGTCCTCGTGAGTTATCATGGGCTTCGTCCCTCGGGAAGAGCTCGCATGATTGCCCTCAAACGCAAAGCCGCACATGACATGGAGTCCACGAAGGAGATGACCGGATTGGTGCAGCAAGCCTGCCTGGTCGCGAAAGATGCAGCATTCAACCTCCGTGACTACCTGGAGAACTCCTCCAACATGGCGTTCATCGCGGTGAAAGACTGCGAAAAAGAACTGGACCGCGCGGAGCGAAAAATTGACGACGGTATCACCCACGCCATCACCCAAGTCAGTGAAGAGGAAGCGCGCGTATTGCTTGCCTGCCTTAAATTCATTATCGATCTGGAGCGCATTGGAGATCTGACGTGGTCGGTTACGCAACGCCTGCAGCGTTTGACCCCAAAAATCCAGCGCGACGACCGCCGTGATTTGATTGCGATGGCAGACATTCTGGAAAAAATGCTGGAAGTCGTACACAACGGTTTTGTCAACCGCGATCTCGAAGCGGCGAATTGGATTTTGAAGACGGACTCTCAGATTGACCAAGTCTGCCGCGCGGTTTTTCAGCGGCACCTGGAGAGCAAAGCCAAAGACCGTCCCCGTGACTACAGTACAAATCTGCTGTTGATGGCCCAGGCTTTCGAGCGCGCAGGAGATCACACAAAAAACCTTGGCGAAGAATTGGTTCACCTTGTAGAAGGCCGCAGTGTGCGCCACGAACCAAAACGCCCGAGAAGTTCGCGCGCGGCAAACGAGGCGTAGAAGCTGTCACGGCTGCGGAAGAGCCGCCGGTTTGCAACTATCGCCGTCGGCGCTAAAGCTCATCTTTTCAAAGTCGAAGGTGTAACTCTTGAATTGGCCGAGAACCAACTGGCCAATGTTGCCATAGAACTTGTCATCCGATTGACCTCGGTCTTGTGCGATCACAGGAAGCTGGTTCGCCGAAACGCAGGCTCCGCCCATCTTTATGGTCACCTCAGGGGTCAAGTAAGAGGGATACGTCCGCACTCCGCCCGCGCCGGCCAATTCGAAGTTGCCGACGGTTTGCGATGCGAACTCACTTCTATGATCAAGGTAATATTGCACCGTTAAAAATGTCCCGGCGGAGCCGGTATCGACGGTGAATAACCGTTCCGCGCCTCCGATTTCGGCAGCTACGACCGGCGTCAGTCTCTGCAGAAACAGATTTTCTTCGACGGTGGGAACTCCGGCTGCCGGATTCGATCCCACCCCGAATCGACCGTCGGCGAAGAACGTGATTCGCCCCAGCGCCGAGAGAACCGGGAATCCGATGCTGCCGGGAATGCGATAGTGGAGCGAAGGTACAATCATGTCGTTATCGTTGATCACGATGACCGCAACGTTTCTCAGTTTCGCCTCACCGAGTTGAAGTTCAGGAATCACGGCGGTGCGAATCGTCATTCTTCGCCCGGCAATCCCGTTAGACGTAGCCGATGCCTTGGAGAGCTTGAGACCCAACCGCTGCGCGAGGCTGAAGCTTATCGCCGATAGATTCGCTCCGGTATCGAGGATCAGCGACTCGCGGAACTTGCCAAAGTCCACGTACACTTCCGGAAGTCCAACTCTGTTTCTGCGGGTCGGCACGGTGAATGATTGCTTTACCTCGACCGACTGCGGCGGCGATCCTCGCAGCAAACTCCACCGGGCAGCTTCTCTGCTCACTCGTTGCCGTTCGTTCTCGTCCATCACCAATCCAAAGCGTCTATCCAGTTCTTCGTACGTGTTCGCCGCATCTGAGTAGCGGAAGGATTTTTCATAGTCATCGGCCAATGTGCTGAGAGTGACTACCGCGCGATCCTTGTCAGCGGTGGACAAGGTCGGCACGAGCGGTTCCAGCATTTTGATGGAATCGGCCACACGATTGCGCCGGTTCGCCATGACCCCCTCAAAGAAGATGCGATCCGAAACCGACAGATTCGGTTTCGATGCCAAGGCCCTGTCTAGTTCCAGGTAGCGCCGGTCGCGTAGAAGTTGATTGAGGTCGGCGGCGCCGGACTGAGTGGCGCTCGCATCCTTCAGCTGTGGGGACGATGACCACGCAACGACAGCGAGGCTACACGAAACTATAACGGCGATGAAGAAGAGGAAACGCATGTTTTTTCGTACTACATCCAGAGCAGACTGAAAATCGGGTATCCGTTTATTCGATGCGCCAGCGTGGCCCTAAGGAACGAAGAATCGCTCCTCGTTCGTGGCCTAAGGATGTAGGGTTCGGCGGCGACCAGCGTTATTCGGGAA
>JBEKGG010000357.1:0-3627 GCA_050012915.1 Terriglobales bacterium | reverse complement strand
GCGAGACTTTGCGCATGACATTCTGAATGACAGTCTGCAAGCCCGCGAGATACATGAAGGTTACAACTTCCATTTCGGCCACAAAGCCGTGGGTGACATTAATCTGCTGGCGGAATACGGTCGCGAAATGGGTTTCGAGGTAAAGGCTTATCCGGAATTGAGGTTGCGAGGCGAGCCGGTTTCGAGCACTCAAATTCGCAAGCTGCTCGTTGACGGACGAGTAAGTCGCGCCCGCCATCTTCTCGCGCGGCCGTTCGGTATCTTGTCGACCGCTGGACGCGGGCGTGGCTACGGCTCCAAATACACAGTTCCAACCATCAACTTAAGCCGCTATGAAGAACTTGTTCCGGGCGACGGCGTTTACGTTACCCGCACTCGTGTGGGCGAGGAGTGTTTCGATTCCGTCACGAACGTCGGAAACCGGCCCACGTTCGGAGCTGATTCGTTCGCCATCGAAACTCACCTGCTCAACTTTCATCCCGTCGAACTAAACCCGGAGACAGAAGTTGAGATCCACTTCCTGCAGAGGCTACGCGACGAAATCAAGTTCGCATCAGTGGAAGCCTTGCGCGAGCAGATTGCGAAGGATGTGAAGAAGGCGCGACGCTATTTTCAGCTGTTGCAATTGAAGGATCGGACGAAGGCTTAGCTCTCGACGATGGTTTCAATCAGTGAGGTAAATACCCGTCTTCCATCGGAAGTTTGCCGTCAACTCTCACTACATTGACCTGGTCATTAATGGAACGCACATCGACCAAGCCTACTGCGCCTGGCATGGTTTCGACCACTTTGAGCACATCTTCGTCGGAATCCACCATGGTGATCGAACCTTGGTGAGCTGCGACAAAAGATTTCAACTCGGCGGAAGACATTTTGCTCAGATGTTCCAGCGTGCTCATTTCCCCGCTCGAATTCTTGTGCAGGACAAGAATCACATCCTTGTCATCGTGCCACTTCTTAACTTCCAAACGAAATATCTTGCCTAAGTGCGCAGAACTGACTTCGCCGACAGCGTTGTCTTTGTTCACGACCACGGCCATATGATGCGCGAAGCAAGGAAGAATGGCGCACAGCAGGAAAGCAGCCAGACAGCCGACGCGAGAAAATCTCATAAAAACACTCCATCCGCTTAGTCGCGGAAACACTTGTGTAAAGCATCCCGCTTCTGCCTGCAAAAACCTAGTCCAAAACTGCCAGTCCCGGTTACCTTCGTGACCTGCCCGGCGTCATTCCATCGGCTCGACCAGCGTAATCTCTTCATACAATTTTCGATCGGGCAATTGCACCACGACGATTGCGACCAGCACCAACGCGATCCCGACCGCCTGCAGCGGCTTCATCACTTCACCCAGCGTTAAAGCAGCAATCACGATTGAGAACACAGGTTCGAGACAGCTCACGACGATAGCGCGGGTCGGCTCCAGGTGCTGCAGCCCGGCAAAGTAAAGCGCGAACGGCGCCAGTACTGAGATCAACGAAAACACCAGCAGGAATAACCACTGGCCTGCGGAATAATGCGCCGCCGCTATTTTCCACGGCGGGTTCACCACCATCCAAAATATCGATGCGCTCAAGATGACATACAACAACACCGTCCAGCGATCGTAACGGGCAAGGATGCTGTGGCCGCCAACGTTGTAGAAGGCGAATGAAAACGCCGCTCCCAAGGCCGCTAATACTCCAATCGCATCCAGCCGGAATCCTCCCGACCCGAATATTCCGATCACCAGCGCGATTCCTGTCACTGCCAGTGCCACCGCTCCCACTCGCTGCATGGTCGGCTTCTGCAGGCCCCGCGCCACGGTGTATAGCAACACCAATATGGGCGCTGTGTATTGCAGGATGATGGCCGTGGCAACGTTGGTTCTTTGAATTGCGAGGTAATACAGATAATTCGACGCTGCGACGCCAAGAATTCCCAGCACGAACATGCGTCGAAAATCGGCGAGCGGCAGGCGCAATCGTTTCCATCCGCGCAGAAGCACAAGGGCGAACAGAAGAACAATGAAGGAAAATGTCGCGCGGCTTTGTGACAGGATTAGAGGATCGATAGGCCGAAGTGTTTGCCCCCGGGGCAAGAGCCGCCCGGTAAATGCGGCGCGCCCGAGGGCGGCGGCCACGCCCCACAAAAACGCGGCGCTGGCAATGTATAGATATCCGCGGACGGGATGCGCTTGCGTGGGCAAGGATTGATCAGGCAGCTTCGTGCTCTTCCGCGTATTCGATCACGTAGCTGATCTTCGCCGTCTTGTTTAGCATGGCCGCAACCGAACAGTACTTCTCTTCGGAAAGCCGCACTGCATCTTCGACCGCCTTGTGTGAGACTTTTCCCCCTATCCGATAGACCAGACGAATCGCGGTGTAGACAGTCGGTGAAGCGGCGGTGCGATCTCCCTCGGCTCGCACCTCGATGCTGGTAAATGGCTCGCGCTTTTTTTTTAAAATGCTGGCAACATCGTATCCTGTGCAGCCGCACAATCCGATCAACACCAGCTCCATGGGGCTACTGCCAGTCTTGCTGTCGCCGTCGACGACAATACCGTGACCGCTGCTGGCCTGCCCCAGGAAACGATGGTTGTCAGTCCAGATTACTTTTGCTTCAATCATTGCGGCTCCGTACGCTTATTATTCGATGTCCAATCGGCAATTGCCGCTCCGGCATTTTGGAGTGAGACTCATTGAGAAGCGTTGTGGCTGGGAATCACCAGCACCTTGCCCTGCGGACCAGATTCCAGTGCGCGATAGGCTTCGACCGCGTCATCAAGCGAAAATCGCCCTGCGATCTCGCTGATAACAGCTGGCCGTTTCGCGGCCATGGTCAATGCTTGCGAAATCAGGCCGGCAAACTCGTCTGTTCCTTCGACCCAGCGCATGCCGTTGTATTTGGTCACGAAAACGGAGCCAGGAAAAAGTTCGCGCAGCTCAATGGCAGGCACCGGCCCAGATAATTCGCCGTAGTTGATCAAGCAGCCACGCGGCGCCAGCATTTGCAGGCTTGTTTGAAAGGTGCTCGCCCCAATCGGGTCGAAGACGGCGTCTGCTCCTCGTCCCTTCGAATGGGCGCGCACGGCATCGCGCACGTCCTCAGTGGAGCGGTCGATCACGTCGGCTGCTCCCGCGGCGCGTAACGCATCTACACGACCGCCACTCGCGACGCCGATTACGTTCACTCCCCGATCGGCCAACAGGGCGACGAGCATGCGGCCAACCGCGCCCGCTGCGCCCCACACCACCGCTGTCGATTCTTTCTGTAGCGGCCAGACGCGGACGAGGCCTCCGGCAGTGAGTCCTGCGACTGCCAAACATGCAGCCTGCTCTGCGCTGAGATTTTCAGGAATTGCGACGACCATGGAACTCGGAACTACGAGGAAGTTCGCGCACGACCCGAGAACCGCCGCCCAGCACACTCGCGTACCCGCAGCGACGGTCGCCTCCGGTCCCGCAGCCAGTACAGTGCCCGCGCCTTCCCCTCCTAGCGCAAATGGGAAAGGTAAGCGCACCGCGTAGGAACCGGAACGAATCAAAGTTTCGGCGTGGTTGAGGCCGACCGCTTCAACTCGCACCAGCGCTTCCCCAACTCCTAAAGGGTGCAACTGCTCGAGGCTGACTTCAATGACTTCCGGACCG
>JBEKGG010000356.1:0-3659 GCA_050012915.1 Terriglobales bacterium | reverse complement strand
CGGAATGCGGAGTAGGGGGAGGGTTACTCGCATGAAAACGATGCTAGTCGCATTGCTTGGAGCGCGCGAGATTACAGGAGTTCATTCCGGATTCGCTGCGCGCGCGTCCTCTTAGCGAGCGACTGTGGGCCGGATAGACAAGGCAGCGCTGCCCTGTCGGCCACTGCCCCAACCCTGGCTGCATCGATGAGCGAGGAAAAACAATGAGCCGCCAGGTAACGTCGGGCTTGCCAAGCATGGCCGCAAACTAAGACACTAGCGGCTCATGAATATTGGATTATTTGGCGGGACGTTCGATCCTATCCACCGCGGGCATCTGGCGCTGGCGCGGGCGGCGCGGGAGCGCTGCAAGCTCTCGCGCATTCTTTTCGTGCCGGCCAACATTCCGCCGCACAAGCAGCGGCAGCCGCTGCTGGCCTTTGCACACCGGTATGCCATGATTGCTCTGGCCACGGCGCAAGAGAAAGAGTTTGAGCCTTCGCTGTTGGAGGCTCCGGAAGATGTTGACTCGGGGAGTGCCGTCAAAGAGAAGGCGCGCGTGGTGAAACCGAATTACACCATCGATACCGTGAAGCGCCTCAAGCAGTCATTTAAGAAAGCGGACCGGCTGTTTCTGCTGATCGGCATTGATGCCTTTGCCGAGATCGCGAAGTGGCACCGGGCGGAGGCGCTGTTCCGAGAGTGTGAGTTTGTCGTGGCCAGCCGTCCCGGTTTTTCCTTGGCCGACGTGGCGAACGCGCTGCCTGAGAGCCTTAGGCCGCGGGTGGAGATCACAAAGCCGTTTCACAAGCAAGCGGCGACGGGAGATTTGGTGCTGAAAGGTGTGACCATACATCTGCTGGATGAGGTCTACCAGCCGATTTCGTCCACGGCGATTCGCGAGGCTGCGGCTGCAGGGAAGCCGCTGGGCCGCTTCGTGGAGCCTACGGTTGCGGACTACATCAAGAAAATGGGATTGTATAAAGGTCGTTAGTACTTTGGTCGTCGGTCGTTGGTCGTCCGCCAAAACCGTTCGCCGCAAACTGCATCTGCACGGCCACACGAAAACGCCGCGGCGAGCTTCGTTTACAATGAGAACTCTGCCCAGTTGGGCCAACGACCAACGACCAACGACAGACTCAAACGACTAACGACCAACGACAGACTTTCCGCATGAAAAAAAGTGAACTGAAGCAGCAGGTAACGGCGGCCATTCAGGCTTGCCTCGACAAAAAGGCCGAAGAACTTTCCATCCTTGAAATGGAAAAGGGGTCGGGAGCATTCACCGACTACTTTGTGCTGTGCAGCGGCACGAACCCGCGGCAGGTGCAGGCCATTGCGGATGAAGTAGAGCTGCGCTTGAAGACCACAGGTGTGCGCCCGGCGCACGTCGAGGGTTACAGGCAGGGCGAGTGGATTCTGGTCGACTACACCGATTTCGTCGTCCACGTGTTTTCCGAAAAGGCTCGCAAGTTCTACGATCTGGAGCGGCTGTGGAAGACGGCCAAGCGACTGGAGTCTACGGAGCTGGCGCCGAAGACGCGGGCCAAGGCCGCGACTAAAACAAAGCCAAAGCCGCGCAAGATTGCGGCTTCTTCTCCTCGCCGAAAGAAGGCTTAGCTGCATTGGAGTCTGAGCGAACCTTATTCCCGAAAATTCCGGGTTACCTCCCGTGAAACTGAAAATCGCATGGATCGGAAAGACGAAAGAGCCGGCGATTCAGTCGCTGACGGACGAGTATCTGAAACGAATTTCGCGTTATGTGCCGGTGGAGGGGCTGGCGCTGCGCGATGAAGCTGCGCTCCTGCAAGAGTCCGGGCGGACGACAAAGAGCAAGACCGCCGGGGCGAAGTCGACCCTGGTGTTGATGGATTCACGCGGCCAGCAGTTTTCCTCGGAAGAGTTCGCGCGGTTTCTCGCAGATTACCAGGATCGCAATCCGCTGCCGCTGGTGTTTGCCGTAGGGCCGGCGGATGGTTTCAGCGAGGCGGCGCGGGACGCGGCGCAGCATACGATCTCGCTGGGAAAGATGACGCTGGCGCACGAACTGGCGCGGGTGGTGGTGCTGGAACAGATCTACCGGGCGTTCACGATCTTGAAGGGCCATCCGTATCATTCTGGGCATTGAAATGGCGCGGGATGCACTTTTGTGCGGAGTGCTGCTCCATACCAAGCCGAAATTGTTCTAAGGTAGGACGATACTGGGCGTACCGATGCCCGGAAGTGAAGGAATGATGGGAGACGAGGGTTTATGCGAGATGTGATGGAGCTGTTGCGAGCAAAAGAACAGGAATTATTGAAAGTGAAGCGGCAGGTCGAGGCTTTGCGGATTGCTGCGCCGCTGCTAGGCGCCGAACAGGAGCAGGCTCAGCCTTCGAATGGGCCTGCCATAGTCAAAGAAGCCAACCGTTTAGGATGATTCTTTCCCCTCACTGCGTGACGGTGGCCTGGTAGCTGACGGTTTGCCAGTGTCCGTTGCGGCGGACCCAGACGCGGGTATAGCGATAGGGGCCGCTGAAGTCTTCGCCGAGTTGGTGGCCTTTGACGTCGGCGCGGGCGGTGACTACGGCGGTATCGCCATACACGCGCACGACCATATCTGAAACATTCATGGCTTCATAGCGAAGCTGGCCGCCGCGGCGGGCGGAAATGGTCTCTTGTTTGGTGGTGACCTGGCCGAGCGGGGTGATGGCGACATAGTCCTCGGCAAGGGTGCGGAGAGAAAACTCGGCGTCGCGATGGAGACTGGCTTCTTTGGCCTGGCGCTCCATGTCAACGATCTGGCGAATAGTTTCCTGTTCGCCGGACTCGAAGCCAGGCCTGGGGTGAACGGCGACATGCTGCGCGCAAAATGCAGGCAAGGCCGCAAGCACGCAAAACAATAACACTGCACACTTGTTCTTCACGACGAGACCTCCGCAGTCTGCCGGGGACAGAGATCTGCTTGCACCCGAGTACGCTCGGTTGGATGCACGAGTTCCGTGGAAAGTTCGGTTCCGCACCTGCATCCTACCCAAAATGACGTGAGAGACACTAAACAATTACACCCTGACACAGAAAAGACTGCCGTTGGAAGACTTTTGTTCGTTTTTCTTGCTTGCTAGCAAAGTTTCCGGGAACCTGCCTCGCCAATCCTCGTATTGAGACTAGAGGGATGAATATGAAGGGTCTCAGTTTGTGGCTGGTTCTGTTGATTCCCGGCTTGCCAAACGCTCAGCAATCTCCCGAGGGTTCGGTCAAGCAGGAATTTGTTTCTGGCGGCACGATTCGCCTGCACCTGGAGGCTGGCGGCTACACGATCACTCCCGGCGATTCCGAAAATATTATTGTGACCTGCCGCGCCCGCTCGGACGAACTGCTGAAGCACGTCAAGGTAAGGATCAAGCGGAACGATGCTGCCGCCGATGTTTATGTTTCCGACACTCCGCACAACAACTTCCAAGCCACCGTCGAGGTGCCCCGCCGTTCCAATCTTTGGGTGAGACTGTCGGCTGGAGAAATGGTCGTCGAAGACATTGAAGGCGATAAAAATGTCCAAGTTCTTGCGGGACGGATTCAGATTGACGTTCCACACCCGGAGCAGTACGGTCACCGCGACGCCTCGGTGACGACGGGGAGCATCTCGTCCTCCGCGTTCGAGGTGTCGAAGGGCGGTCTGTTCCGGTCATTCGAGCAGCAAG
>JBEKGG010000355.1:0-3693 GCA_050012915.1 Terriglobales bacterium | reverse complement strand
TCGATAATCAGGCAGATTATGAAGACAAAATTCCCCAGGTATTCGAATCAGCCGGCGGTTTTTCGCCCACGATCGGCATTATTGGCGCGGTCCTCGGTTTGATTCAGGTCATGCAGCATCTGGACAAGATCGACGAGGTCGGGAGGGGTATTGCAGTTGCATTTGTAGCCACGATTTACGGCGTTGGCGCCGCCAATCTCTTTCTGCTGCCCGCTGCCGGCAAGCTGCGAATTCGTATCCGCGAAGAACAGGTGCTGCGCGAGATGACGCTGGAAGGAGTGGTCTCGATTTTGGAAGGCATGAATCCCCGGATGCTTGAAACCAAGTTGTCGGGATTCTTGGGCGAAAGCAAACCTGAATTAGCGCAGAAAGCTCCAGCGGTTGCGACGAAATGAGACGCCGAAAAAAACATATCGCCCAGGCCGGCCATGATCGTTGGCTGGTATCGTACGCCGACTTCATTACCCTTCTCTTTGCCTTTTTCGTAGTGATGTATTCGACTGCGCAGGTGGACAAGAAGAAGGTGAACAAGCTTGCGACCGCGATTCAGGTTGCATTCCAGCAGCTCGGGGCGTACCCAACCGCCGACATGTCGGATATGGTTCCGGTCGACCAACCGGTTGCCATCCCGCAGAATGTCGCCGTGGTGCCGGCTATTCCCGACGAAAACCGCGATTTGACCGAGCTTCGAAGAGAATTGGAGCAAGCTCTGGCTCCAGAAATCGCCCGGGGCGAGGTAGAAGTGAAAGGCAGCCATGAAGGTCTAGTGATCAGTTTGCGAGAGGCGGGCTTCTTCGACAGCGGTTCGGCCGGCGTCAAATCCGGCTCTCAGCCGGCCTTCAGTCGAATGGCCACTTTGCTCGGAGAACGTCAATTCAGTCTCCGCATCGAAGGTCATACCGACAACTTGCGCATCCACAATACTCAATTTACTTCGAACTGGGAACTCTCAACCGCGCGCGCGACCGAAATGATTCGACTGCTGATCACCAAATACAGTTTTGCTCCGCAGCGGCTATCGGCAGGCGGTTACGGAGAATACCATCCCATCGCGAGCAACAGCACGGCGGCCGGCCGCGCGCTCAATCGCCGCGTGGATGTGGTGGTTGTGGGGAATCATAAGCCCGATCATGCTCCAGGGCGTGGTTCCGAAGGCGTGCATTGAGCACTGCACGTGCGTACGCGACGCAACTTGAATGGTCGCTCGTGCGACGACGGCGAATCACCGAATAGGATCGTCATGGCACCTCCGTGTAGCACAATTCATTAGAGGGCGCAGCGCATGCCTGTCATAATCAACTATCGATGGAGCGTGCTTCCTGGGTACAACTTCTTTCGCGGCAAAGCTAGAAAATCGCTGGCTGCCTGCTTCCGTTCTCTGCCTGCGTGACTACAACTCGAACAAATTTCTGCACGACTTGACTGCAGGAGTGACGGTCGGATTAGTTGCCCTGCCGCTGGCTATGGCGTTTGCCATTGCGTCGGGATTAACTCCGCAGTCCGGAATTTATTGTGCGATCGTGACCGGATTCCTCGTTTCAGCCTTGGGCGGATCGAAGACGCAGATCGGCGGCCCGACCGGGGCCTTTGTAGTCGTGGTGGCGGGCATTATCGCAGTGCACGGCGTGGATGGATTGTTCATGTGCACGGTGATGGCTGGCGTACTGCTCATCATTCTCGGAATAACGGGTATGGGCACAGCGGTCAAGTTTATCCCGCGCCCGGTGGTGACTGGTTTCACCAATGGAATCGCAGTTCTGATCGCGAGCACTCAAATCAAAGATCTGTTCGGATTACAGATCGAAAAGGTTCCGGGCGTGTTTTGGCTGCGCATGGAAACCATCGCAGCCAACTTTCATACGCTTTCTTACACCGCGACAATTCTCGGTGTGGGCACGATCGTGACCATGCTGGTTTGCCGGGCCATATCGAATCGTATCCCCGGGCCAATCGTGGCCATGGTGGCGAGTACGGTTGCGGTGGTCGTCTTCAAATTGCCGGTGGAAACCATTGGCACGCGCTTTGGAGGAATTCCGAGCGGGCTGCCCCACATGGCCATCCCGCACTTCCGCTCTGATCTCATTTACGGGCTGCTTGGGCCGGCCTTTACGGTTGCGATGCTGGGCGCGATTGAGTCACTGATGTCTGCGGTAGTGGCGGACCGCATGAGTAATGACCATCACAATCCCAACGTCGAACTGATGGCGCAGGGCGTGGCCAACATTGTTTCACCCATGTTTGGCGGGCTCCCCGCCACAGGCGCGATTGCACGCACTGCGACCAATATACGTTCTGGTGGAAAAACGCCGGTCGCGGGAATAATTCACGCGCTAACGCTGGTTTGCATTCTGCTATTTGCCGCTCCGCTGACTCGCTATATTCCAATGGCCGCTCTGGCGGGAATCTTGATGGTCGTGGCTTACAACATGGGCGAGTGGCGCGAGATTCCCCAACTGTTGAAACTGACCAAGACCGACATCAGCATTTGGCTGGTTACGTTCGCTCTCACCGTGTTTGCCGACCTCACCGTGGCGGTCGAGGGGGGGATGATTCTAGCGGCGTTGCTGTTCATCGGCCGGGTGGCAGATACTACTACAATTTCTCGGGTCACCGACGACTACGTCGAAGATGGCCGGATTCACATTCTGCAGGATAAAGACATTCCGCACTACGCGACCATCTTCCGCATACACGGGCCGTTTTTGTTTGGGGCGACGGATAAAGTCGCGGTGATCCTGGAGAAAATCCAAGAACTGCCACCGGTGGTCATCCTGCGCCTGCGCAACATGACTGCGATTGATGCGACCGGGTTATATGCGTTGGAAGAAGTAGCGCGGGAACTTCATGCCGTGAATCGGACGCTGATTCTTTGTGGGGCCTGTGAACAGCCCGCCCAACTTATCCGGCAGGCCGAGTTCGAAGATGTCATTGGACGCGAAAATATTTGTGCGAACATACAAGAAGCATTGCGCCGGGCGGAAGATGTTTTTGAAAGACTGGAGAACAAAGTCTTGGCGGGCGCCGAATGAGGCCGGTCCTCCCCCGAAGTCCGAACTCATCTTTTCGACGCCCGCCAAGACCCTTGCCTAAAACTCAATCTACTTATTTGTTTGTCGCCACCGGTGGTGTTTGGGCCTGCGTCACTCCCAAGTAGCTATTCACCGCTTGAGTCGATAAAGCGGTGTTGATGACGATCTCTGAGACGGGGTCTCCCTGAGAGCTGAGAAGCCGGACTTGCGCTCCCTCGGACAGCTGTACACTGTCGCCTGAAGGCTCAACGTTAGTTGGCGGCCTAGCAGATGCAGTTGTGGTTGTGGTCTGCGGTTGCACAGCCGGAGCTTGCGCGGCTGCGCCAAAGTCGAAAGCGGTTCCCCCTAAAATCGGAGTTGCCATTTTGTGCCCTCCTTCAACCTACCGTTATCTGTGACTATCGGCGACACCGCAGATAACTTTAGGTCGTACCAGATGGCTGGGGTCGGCCCCACTTATCAGACTGTTTCTAAAGGGGCTTAGACGCGCGCAGATTCGCAGGGGCCGGTTTCCACGATTTACTTTTTGCTTTGGGCCAGCGGCGCGAGTCTCGCCTTGGTTGCCAGCAGGTAGTCATCCGATGTAATCAAAATTTGCATTCCGCGAATCCCTGCGGAGATTGAAATCGTGTCGAAAAGTTCGATCGTCTCATCCACGTAGACT
>JBEKGG010000354.1:0-3804 GCA_050012915.1 Terriglobales bacterium | reverse complement strand
GCTCCGTACGAGCCATTAGCTACTTTGCCGCTGGAGCAGGACTTGCAGCGTGCATACGCGTCGCGGCCGGACTATTTGGCAGCGGCGCAGCAGGTGCGGTCGGCCGAAGAATTTCGTCGGGCGGCCACGGCAGAATATTATCCCTCGCTTGAGATCGCGGGAAATTACGGAGCGGCGGGCATCCGTCCCGGCAGTTCGCACGGCGTATTCGATGTGGGAGCCACATTGGATATTCCGATCTTTGCCGGTGGCAGAACCCATGCGGATGTTCTGGAGGCGGAATCTACGCTGCGGCAAAGCCGCCAGCAATTAGAGAACCTCCGCGGTCAGATCGACTACGAAGTTCGCAGCGCTCGTCTTGACCTCAACTCCGCTGCGGAACAGGTCGAGGTAGCGAAAAGCTCGGTTGATCTTGCGAAGCAGACGCTCGAGCAGGCACAGGACCGGTTTACGGCGGGCGTAACCGACAACTTGGAAGTGGTTCAGGCGCAGGACTCTCTGACTTCAGCTAACGAGACATACATCTCGGCCTTGTACTCCCACAACCTGGCCAAGATCGAGCTCGCGAAGGCCGTGGGCGTTGCTGAAGAGGGGGTCAAGCAATACCTTCAGAATCAAAAGTAAAATCAGGTACGCAAATCATGGCAGAGAATACAGACACGGTGGTGAAGGACGATCAGCCTCAAACTCAGCGGCCTGCAAGTCAGCCGGCTCCATTGCCCGCGTCGGACAGAGATCTCCGTTGGAAGAGTTTTCGAGCTGGCAATCCCCGGTTTCGCGTGTTTCTTATTGTGGGGGTCGTCGTGCTGGTCGTGGCCGGATTCTTTCTTTGGCGCTACTTCGCCAGCTACGAAGATACGGATGATGCGCAGATCGACGGCCACTTGAACTCGATCAGCGCGCGCGTCTCGGGTCATGTATTGAAGCTGTTAGTCGAAGATAACCAGTATGTGCCGATGGGGACGCCTTTGATTGAGATTGATCCCAAGGACTATCAAGTGGCCCTGGATCACGCGAAGGCGGACTATGCGGACGCCGAGGCCACCGCCGAGGCCGCTAGGGTCAATGTGCCGATCACTTCCGTCGACACCACCAGCCAAACCTCCAGCGCGCAAGCCGATGTGGACAACGCGACCGCCGGAATCGCTGCTGCTCGTCAGCAATTTTCCGCCGCCAAAGCGCAATTGGCAGAGGCGGAAGCCAACAACGTGAAGGCGCAAAACGATCTGGTGCGCTACAAACAACTTGTCGATAAACAAGAGATTTCGCTGCAACAATATGATCAAGCCGTAGCCGCAGCCAACGCGGGCGCTGCGGCAGTGGAGGCGGCACGGGCTTCTGCATCCGCGGCGGATAATCAGGTTCGGCAGGCGCAAAGCAGGCTTGCCCAGGCGCAGGCGAACCTTCGAGCAGCGGGTACCGGTCCACAACAAATCGCAACCATTCAGGCGCGTGCGCAATCCGCGGAAGCCCAGGCCGAAACCAAGAAAGCTGCATTAGAACAGGCACAACTGAATCTGCAATACACGACGATTCTTGCGCCCGTAAACGGGGCTGTCACCAACCGCACGGTGGAAGTCGGGCAGAATGTTTCGATTGGCCAGGAACTGATGAAGGTGATCAACCTCGACGACATCTGGGTGACCGCGAATTTCAAAGAAACTCAACTCAAACACATGCAAGTCGGCCAGAGGGTTACGATCCACGTGGACACGAATGGCAAGGACTACAACGGTCACGTGCAGAGCATCGCAGGAGCAAGCGGCGCTATCACGAGCTTGCTGCCTCCGGAGAATGCGACCGGCAACTATGTGAAAGTTGTGCAACGCATTCCGGTGAAGATCACGTTCGATCCTGGCGAGACCAAAGAACACGTTCTGCGTCCGGGGATGTCGGTTGAACCCAAGGTCTGGGTAAAATAAGAATCAGGGACGTTAATGTACCGGATCATCACAGTCGAACGCGAATACGGAAGCGGAGGCGGTGAGATTGCCTGCGAACTTGCCAAGCAGCTCGGCTGGAAAGTCTGGGATCACGCATTGACGGAAGAGATCGCCAAAGTTGCCAATGTGGAGTGTTCGACCGTGGAACGCTGCGAGGAGCGAGCCGACGGCACCTTTCAGCGGTTGGTCAAAGTCTTTTTGCGCGGAAGTCACGAGCGCAGCATACCGTTGCCCGGATCGGACACATTCGACACCGACCGCTTTGTGGCCGTCGGACAGCAGGTCATGGAGAAAGTCGCCCAGGCCGGTAACTGTGTGATCGTTGGTCGAGGGGCTCCGTACTTCTTGCGTCTGCGGGCAGATGCCTTCCATGTTTTTCTTTATGCGCCCCACGCGGAGAAGCTCAACCGATTGCTCAAAGTCGGCAAGAGCGCGAGAGAAGCAGAAGACTTATTGGAGACGATCGACCGGGACCGAATCACATTCGTGAAACGCTACTTCAATGCCGACTGGCCTACGCGTTGTCTCTATCACATGATGATCAATACGGCTGTCGGCAATGAAAATGTCATTTTCACCATTCTGAACACCATGCGCTCTTTGGAACGAGCACCGGTGAGCGTCTAGGTATCTAGCTTATTCAAATAGAAAATCGCTTGGGCTTCAGCCGACGAAGTCCATTCGGGACTCCGAGCTTACATTGAATACAGCGAGCGCTTGAGAAATTCTCCGGCGCCGGGGCGCCCTACAAATTTATCTCCTTCTACAATGATCCGGCCGCGAGAGAATACAGCATCGGGCATGCCCGTTACCTGGATGCCTTCGAACATTGAATAATCGACGCGCATGTGATGAGTTTGTGCGCTAATGGTGTGCTTGCGGGCGGGATCGAAAATTACCAGGTCGGCATCGCTTCCTATTGCGATCGTTCCTTTGCGGGGATAGAGGCCGAATAGTTTTGCCGGCGTTGTAGAAACGAGTTCTACGAAGCGGTTGACATTGAAGCGGCCTTGGGCGACGCCGCCGGAATAAATCAAGCTCATCCGATGCTCGATTCCCGGACCTCCGTTGGGGATTTTGGTGAAGTCGTCGATTCCCAGTTCTTTTTGTTCTTTGAAACAGAATGGGCAGTGGTCAGTTGAAACCACCTGCAGGTGATCCTGCTTCAGTCCATTCCAAAGTTTTTCCTGGTGCCACTTTTCGCGCAATGGGGGAGTGAACACGTATTTCGCTCCTTCAAATCCGGGAACATCAAAATTTTCAATAGAAAGATAAAGATATTGCGGGCAAGTCTCAGCGTAGACAGGTAGGCCGCGGTCACGAGCCTCGCGAACTTTTTCGAGAGCATCGTTACAGCTCAAATGCACGATGTAAACCGGCGCTCCGGCCATCTCTGCGAGAGCGATAGCGCGCGATGTGGCTTCCGCCTCGGCGGTGGTTGGCCGCGTCAACGCATGATATTTCGGCGCTTTTTTCCCCTCAGCCAGTGCTTGCTGAACAATTACATCGATGGCGCTGCCGTTTTCGGCGTGCATGCAAACCAAACCCCCATTCTTCGCCGTCGCACGCAGTGCTTTGAAAATGCTGCCATCATCGAGCATGAATACGCCGGGATAAGCCATGAACAGCTTGAAACTAGTGACGCCTTCGCGGACCAGAGCATTCATTTCTTCGAGTTGCGCGTCCGCTAGGTCAGTGATGATGCAGTGGAACGAGTAGTCGCTGACGGCTTTGCCCGACGCTTTTTTCATCCATGTGTCGAAGGCCGTTCGAAGCGTCTGGCCTTTGTACTGGATGGCGAAGTCGATCAAAGTCGTGGTCCCGCCGAACGCGGCGGCTCTCGTGCCCGTCTCGAAATCAT
>JBEKGG010000353.1:0-3830 GCA_050012915.1 Terriglobales bacterium | reverse complement strand
AAGGTGGATTGAAATGTCGTCGTCGCCGGTTCTTAGCAGAATGAGTGCGGACACCGAGACCTACCCGCTGCTTACTGAGGCACAGATCGCTCGTGTAAGGCCGTATGCACGGCTGCGCAGCGTTTCAAGTGGCGACATCTTGTATGCACCAGGCGATCTCGCCGTGCCTCTTTACGTTCTCCTGTCAGCCTCGGTGGAAATAGTTCAGCCTGAAGCCGACGGTGACCGCCAGGTCACGATGCTGCTTCCGCGGATGTTTACCGGAGAGGCCGGGATGATCGGTGGCCAGAGGGCGATCGTGCAGGCGCGCGTTGCTTCCGCGGGCGAAGCGTTGGAGATCTCGCCTGAAAATCTTCATGCTCTGATCGCGCGCGACAGCCAGCTCAGCGAGATCCTGCTTCGGGCTTTTCTGCTCCGCCGGCTCATGTTGATCACAAGGAATCTCGGCAATGTCATCCTCATTGGTTCGCGCCATTCTGCCGATACGGTCCGTCTTCGCGAGTTTCTGGGCCGCAATGGTTATCCCTATACTTATGTGGATTTGGATACCGATTCGATCTCGCAGAGCTTGCTCGATCGTTTCGGAGTTGCAATCAACGAAATTCCGATCGTCATCTGCAACGAAAAAACGGTGATGCGGAATCCATCCTATGCACAACTGGCGGATTGTCTTGGACTGAATGGCGACTTCGACGGAACGCTATTGCGCGATTTGGTCATTATTGGCGCTGGCCCTGCGGGTCTTGCGGCCGCTGTTTATGCCGCATCGGAAGGGTTGGACCCCCTGGTTATTGAAAGCCATGCTCCGGGCGGTCAGGCGGGAGCTAGTTCAAAGATCGAGAACTACCTCGGATTTCCAACGGGTATCTCCGGACAGGAACTCGCGTCCAGTGCCGCGGCACAAGCGCAAAAGTTCGGGGCAAAGATGGTTGTTGCCCGGTCGATTGTCGAGCTGAAGTGTGATCGACGTCCCTACGAACTGGTAATGGAGGATGGAAGCTCCCTCTTTGCGAGGACCATTGTGATCGCGACTGGGGTTCGCTATAACATTCCCTCTCTCGATCATCTTGATCGCTTCGAAGGTCGCGGAATCTACTACGGAGCGACCTACCTCGAGGCACAGCTTTGTGAGGGGGAAGCTGTCGTTGTTGTGGGAGGCGGCAACTCCGCCGGTCAAGCCGCTGTCTTTCTATCGCAATCCGCGCAGCGCGTGTACATGCTGGTGCGATCGAGCGATCTTGCCGAGACGATGTCGCGCTATCTCATCCAGCGGATTGCCAGCAATCCGTTGATCGAGCTGCTTTGCGATACGGAGATCGTTGGGCTTGCCGGAAAAGATCATCTCGATGAGGTTCATTGGGTGAACAAGAAGACCCAAAAGGCATTTGCCGGTCCTCTGCGTCATGTATTCCTGATGACTGGAGCCAGACCAAATACTGATTGGCTGCGGGACTGTGTGACGCTTGACCACAATGGATTCATACTCACGGGTCCCGACTTGCCCTCGGTGGCAAATGGAAAAACAGGCTCCGGCTGGCCTCTGGCGCGGGCTCCACATTTGCTAGAAAGCAGCATTCCCGGAGTTTTCGCTGTTGGCGATGTCCGGGCGGGCAGTGTGAAGCGTGTCGCGTCTGCCGTTGGCGAGGGTGCTATCTCAGTGAGTCTCGTTCACCGGGCGCTCGCAGAGGCGTAGCTTCGCTCGCGCTTGCTGGAGATCCAAAGGCGAGCCCATCGTTACGTGATATCTGATCTCCACAACCGCCAGTACCTCAGCGCGGAGATTTTTGGAACTGCAACGGGCTGGATTTTCGGGTACAGATTCGGGTACAGACATCAGTTTGGCTCGATTACGAATAATGATTCCCTGGGAGTCGCTGCGCCGGAGCTTCGGAGCCGGGTACGCCGGATACCGGTATTCGGAATGCGGCTTTGCTACATTTAGTAGCATGAACACTCGGCGCCGCGATCTGCTCAAATATTCTCCGCTTGCTTTGTCTGCATTTGCTTCGGCAGCGGCAAATGCTCAACCGGCTGACTTGCATGCATCCGAGTCCCCGCTTTTCTTTGATGTGAAACGATACGGTGCGACTGGAACCGGCAAGCATCTTGACTCACCCGGAGTGAACGCGGCCATCGATGCCGCTGTTGCCGCAGGTGGGGGCACGGTTGTGTTTCCCGCCGGCACCTATCTTTGCTTTTCCATTCGCCTGAAGACCAACGTTCATCTTTACCTCTCTCAAGGCGCAACGATCCTAGCTGCAGCATCGCCGCTTCCTGGGCAGACCACCGGCGAGCTGGGTGGCGTGTATGACGCTGCTGGGCCCAGGACATCCTACGACAGTTACCAGGATTATGGGCACAACCACTGGCACAATTCGCTCATCTGGGGTGAAGACATCCACGATACCGGGATCAGTGGGCCCGGCCTGGTCTATGGCAAGGGGCTCTCCTTTGGCGCCTGGCGCGATGGCGACATCCGTGGCAACTATCCAAGCTACAGGGCGGAACAGGCGGGGGTAGGGAACAAAGCGATCGCGCTCAAAAATTGCCGCAACGTCACCTTTCGCGACTTCAGTATTCTCAAGGGCGGCCACTTTGGGCTGCTTCTTACAGGAGTCGATAATCTGACAATCGACAATTTGACGATCGATACGGATCGCGATGGCATGGATATCGATTGCTGCAAGAACGTTCATGTGTCGAACTGTACGGTTAATTCTCCATGGGATGACGGGATATGCCCAAAATCAAGCTTCGCACTTGGATACGCGCGGGCCACCGAGAACGTTACCATTACCGGGTGCACTGTCACCGGCTATTACCAATTGGGTACCGTGATCGATGGCACGTACAAGATCTTCCCAGATGGCGAGAATGTCTACCGCACGGGGCGCATCAAGTGTGGCACCGAGTCAAACGGCGGCTTCAAGAACATCACCATCAGCAACTGTGTCTTCGAGGGCTGCAACAGCCTTTCCCTTGAAAGCGAAGACGGCGCTTTGTGCGAGGACATCACGATCTCGAACATCAGCATGCGCAACCTGATCTACGGACCGCTTTTCTTTCGACTCGGGGCGCGATTGCGCGGGCCCAAGGAATCGACGAGAGTCGGAACACTGCGCCGTATTCTGGCCTCGAATATCGTGTCTTACAACTCGGCTGCGAGCATCGGAAATATCCTATCTGGGGTGCCGGGGTACCCGATTGAAGACATCAAGATAGCCAACTTCTACATGCAGCACAAAGGTGGGTTCGGGGCGGAGCAGGCGAAAGTCGTTCCTCCAGAACAGATTGATAAATATCCGGACCCAGGCATGTTTGGCCCAATGCCCGCTCAAGGTTTTTTCCTTCGCCACCTCCGCAATCTGGAACTAAGCCACGTCGAAATCGCGCCTATGGCGAACGATGCTCGGCCTTCGTTTGTGCTGGAGGACGTCGCCCGCGCCGACTTCTTCGCCATCACCGCTCCAACCGAGCCTCCTGCCTTCGCTCTGCGGGACGCCAAGGATTTCCGGATACTCTTCAGCCGTGCGGCGACCGATGCTGTGCTCGACACCGCAACTAACAAGATGCACTGAGCGCGCCGAATCGTTGCGGGACCTGCGACTCACAAGGGTTAATGTCGTTGTTCCGTTGCTCTCAGCGCAATCATGGATCACGCTGAGGACAGAGCCTCACAAAAACGGCCGTTTATATTCCGAAAGGAGTGGCTGATGTTGAAGATCACCGTCTTGGCGCTTGCGGCGATGGCCATGCTCGTTCCCTCATCCCCTGCACAAAATCCCCCTGCGCCTGCTGCTATCAAGCTCACTGCTTCAGCACCGGCGGTG
>JBEKGG010000352.1:0-3848 GCA_050012915.1 Terriglobales bacterium | reverse complement strand
TTGTCTCCCGACCTGCAAGCGTCGAAGGCATCGCATGCCGTGGTGATTGTGCAGTACAACCAGCAACCTGGACCGCTGGATCTGGCGAACATCACCAATTTGCTAGGCACCATCTTGAGTGATTTGCCGCTGGTGAATGGGATCGTCGCCGACTTGCCGCTGGGCAACATTCTTGCGCTGTCGAACCAGTCGAATGTCAAATACATCAGCCTGAACCGTTCGATGACTCCCACGCTGAGCAACGCCGCGCCTGCGATCAATGCGTTTGCCGCGTGGCAATCCGGTTATACCGGCGCTGGCGTAGGCGTCGCGTTGATTGACAGTGGAGTCATCAATCATCCCGATCTGCAGGGCGGGTTTCTCGGAATGTCGCGAGTGGTCTACAGCCAAAGCTTTGTTAGCGGCACATCGAGCGCGACCGATCAGTATGGTCACGGCACGCACATCGCCGGGCTGATTGCCGGGGATGGCGCCAGTTCCACGGGCTCGAAATATTCGCGCACCTTCGAAGGCATAGCGCCGGGAGCGAACCTGATCAACCTTCGTGTGCTCGATCAGAATGGCGAAGGAACCGACAGCGCGGTTATCGCGGCGATTGCGCAGGCCATCGCGTTAAAGGGATTGTTCAACATCCGGGTCATGAATCTTTCGCTAGGCAGGCCGATTTACGAAAGCTACACGCTCGACCCGGTTTGCCAGGCGGTGGAAGCAGCCTGGAAGAATGGCATCGTCGTCGTGGTTGCGGCCGGAAATGACGGACGCTATCAACCAACCAGCGGCTATTGGACCATCAACTCGCCGGGCAACGATCCCTATGTGATCACCGTGGGCGCAACCAACACGCTGGGCACGCCGACCCGCAACGACGATAAAATGGCCAGCTACAGTTCCAAAGGACCGACCGTCATCGACGACATTGTGAAGCCCGACCTGGTCGCGCCGGGCAACCTGCTGGTATCGCTCGCGGCGCCGAGCAGCACGCTCTACGCCGAATATCCCGGGAATCAAGTACCGTACAGCTTCTACGAGAACGGTGGATCCAGCGCGTCCTCGACTTCTTATTTCACGCTGAGCGGAACCAGCATGGCCACCGGCGTGGTCAGCGGAGTGGTTGCCGATCTCTTGCAGAAGAGTCCAAAACTCACGCCCGACCAAGTGAAAGCCCGGCTGATGGTAACGGCGTGGAAGTCGTTGCCCGCGTTCAGCAGCGTCTACGATCCAACGACTGGAATCACCTACACCGATCAGGACGACGTGTTCACCATCGGGGCGGGATATGTGGATGTGGAAGCGGCGCTGAACAGCACCGACGTGGCCAACAGAACAGCCATGTCTCCGACTGCAGAGTACGATCCCAGCACGGGCAACGTGTACATGACCTCGAATCCGTCTGCGGTATGGAATGAGTCTGCCATGTGGGGAAGCACGGCGGTATGGGGATCTTCGCAGTTCGTCACTTCAAACTCAGCAATGTGGGGCTCGGACGCTGTGTGGGGCAACAGTGCCATGTGGGGATCGTCGGCGATGTGGGGAAGTAGTGCGATGTGGGGCAGCAGCGCCATGTGGGGATCGTCCGCCATGTGGGGTAGCAGCGTCTCGGCCGGCGACCACAACTAACTTAAAGTAGCGTCATCCTCCATTTCAGTGCGATCATCCTTTGCCCCGCGTTCTCCAGCGGGGTGAAGGATCTCGCCCATACTGTTTCAAAACCCAATCCCGCGTTGCGTTCCTAGCATTCCAGCGTAGAATGTCCGCAACCGCCCTGACCCGATTGTCGCAATCTCAACATGGGCGAACCCAGACGACGAGGCACAGACGACCATGACCCCGAAAAGCAAACTGATCCTCGGAATACTCACCGCTGTGGCAATGTTTGTCCTCTCTTTTGCCATCCCACGCGGCGGCCCATTGCAGGAAGCCCAAGCCGCTCAGTTTCCCATGACCGTGGGAGTGTGGGCCATCTTTGTTTTGCTCTTCGTCAAACTGAAATAAATCCCTGTGCTGTCATCCTGAGGCCGCGGAGTCCTGGGCAAAGCCCGGGACTCCCAACGAAGGATCTCTGCAATCCCCCTCCTCGTCGGCAAGGGGTGGTCCGCTCCCTGATGCCTGCCAAATATCTACTTCGTCGAAAATTTATAAGTGGTAGTTGATTCAAAGTGCTGTCCCGGCTTGAGCTCTGTCGTTGGAAAATTGGGATGATTCGGCGAATCGGGGAAATGCTGGGTTTCCAGGCAGAATGCGTAGCGGCGATTGTAGACCTTACCATCCTTGCCATGAATTCCGTCCAAGAAATTTCCGGTGTAGAGTTGAATGCCCGGCTCGGTAGTCAACACCTCGAGCACCCGCCCAGAATGCGGATCGTAAGCTTGCGCAGCCAGAAACAATGATCCCGGCTTTTCGTTGTTTAGCACCCAGTTGTGATCGTAGCCTTTTCCCAATTTTAATTGTTGGTCATCCTGGTCGATGCGGGCGCCGATTGCGGTTGCGGTTGTGAAGTCGAAAGGGGTTCCTTTGACGCTTCGCAGTTCGCCCGTAGGGATCGAGGTTGCATCAATTGGAGTGAATCGATCTGCCCGGATCATGATCTGTTGCTGCAGGATGTCACCGTTGCCCTGTCCCGCAAGGTTGAAGTATGCGTGATTGGTCAGGTTGAGCACGGTATCTTTGTCAGTGGTCGCGCTGTAATCGATCTTGAGTTCGTTCTTGTCGGTGAGGGTGTACACGACTTTGACCGGCAAGTTTCCCGGAAAGCCTTCTTCTCCGTCCTTGCTGAGATAGGTGAGTTCCAGAGCCTGCCCATCGCTGCCGGAGACGTCTTTCGCGGTCCACACGCGCTTATTGAAGCCACCGTGCAGATGGTTATCGCCGTCATTCTTCGCCAGCGTGTACGTAACGCCGTCAAGGACAAATGTGGCGTGGGCGATTCGATTCGCATAACGTCCAACGGTTGCGCCGATGTAGGCTTTTCCGGCCGCGTAGCCGTCGAGCGTGTCGTAGCCCAATACGACGTCTTCGAACTTGCCACTACGGTCGGGAACTTTTAGAGAGACAACCGTGCCGCCGTAGTTAGTGATCCGGGCTTCCATGCCGTTTTTGTTGGTCAGGGTGTAAAGGTCGACTTGTTGTCCGTCTTCGGTCTTGCCAAATGATTGCGTTCGCATTTTAGATTTCGCCTCGGCTTGCAAACCAGATACAAAGATCGTTGCCATGGAAAAAACCAGTATCACGATAATCGTTTCGCGGCGTCTCAGCATTCATCGTCTCCGTAAAAAACTTGTGGCGGACTGTGTCGGTCCGGCTTACTTTGAGCTTGGCAGAGCCTCGATCTTGTCGATGACCAGGGCATGCGAGCCGCCTCGCTCGAAAACTTTTCCTGTCGCTGTGACCTTCTGGCCGGCGAATGGCAGGAGTTTCGTGTTCTGACCTGACGAGGGCGTCGCGTCATCAATGGGCCAGTAAATCGTTCCATCGTCGGACAGAATCACAAGCGGTGAGCCCGCCCTCGCGCACGCGACCGCACATTCGGGGTTCACAGGCTTCTTAAGGTTCTTGGTAAAGGTGCAAGCGGAGTCGATGACATAGCCCTTGATCGTGCCGGATTGCCCGTTGCCGGTAGCAGCGAGGGTAACCGCAAGCAATGCCAGTGGGAGTGCTAATCGTGTGACAGTTTTTCTAAGAGGCAAGGCGTTTCTCCGTTTCGAAATTCTTTCAGTTCCTTTGAGAAGCACCAATCAGTAGACCACCGATTGCGCCGCCAGCCAAATTACAACCTTGGCAGTTTCTAAATCTTAAGACGCAGAGGCCGCTAAGAACAGCCGCAGAGCGCGCGGAGGTGCAGTAGTCTCAGA
>JBEKGG010000351.1:0-3875 GCA_050012915.1 Terriglobales bacterium | reverse complement strand
GTTTGCGCTGATGGATCGGTTTAAGCAGAGGACGTGAGGCAGGCTTTAGGCTTCTGGCTTTCGGATTCTGGTTGCGACTTTGCAGTTTCCTCCGCCGTCTATGCCCTTCCGTTACCCGAAAGTGCAACGCGATCTTGAGCTTGGCGGATTACAATGAACTAATCTTCCGAAAGGATTAAGTCAGCGCGGAATCAAGTCGGCGGCGTGCAGGTGAAACCTGTAGCCCGAAGCCTGATTTCCCAAGCCTGACACCCTGATGTTCGGCCGCGACGAAAAAGTATCGCAGTTCCGCCTTACCGCGGTGCAGTACATCATCCTGGCCATTTTCATGATCCTGGCCTACGGATTATGGCGGCTGCAGGTGGTGCAGAGCGATATGTATGCCTCGCTGGCGGAAAAGAATCGCGTTCGCAATGTGCCGATTCTTGCGCCGCGCGGCAAGATTTTGGATCGCGAAGGGCGCATCATCGTCGACAACTATCCTTCGTTTACTGCGCTGTTGTTGCGCGATTCCTCCCGTGATCTTCTGGCCGACGCCGATCTTATTTCGCAAGGACTGCATCTCGATCCGAAAGAGACCAGAGACCGCATCAAGCATTTCGCGTCGATGCCGCAATATCAGCCCATCTTCTTGAAAGACGACATCACGCCCGACGAACTCGCCTTCGTGGAGTCACATCGCAACGAACTGCCGGAGCTCGACACCATCGTGGCGCACCGGCGGCTTTATCCGCGCAACGGATTCATGGCGCACCTGATCGGGTACGTCGGCGAAGTGAGCGAGGAGATGCTGAATCAGGCGCGGTGGGAGTTCTACAATCCCGGCGATGTGGTGGGAAAGTCGGGAGTGGAACTGCAATACAACCAGATTCTGATGGGTAAGAACGGATCGCGGCGAGCAATTGTGAACAGCCGCGGGCGAGAAGTCGGACGGCTTGATGAAACGCCCGCCGAACCTGGGAAGCAACTCAAACTCACTGTAGATCTCGATCTGCAAATTGCCGCCGAAGAGGCGTTGGGCGACAAGAATGGCGCAATCGTGGCCATGGACCCGCGCAACGGAGAAATTCTGGCCATGGTCAGCCGGCCGACTTTCGATCCCAACGATTTTGCAGTGCGGGTCTCGCGCGATCAGTGGAGCAAGCTGGTCAACGACGAAGAACATCCGTTACTGAACAAAGCGATTCAAGCTCAACTCGCGCCCGGATCGACTTTCAAAATCATTATGGCTACGGCGGGATTGCAGGAGGGTATCGCGCAGGATATGCACGTGATCTGCAACGGCGGCGCGACGTTTTATGGACGCTATTTTAAATGCTGGGTGACGGCCGAGCATCGCTCTCACGGCATGGTCGAGATCAGCAAGGCGATTTACCAGTCCTGCGACGTTTTCTTTTACACGCTGGCGGAGAAACTTGGCATCGATCGCATTGCGAAATACGCGACCATGTTTGGCCTGGGACAAAAGACAGGCATCGACCTGCCGCAGGAAGTCACCGGGGTCATGCCCTCGGAAGAATGGAAGATTCGCAACTTCAAACAGAAGTGGTATGCGGGAGAAACGATTTCGGTGGGGATCGGTCAAGGCGCGGTGGCGGTGACTCCGATTCAGTTGGCGCGTGCGATTGGTGGGATTGCGAGTGGCGGCCTGTTGGTGCGGCCGCACGTGACCAATCCGAGAGACTTGCCGGGGAATGTTATTCCTGCCACGGACACGCCAGGGCAGGTGAAGATTCCGATTGATCCGGCGAATTGGGAAATCATCACCGACGCCATGTCGAATGTACCCTCGCCTTTGGGCACGGCGGGCAGCGCGCATCTGCAGGGAATTGATTTTGCCGGCAAAACGGGCAGCGCGCAAACGGTGAGTAACGCGCTCAAGGCCAAGACGGCCAATGGGAAATCTAAATATAAAGATAATGCCTGGTTTGTGGGTGTGACGCCGAGGAGGAATCCCGAGATTGTGGTTGCGGTATTGTTCGAGGGCGGCGAGCACGGACAATTTGCGGCTCGCATTGCTGCGCAGGTGGTCAAGGCTTACGTCGAGAAGCAGCGGCGTCAGCCGACGAAGGTCGCGGCGGGGGATAAGAAAGTGGAAATCGGAGCGGTATGGAATTCGGTCAGCCCGGATGATTCCGAACAGGACATGCTGCATGGCGGGAGGTTTGTGATCGATGTGTCGAAGGCGCGGGTCCCGCTGGCAGTGGCTGCTCCGGGGATGGAGTGATGTTTCTTCTTCGTACTCTACGCTCCAACTTTTGATTTGGAGAAAGGCAAAAGTCTTAAATCGCGGAGTTCGCGGAGAACGGCCGCAGAGTACGCGGGGAGAATTCCCTGGGGCATTGAAGCACGACTGGCTGACGCGGGGTCTTTCGACTACGCACAAGATGACAGTTTTAATTTGAGGCTAACGACCGACGACGAGTGACCAACGACTAAGTTCATGTCACGCTATATTTCATTTCGCGATTTTGACTGGCTGCTGTTCATCTTTGTGCTGCTGATTTGCGGGCTGGGGGTGACCGAGATTCGCAGCGCCACCGTGCATACCAAGTTTGCCGGAGCGCATATCAAGCAACTTTACTGGATTGCTGGCGGAGTCGGCGGGATGTTTCTGATGAGTTTCATCAACTATCAGAAGCTGCTCGATGCGGTGCATTGGATGTACATTGCGTCAATTGCTTCGTTGCTGACGGTCACGATTTTCGGGCAGAAATATCTGGGCGCGCGGCGCTGGATCAAAATGCCCGGCGGAGGGCATTTCCAGCCATCGGAGTGGGTGAAACTTATCCTTATTCTGGCGGTAGCAAAATACTTTGCCGATCTGCATCAGCGGGAACTTTCCTGGCCTGACTTTATCAAGGCTGGGGCGATCGTAGGCATTCCCATGCTCTTAGTACTGGCTCAACCCGACCTGGGGACGGCGCTGACTTACATCCCGATCGCGCTAATGGGGTTGTTCCTGGGTGGAGTTCGTTGGAAGCAGGCAGCGACGGTGGTGATTCTGGCCGGCCTCATGATGCCGCTGGCTTTCCATGTGTTGAAGCCGTACCAGCGCGACCGGCTTACCAGTTTTATGCAGCCCGAGGCGGATAGCCAAGGCTCGGGATACCAAGTAATTCAATCTCTTATCGCGGTAGGTTCAGGTGGGCTATGGGGCAGCAGTGCGGGCTCTCAGACTCATCTGGCGTTCTTGCCTGTCCCACAAACGGACTTTATCTTCGCGGCATTTGCCGAGGAGCATGGATTTGTGGGCGCACTCACTGTAATGCTGTTATACTTCATAGTGCTGATGCGGTTGACTCAGAACGCACAAACGGCGCCCGACCGTGCCGGGACGTTCGTGGTAATGGGAGTGGTGGCTGTGCTTAGCTTTCACATCCTGGTCAACGTCGGCATGGTGGTCGGTTTTATGCCGGTCACTGGAATACCCTTGCCTTTAATGAGTTATGGCGGGTCTTCCGTCCTGTTTATGTTTTTGGCGCTGGGCATTGTGATGAATGTCCGAATGCGTCGCTTCGTGAACTGAAGCAGCGGAAGAAGGCAAAGAGAGTTGCCGCGCTTGCCATTGCGGCTCAAAACAAGATTACGATCGCCCTCGCGTAAAGAGGGCACTCACCGGCCAACAGCAGTGAACGGCCGGGCAGGATTGAAGCTAAAGGCGCTGCCAGGCGGGTAACGGCCCCCCCAAAGACCTGAAAAGGTTTTTGTGAGAGCGGTCACAAACCTTAGGCAGGCGCAATGCGATCAGTGCAAAAGATTTCCAAGCTTGTACCACGAGTCCGGCGCCGGAGAAATCTCCCTAGCCCCAGCCGTCCCTTATGCGGGGCGGACATCGCATCGCTCCATCCTCCCGGCTTGTCTCTGCCTATGTT
>JBEKGG010000350.1:0-3880 GCA_050012915.1 Terriglobales bacterium | reverse complement strand
CGCCACGAACATTGCCGTCGCCACCACAGCTTCTATTACAGTCACCGACCCAAGCCCCGGTGGCGGGAGTTCGAATCCGGTATTTTTCCCGGTGTCCGTGGCCGCCAGCTCCCTTTATTTCACCAATAGTCAGATCCTCACCACTGATGCATCCCCAAGTTCCGTCGCGGTCGGAGATTTCAATCGAGATGGAAAGCTCGATCTGGCCGTGGCCAGCAACGGCACGGTTTCAATTTTTCTGGGCAACGGCGATGGTACGTTTCAACCAAAAGTGGACTATGCAGCGCTAGCGTCCCCCGTCGGAATAACGACGGCGGATTTTAGAGGCAATGGGATCCTTGATCTGGCTGTTTTCACTCCAGGCGAAATATCCGTTTTGCTGGGCAACGGCGATGGCACGTTTCAACCTCAGGTCGAGTATCCGGGGTATCCCGGTTGCATGGGTGAATGCTTTGACCTGGTCGGCGGAGCGATTCTCGCGGCAGATTTCAACAGAGACGGAAAGCTCGACTTGGCGGCAAGCTTCGGCTACGTGGAGGTAGCTGCCGAGAGTCACAATACAGCGCCCCCTATAGTTATCTCAGTTGGATACACATCCGTTTTTCTGGGTAACGGCGACGGCACATTTCAGCCATACATCAATACCTCTTCCGCCCCGGGGAGCGTTGGGATCGCCGCAGGCGACTTCAATAAAGATGGCAAAATCGACTTAGCCTGGGCGCTTAATCCCGCTGACGACACCGAGGATAATACCGCTGGTGTCGGTTTGGGCAAGGGCGATGGCACCTTCCAAATAGGCTTTAGCGAAGATGACCAAGGAATGTGGGGCGGCAATCAGCCTCTTGTCGCCTCGGCGGATTTTAATGGCGATGGGAATCTCGACTTTGTGGTTTGCAATGGAGGAAACGCTTCCGTCCTGCTGGGCAACGGGGATGGAACACTCCAGACTCCGATCGTCACCGGCGGTGGCTGCGATTCGTTGGCCGTGGGCGATTTCCACGGAAACGGATTTCTCGATTTGGCGACGGAAGCCGCGGTTTTTACCGGAAACGGTACCGGGGAGTTCCCGGAGTCTGGAGCCGTGATTCTTCCGAATGGAAGTGGAAATCAAACGGTGTGGGTTTCCGCTGCAGACTTTAATGGCGACGGCAAGATGGACGTCGTAATTGCTAATACCAACAACACGATTTGGGTTGACCTGCAGTCTGGCAGCGCTGCTCTTTCTCCGACGAGCCTCAGTCTCTCCTCTTACATTGGAATAACGAGCGTGCCGCAAAACATAACCTTGTCAAATACCGCAGGCGCCGGCCTTGCGATCAGCGGCATTGTGGCGAGCGCCGATTTTTCCCAGACCAACAACTGCCCTGTGGGCGGAGACCTCGCACCCATGTCAAGTTGCACGATCAAGGTTACGTTCACTCCGACAGCCCAGGGAACCGTGTCAGGAACCCTTAGCATCACGGACGATGGTCCGGGCAGCCCACAATCGGTTGCTTTAACGGGCACGGTGTCGGCCGTGACGATCGCACCGTCAAGCCTTGATTTTGTCTCCTACCCTGCAACCACAACCGCTCCTCAATCTGTGAGTTTGTCGAATCCCGCTAGTGAGGCTCTTGCGATCAGTGGTATCACGGCAAGTACTAATTTTGCCCAGACCAACAATTGTCCGGTAGGCGGAAGCTTGCCATCGGGTTCGAGTTGCACCATCAAAGTTACATTTACTCCGACCGCCTCGGGAATCCTGCCAGGGACAGTGAACATCGCGGACGACGGGTTTGATAGCCCACAAGCGATCAGTTTGAGTGGGACAGTGCAGGATTTCGCAATCACAACCACGTCGCAGACGTCTGTAACCGTAACGCCCGGACAGGCGGCGAATTATGCCGTCAGCGTGTCTCCAGTAAACGGATTCAACCAAGCGGTTCAACTCAGTTGCAGCGGAGCGCCAGCGCAGACCACCTGCACGGTGACGCCGACTTCGGTGACTCTTGACGGGTCCAAGGCTGTGGCGGTCGATATCGCCGTAGTCACGACAGCAGCGACGGCAGCTTTGACCCAACCCTACGTCGGGCCGCCATCCGGCAACGAGTTAGGAACGCGGTCCGCGGCGCTCGGCGGGATGGCGCTGGCAGTTCTGGCGAGCCTCTTCGGTTGGAGGAGTGAGCGACGTCGGCGATGGATCCGCAGGCCAGCGTTCCTCTGTCTGCTCGCTTTGGGATTAGCAATAGCCGGGTGCGGCGGCGGCAGCAGCCCTGGTGGAGGAGGTGGGACGACGGGCACAGCTGCGGGTACCTACAATCTGACCGTCACGGGCACTTTTAAATCCGGCTCGACCACATTGACCCACGCTGTGAAGTTGACGCTGGTCGTGCAATAGCGAATTGTGAAAACCTGATTTTGGCGGATTGCTTCCGGCAGTCGAAAGACAAACTACCCGTTATCCTTGCCTCGTCAAACGGAGATAGAAACTCGATTTGGCAGTTCTGTACGGCGAGATATGCGAGCCAGCTTTCTCCGAGCCCTTTGGTTGGATTCAGCACCACCAAAGTCTACTCGGGCATCGGAGCCGACATTGTCATAGAATCAATTACGCTCAAAACCCCAAGTTCCGTCGAACAAACGGCGCAAACTTGTGCTAAGATTCGCGACCACTTGGATCATGCAGCCCGATTCGAGCGCTGCATGAGCTGCATGATCCGCTGCAACCAGCGAACTCTGCTGGTAGATTCGCGCTTCAGTAGGTCTTATGCTGCTTGGCCCAGTTAATCCCTGTCTGAAGGTCCCTGAGGGCCTGATCAATCAGCGCGACTGCTGTCTCCTTCCGGCCACCCCAATCATTGCCGGCTTGTGCGAAGTCGGCCCTGGCGGCCTGCAGGGCGGATATGCCACTGTTCATCATCCCAGGCTCGTCGACGTTGACGTTGCCTGATTGCGGTTTCCGAGGGGTTGACTCGGTACTTACGCCCAGCGCTTTGAAAGCCTGGTCGATCGACGCGATGCCCCTTGCGCGATATCCTCCCCACCTGTCTCCGGCCGCTTCCAGGTAGCCCTTGGCGATTCTTAATTGTGCAATGCCGGCCTGGTATTCCGCTGGCACGTTCTGCTGAGCAGTAATCTGCGCTTGAGAGAATGCCATGGAAATCGCGACGCTTGCCACCAACTTGAGGGTTGCCGTTCCTAATCTTTTCCGCATCATCACATTTCTCCTCGTTGTTTCAAATTGGCTGGGCGGTGAGATGACCGTGCGGGATCTTGGGTGCGATTTGAACATCCCAGTGCCCACGCTTATGCGACTAGTTTACAAAAACATCTCGAGATAGTGGTGGGAAATCCCCGTTACACTCATCCTATGAAAGAGGGTGTCAAGGAAAAATACTCTCGCCGCCCCTCGGAGAGATGCGGGTGAGGTGACTTACATCCAGCCCCGTCTCATTCTCGCAAGGTGATTGGTTTGGCCGCTTCGGCTCGTCGCACTTTCTAGCGGCAACGCCGACTCCAGTTGTTGGTTCCGACTCGATGGTTTCATGAACCGCGTGATCGACGCCATTCAGTTGCGAGGCTGCGCAAGCCAACCGTTTGGTCGTCGACCTAAGACAAGGGGGGAATTGAATTGACTTCCACCACATCAGCAGCTGCGGCGGACGAGCGCCCAGCCACGCACGAACAGATAAAAAAAGAGCAAGCCTGCGAGAAATGCTTGCCCGAGGAGCGATCCGCCGCTCATCTGCCCTTGGCAGAATGCATGGAGCGCAAAGAGGTGGGACTTGAAGCCTTGATGGCAACGCGAGCCCAAGTGCTGCAGCTCTTTGGACGGATCGAGCGACTCAGCGGCCAAGTTGACGAAGCTTTCAACGGCCAGGTATTCATGCGCAACGCAGGA
>JBEKGG010000349.1:0-3903 GCA_050012915.1 Terriglobales bacterium | reverse complement strand
AGTTGATCTGAACCCGATTACTCTGGAAGAGACCTCGTCACTTCTCGGCCAGTCGAGCAGCCGCTTTCAGCAGTTTGTGATTAACGTCGCCGACAGGTCAGCAGTTGAGGCATTGCCAGCGGAGATCATTGCCCATTTCGGAGCGGTCGATTGCATCGTCAATAATGCCGGCATAATCCAGCCATTCACGAAACTGAACGATCTGGACTATACCGTCATCGAACGTGTCTTCAACGTGAATTTCTTCGGCACGCTGTTCATGACAAAGGCATTTCTGCCGCACCTGCTTCAACGGCCCGAGGCGCATATCGTAAATCTCTCCAGCATGGGAGGTTTTCTTCCAGTGCCGGGTCAAACCATCTATTGCGCCGCTAAGGCAGCGGTGAAGTTGATGTCGGAAGGCCTTGCATCAGAACTGTTGGAAACCAGTGTTCATGTGACAGTTGTATTCCCAGGCGCTGTTGCGACCAATATTCGAGGAAACTCTGGCGTGGAGGCCGCACGCAAAAGCGAGAGCAGTGACAGAACCAAACCACTGACCCCCGCAAAGGCCGCGCAAATCATCATCCGCGGGATTGAGCGGAACGCTCCCTCCGTCTTTGCCGGAAGAGACTCCATGCTCATGGACAAGCTTTACCGTTTGTTCCCGCATTTTGCTGCGCACGCGATAGCGAAAAAGATGGCAGGCCTACTAACAACATAGGGTTCTCAAGAACGTCGGCGAATCAAGGCGCACAGAGAGCGGGTGTCCGAGGTTCCTGGAATCGCGCGATGGAATCAGGTACCAACCATGCGAGAAGCGCTTGGTGCGCCCGAAATATTCCTTGAAGAGATCTTCGGGTATCGGCCGGATGCATTGACACAAAGCACCTGGCGGCCACGTCTCAGGAAGCGAGCAGTCCCGCGAGATAGTCGAAATCGGTCTTCGCCGCCTCGAGCGCGGTTTGGTCTTTGAACGGTGGGTCGTGATCCACGATGTAACGCTCAACCCCGACCTTCTTTGCCTCGGCAACAAAATTCTTGAATGGCACCTTCCCCTGCCCCAGATCGACGATCTCCTTCTGCCTGTCGGTTCCAAGTTCAATCACCGGCGGATTCAGAACGGCGAAGTCTTTGAAGTGGAGCAGAGGAAAGCGCGCTGGCGCCGACTTGATTATCGCGAGCGGATCGGCACCGCCGGTTACCATCCATCCCAGGTCCGCCTCAAATTTGACAAGCTCCGGATCGGTCTCTTTCATTAGGATTGAGTAGCCGGTCACGCCGTCCTCGAATGTGCGGAACTCCACGTTGTGGTTGTGGTAGGCATACTGCAGCCCTCGTTCGCGCGCACTTTTGCCAACTTCATTCGCCTTGGCAGCCATGCGTTTGAAGTCGTCACGTTCAAGATGGTTGAGTTGCTCCATCACACCGGCCGCATTGGTCAACGGGCGAAGCAGCATAATGGTGCTGATGATGTAGTGCACTCCAACCGTAGCGGCATCATCGAGCTGCTTGTTGGTCTCCCCCATTCCAAATACGAAGTGTCCTGAAGGGCACTGCAGACCAGCATCGCTGACCATCTTTCGGAATTCGGCGGGGTTGCCGAAGCCCAACGGAGAATATTCCACGTAGGGGTAGCCGATGGCCGCCAATTTGCGCAGAGTGCCGGGTGTGTCCTTCTGCATTTCGGCCTGCACCATGTAGAGCTGGACCCCTGGCAGAGAGGCTTTCGTGGCACCGAGGAGACTGCCTGGTGCCACAGCATTGATTCCGACGAGAGCAGCAGCAGAGGCCGAGCCTGCAAGGAAACTGCGGCGTGAAAACGTGTTTGTCACAGTGCATTTACCTCTTAGACAAAGCGAAAAACCGGCGATGGGTTGCAGGCAACAGCTTCAGTGAGTACTCTTCAGAATTGCCAAGCGTCGAAGCATAGGTGAACGTGATCCGCGTCGTTTCATCTTATTGTGAGGTCACGACGACCGTCACCTCATCAGCGGTCGCAGAAATGTCGACGCGCGAATGCGCAAGGTCGAGCTTGTAGGTCCCTCCATCCACAGTGACGACCGCACCTTTTGAATATTGGTAGCTGGGCAGGAAGATCTCGGTATTGGCCGAGATCGTTTTGTCTGCGTTGTACTTGTAACGAAAGGCCTTGGATTTGGAGTCGAATTCCATCGAAACAGGCGTGCCTGCGGTCGCGATGGGATAAGGTCGCACAACCTCATCTAAAGCGCGTCCCCCAGAGTTGATGTCGTTTGGGTTCTTACGTTGATCCGGGCTGTAGATCGAAAAATCCTCTCCGTTCCAGTTATCGCCCTTTTCATTGCTGTTAGTCGATGAGTAGCACCAGATCGCGTACGAAGACAGCGTCTTATCCAGCGCTGCGTAGTAGAGGCTTGCATAATTGTCAACCACGCTGAAGTCGCCTGTCCGATAGGCATGCTTGTCATTCACATCGTAGGGAAGTCCAACCTCTCCAAACCATGTAGGAACCTGGCCGATTGCCTGACCTTTCGTCCTCGCATCCTCAATCTGCTTAACGTACGAATCAATCACGGCGTCGCTGCCCGTAATGGGTTTGGTTGAGAAAATCGCATAGGTCGTGTCCGGTTCCTTATGCTTGCTGAGCAAGGCAACACCGTCATAAAAGTGCGGTTCGCTCACCTCGCCCGCGACCCCCATAGCCAGTGCTTTCTGGTTGCCATCAAAGGCAGATGGCTCCTGCGCGATCATCGCTTTTGGGGAAATCTCGTGGACTGCTTCAGCAATCCGCCGGTGGAGCGCAGCCACATAATAGTTCTGCCCGTGTTTCTTTTCCCCGACTGCGGCAAAGTAGCCAGGCTTCAGCAAAGTCGGTTTGCCGTCCACGACATCCCAGACGCCAAGTCGACGCCATACGTCTTCGGTGCCGGGTGCCCACAGCCTATTCGCTACGACGGATTTGTTTTCAGGTGTGAACCCTGAAGCCGCTTGCATGAGGTCCCAACCGCTCGGCGCTGGGCTACCTGGTGCAAGATAGTGACCCATCACCATCATCATGACCTCCGGAGATCGGAGATCATTCACGCCCGCGAAGCCCGTGCTCGGCTCGTTGTAGGTGTCGTAGCCTGCGACGTTGCTGAGATCGCGCATTCGCAAGGCCACCTGGCGCATCGCGTTCACGTAGTGACTTTGCAGCCATTCTTGCACCGGGGTCCCGTCAACCTTCAACTCTGGCGCGAAGTCATTTCCAGCCCAGAAGAGTGTGTCCATTGTGTCAACAGATAAGCGGCCTGCGGTCGGCGGCCAGTATCCCAAAGGACGAGCTGGTTGCTTCTGAGGAGCTCCGGGTTCGTTCGTACTGTCGGGAAGTAATCCCACCTTCGAGAGGGTCCAGTAGGGCGCGCCGTCGCCACCCGAGGCTCGCGAGTAGAAATCCTGATGCAGGTCGATGATGATCCGAATTCCATAGGAGTTCGCTCGCTTCACCAACTCATGAAGATAGTCCAGGTAGGCCTTGTCGTAAACGCCAGGGCCCGCGTGTTCAATCGCCTCCCAGGGCACAATCAGCCGCTCGAAAGTGAGACCCCAGCTTTGCAGCCGGCGGAAATGTTCATCCGCCTGCGCAAGTGGAAATGGACGCCCAACGAAGGAGACTGTTCGCGGATCGGAAGACGTCTTCGCGGGAGTCTTGCTGGTGCCACTGAGATTGACGCCGCGCAAGATGAGGGTGCGGCCCTGGTTATCCTTGAAGGCGGTTCCGTCGGTATGAATGCCACTGGAAGACTGTGCTCCAGCAGTTCCAAAGATCAGGATGAAGGCCGCAGCCACAGTCAGCAACTTGGCGGAGCATCTTCCGAATGCAATCGAGGAGTGCGCTTTGTCCCGTGCCCTAAAGGTGCGCTGTAAATTCATATTGTTCACAAAAACCTCCGTAACTCTGCT
>JBEKGG010000348.1:0-3904 GCA_050012915.1 Terriglobales bacterium | reverse complement strand
CATCTGCCGTCCCACGAAACTCATAGAGTGTCGTCGCCGTCCAGCGACGTTTTGTTCCGGGCGTCAGCTTGAACACGCTGCCGCAACCAGCTGGGCAATTCTTGCTGGTCTTGCCGTAGAACGTTGTCGTGCCGTAAAGGTTGCCGGCTTTGTCGAAAACCAGTCCTCCGAAAAGACCGCCACCGGCGCTGCCATCAGGGCTGTAGATCAGAGTCTTCTTCCACCGGCTTTTGTGGTCGGGCGTCAGCTTGAACACCGTGCCGCACCCGGGAGTGCTTTCGATGTCGCACGGCCCAATGCCTCCGACTGCAGTTGTCCCGTAAAGGTTTCCGGCCTTGTCACGCACCAGCGCGGAAGAAGGGAACGCTCCATCTGCCCCGCCTTTGAAGGCATAAATGACGGTCTCGGTCCAGTGGCCGTTGGTGTTGGACATTTTAAAAACTGTGCCACACCCCACCGGGCGGCAGCCCGTGCCACCGTCCGTGGTCGTACTATATAAGTTGGCAGCCTTGTCGAATACAAGTTCAGCACTCGGCTGTGCACCGTCCTTTTTACTGCTGAACCCAGGAAAGATGTTCTCGTGCCACACGCCGTGGGACAGCGCAAGCTGGTAGACCATGCCATCCTGGCGCGGATCGATTGGGCCATTCGTGGCTGTGCCGTAAAGGTTACCGGCCTTGTCAAAGATCGGAGCTGCCCAGGGCTGCCCGCCATCCTTATCTCCGCTGAAAGTGTGGAGCACGTTGACATTCCAGAAGCCCGACGAATTGGGCGTCAGTTCGTAGACAACGCCCTGGTTGCCCGCGCCTGGCTCCGATGCGCCGTACACATTGCCAGCCGCATCGAGGGTTACGCCCGCGATCGGAAATCCGCCACTCACGGAAGGATCGGAGAAATCAAAAAGCACGTTCTCAATCCAGTCGTTGTTTGCTCCGGGAGCGAGTCGGTAAACCGTGCCTTCCGTTCCGCCAATGTAGGTCGTGCCGTAGAGATTTCCGGCGGGGTCCATGGTGAGGCCCGCGTAAGGCTCACTGCCGTCCGGGGTACCAAGAAAACGATATAGAACACGATAATGCGGACCTGCGGCGAAAGCATCTACAGCCAAGAGCAGAGCAAGCAAAATCGCCAGCAACGAACCGTAGAAAGGTAAGAAGGCTTGGCGAACCATCGGTGATCTCCCGCAGGAGCTGAACTGCGTCAGTCCAAGAGCGGAATCCAGTTTACACCGGCGCGCCCTCTAGAGCGATTTCATAGGAACTATGAAGATCAAAATTTCGGGCGGGGTCTTTCGCGTCTCTTGTGGTTGATGAAGTTCAAAGGGTACACGAAGAAAAGCGCGCACACTACCGGCCCTTTTTCTTGCCCTTTGGCTTCTTCCCGCTAGCTGGCTTCTTCGCGGGTTTCGCCACCTTCTTCGGAGGTTTGTGTTTCTCTGTTTTAGGCGGATTGGAAGCTTTCACAACCGGCGCCTTTGCAGCTTCGACTTTCGCGGCGGGAGGTAGAACCGGAGCGACCGCCGGAGCGTTCTTTCCTTTTTTCTTACCCGCGACGGGAGCGGCAACAGCTGCGGCCTGAGGTGCGGCAGCAGCGGCCTTGGCTGCGCGCCCTCGCTTGGGCGGAGGCGGTGGAGGTGGTGGCGGAGGTGGCGACAGCGGTTTCAGGAATTTCAGTATCTCGGTTCGCGAACGCAGTTTTCCATCCAGCAACAGCATGAATACGTCATGAGCGATCTTCGGATACTCCGGTATCTGGGGAGTGATGCGCAGCTCCGTCATCTCAAGCAACGGAAGCTTTTGCTGTACCTGTCGCCACTTACCAAAGAAGTTCTTGATTTTCTGGGCCACCGCTTGCTGCTTCGCCGTGACTTCAAGAAACAGAACCATCTCCGGACGTGCTTCCGACAGCAATTTCCACGTCCGCGAAGGCGTCGCAGCTTCTTTCCCGACCAGGCGCTTGGCCAAATCTTTGGCGTTATCTTCCAAGTCCTTCCATGCTGCGACCAAATCTTTGCGCGGAATCAGCTTGCGCATGTCCGCGATATCTTTCGCGCCCAGACGCGCAGTCAGGAAATACAACACCGCGGGCGAGGGATCCGGCGTATACCCCAGCTGGTTCATCTGCTGTCGAGTTTTGACCAACTGGCCGAGTCCCGCCGTGTCGATTTTTGCCGTGGACCAGTGCGGATTGAGCACCTTGAGCAGCTCTTCTTTTTCCAGTACGCGGACGATGTGCAGCGGATCGTCCTCGTAAGCCAGCTGTTCAATCTCCTGCCCAATCGCCCGGTCGGTGATGTACTCGATGTAGTTGTTTTCCTTTGCCGACTGAATTCGTGCCTGCGTACGCTCTTCGATCGGCCAATGAAAACGAGCTGCAAAACGAGCCGCGCGAATCAGCCGCGACGGATCTTCCATGAAGGAATAGTTGTGCAGAATGCGAATGAGCTTGGCTTCGATATCGGCCGCGCCATTGAACGGGTCCATCAACAAACCGCGCGATCCCGGATTCAGCGACAGCGCCATGGCATTGATGGTGAAGTCGCGCCGCCGCAGGTCTTCGATGATCGTCCCCGGAGCGACGATTGGAGGCTTTCCCGTTTTCTCGTAGCGCTCGGTGCGAGCAGTGCTGATCTCAGCCCGAACATTGCCGGGCAGCACCAGGTATACGGTTTTAAGATCGTCATCCGCCGAGGCAACCAGGGCCCCGGCGTGTTCGAGCGGCTTCTGCAGCTTGAGGGGATTTCCCTGGACCGTGAAGTCCAGATCGCGAATGGCGAACCCGCTGATGATGTCGCGAACCGCGCCACCGGTCAGGTAAATGTTCATGCCCGCGTCGCGAGCAATGTCTTGTACCAGCGTGACCCCCCGCTGCTGGTCGGGAGTCAACCGGATTTCCATGGTGTAAATGTAATCGGCCATGCCTTATTCAGAACTCAGACTTACCAGGCTGCAATTCCCCGGGATTACTGCTGAAAACATACGGCCGGCCAGAGCAAGATTTCCACAGGGCGCATTCCCGCTTGCCCCGTAGCCTCCGGCAGCCTCAACGTAAATCACTCTGTAGGCTAGACTTAGACGAATTAAATTGGATGGCAGCAAACTGTAGAAAATAACACAATGTTGACATTTTGGCTACTGCGAATGAGATGACACACTATGTTCGAGGCAAACGTGTGAGAATCTGATTAAGCTCACCAGCGGAAAAGCCCTCCGCCTGAGCCGCTTTGGCCGATCCTTATGCCTTCCACTCACAAGAAAGTCGTAGTCCGCAAAATGGACCGCGACTCCATCAACGGCTACGTGGCACCGGCCGATTTTGTTCGTGAAGGCAAGTTGGATTTGCTCAATACCGCAGGAAACGTCGTTACTATCGACCTGAAAGACATCAAAGTCGTCTATTTCGTGCGCGAGTTTGAAGACGCCGACTCGCCCAGCCGAAAAACTTTCACCACCCGTCCCCGGACTGAGGGACTCTGGGTGCGGCTGCGCTTCAAAGACAGCGAAGTCCTCGAAGGCATGATGCCCAACGACCTCTCGTTAGACACGGCCGATGGCTTCCTGATCAATCCGCCGGACCTGCGCTCCAACACGCAGCGACTCTTTGTGCCGCGCAGCGCACTCGAGTCTCTAACCGTGCTGGCCGTGATCGGGGCGACCCGACGGCAACGTCGCGGCCCACTGTCGGATGCGGGACAAGTACCCTTGTTCGAAGAGTAGCCTGGCCGCCGGTAAACTCCAAATTTAGCTTGTCGCACAAATTCTGGTGCAGAACTTCGTCAGAAAAAAATCTCATTTCCGCGCCAAATCTAACAAAGCAAACGATCGAGGATTGGTAATAATTAACTTGACTAACCAATAATTCTGGCGTATATTTGGTCTATGAAACACATCAAGACCTTACAGCAAGC
>JBEKGG010000347.1:0-5334 GCA_050012915.1 Terriglobales bacterium | reverse complement strand
AAGGCTTTATTGCAGGGGCAGGACTCCATTCTTCTATTGTGGTGTTACTCCATGGCGTTCCTGGCGTTTCGCCGACGGAACGAATGGCGCGCCGGAAGCTGGATTGGGCTGGGTCTTTTCAAGTTTCATCTGGTGCTTCCTTTTGTTTTTCCGCTTGTGCTTTTGCGCCGCCAGAAATTCCTGGCTGGCTTTTTGTCGGTTGGCCTTGTCCTGACCCTACTAGGCCTTGCCGCGGTGGGATGGCGAGGTTGGTTGAGCTACCCGCCGTACGTTTGGGCCGGAGAAAACGACCTGAGCTACGTGTGGAACTCGTCGGCAGGCGATACTTCAAACCTCCGGGGCCTCATCGCAACCCTCTGCCCGGCGAGTGAGCCCCGCCTGACCCTTCTTCTGGTTTTGTTATTCTCGGCAATCCTGCTCGCGGCCATCACCTACGCGTGGCGCTGGGCGCTGCTTACGACCGCGGTTTATACCGACTTGATATTCGCGTTGGGCCTGGTTGCGACGGTCCTCTTGAGCTATCACATCTTTGCGCATGATCTGACTTTGTTATTTCTGGCCGCTCTTATCGTGCTTGAAGTTTTGCTTTCGAGTCGGATGATCTCTTCGTGGGCCCGGACTGTGCTCTGCGGTTGCATAGCGATTCTATTTTGTACTCCTATTTACGTGTTGATCACTCTTCGCTACAGGATGATGCAGGTGATGACTGTCGTCATCCTGATTTTCTTTGTAGTCCTGCTCATTGAGTTTGTTCGACTCCAATCGGTTGCGGAAGTGGTGTAGCTTGGTTGAACTACGGTCGCGTAGGGACTCCAAACTCGGCTTAGCCTTGAGCCTGCTGATAGCCGCGAGCATGTGGTTCTACCTGCAACATGTGCTTATCGGGCATCAGTTGGCCGATGCCGCACAACACGGCACGCCACGCGGAAACCTTTCCGACCTCTATCCGCGTTGGCTCGGAGCGCGCGAACTCCTGTTGCATCACCGGGACCCTTACAGTCCGGAGCTGACCCGTGAGATTCAGGTTGGATATTACGGCCGCGTACTGGACGCCAATCGTCCGGATGATCCGAAAGATCAGATGGCCTTTGCCTACCCTCTGTACGTTGTGTTTCTGATCGCGCCCACCATCGTCTTTCCTTTTTCGTTGGTTCGGCTTGTAATTCACTGGTTCTTCGTCCTCTTGACCGCTTTGTCGGTTCCGCTCTGGTTGCGTGCGATGAAGTGGCGGGTTTCGCCTGTATCAACCGCAACCTTAGCAATACTTACCTTAGGAACGTTGCCCGTTCTGCAGGGAATCAAGCTTGAACAATTGACCCTCCTGGTTGCCGGGATCATTGCCCTTTGCGCTCTGCTGCTGGTTCGCAACTCTCTGGTGCCGGCAGGAGTGCTGCTCGCTTTCGCGACCATCAAGCCCCAACTCGTCTTATTATTCGTTGGCTGGCTCGTGCTGTGGGCGTGCGGGAATTACCGCGAGCGCCGGCGCTTCCTGTGGAGTTTCAGTCTGACCATGGCAGTCCTGTTTGCCGCGGCCGAGTTCGTCATGCCGGGATGGGTTGGACAGTTTGTGCAGGCCATCACAGCTTACCGTGATTACACTGGCAGGCCGACATCGATATTAGCTGTGTTTACGACTCCGGCGCTGGGTCTATTTTTGTCGGTGCTCGCGCTGATCGCTCTTGCGGTCGTTTGCTGGCGAACTCGTCGTGCGTCTGCCGGCGATCCGGCCTTCGCCCTCGTGTCCTCAGCAGTTCTCGCCGCAACTGTTGTAGTCATCCCCATGACTTCGCTCTACAACCAGATACTGTTGCTCCCGGCTGTCTTACTGTTGGTTCGCCACGCCCGATTCCTGAGTAGCAAAGATCCTCTCACTCGGCTGCTCTGCGTAATTTCAGGTTTGCTGGTGGCATGGCCCTGGCTGGCCGCGCTGATCCTAAGTCTGAGTTCAATGATTATGCCGGCAGACTTAGTTCAGAAGGCATGGGCTGCCCCGCTGTGGACGAGCATGGCCATTCCGGTGGGTGTGCTGACGCTGCTGGCGCGCCTCGTCGCGCTCACCCTGCCAGATATTTTGACCGCGTCTGCCGCACCGGCCTATCCGACTCCGAAAACAACTACATGAACTTGCATTCCCTCGCTGCCCGCGATAGGCTTCTCGGGCACCGGCGGTGGTTCCCGGAGGATCAAATGAGCCTGAAGATTGAGGCCCGGCAGGCCGATGGAGTCACGATCGTATCGTGTCAAGGCCGCATTGTGTTTGGCGAAGAAGCCACGGAGCTGCGCACGGACCTCAAGCGCGTATTGGCTTCCAGCCGACAGATCGTGTTGAACCTCGCGGGCGTGAGTTATATCGATAGTGGCGGGCTCGGCACTTTGGTGGGCGTTTACTCCTCTGCCCGCGCAGCCGGCGCTGAAATCAAGCTCACCGGCCTGGGCCAGCGCTTGCGCGATGTCTTGCAAATCACCAAATTGGTCACCGTGTTCGAGGTCTACGATACTGAGCAGGAGGCTATCGCCACCTTCCATCGCGGGGCCGCCTAGAACGGTTCGGCTGGTGAAATCTTCTTAGCCTCTTCCCACCGGCCTTCGATGCTGTCATTATTCCAGTAGGACATTTAAGGAGCGTTGCAGGCTGCCACATGGCTTTCCAGACTATTGTCGGGCCGTCATCCGGAACCGGTTCTGGGATTTTCCCCACGCTCGTCTTCGTTCAAGGCAACGAGCAGCGCGTGATAAACCTCGACCACAGTCCTTTCACCGTGGGACGAAAGGTTGATAAAGATTTGGTCATCGCCGACCCACGGGTGTCGCGCGATCACGCCCTGATCGTCTCGGAGAATGGCGCTTTCAGCGTTGTCGACCAGGGCAGCAAACATGGCACATACGTCAATGGAGAGCGCATCGAACGCAAGATTCTGGAGCGCAATGACCGCCTTGAGTTCGGGGTCCGTGAAATTGCGTATGTGATTTTCAACCCGCAACATGGAACCACGAACTCCGCACGTGAGTTCCTCAGTCAGATCTCCGTGATGCACATCTCGGACGAGACCACGGATCTGGAAAAACTGGTTCTCTTCCTCGAAGCTGCCCGCAAGCTGAACACCATCGGCGTGCTCGATGAAATTCTGATGACCCTGCTGGACGTAACTCTGAAGCTCACGCGCGCCGAACGGGCGTACGTCTACATGAAGAACCCCCGCGGGGAACTACGACTGGCGGCCGGACGCAACTCGAAGGGCGAGCCCCTGCTGGACGACAAAACCATCTCTCACTCGATTCTCGATGATGCGTTGAAGTCCAATTCCGAATTTGTTTTGACCGACACCAGCCGGTCCGCGGACCTTACCGGCCGAAAAAGCATCGTGGCTTATGATCTCCGCACCGTGATCTGCGTCCCCCTGCGCAAGCCGCAAGTTCAGGCCACGCGCGACGCCGAGGCTCCTTCGCCTGCGCCTTCGGCAGAGGTTATGGGTGCGTTATACGTGGATTCGCGCTTTGCCTCGCGCGATATTTCCGGCGTGAGCAACGACATTCTTCATGCCATCGCGACCGAAGCCGCTTCGCTGATCGAGAACGCCCGCCTGGTGCAAGCGGAAGAAGCTGGCCGGCGATATCAGCAAGAGCTTTCCATTGCGGCATCCATTCAGCAAAGGCTGATGGCGGTTACGATTCCCGAAGTTCCGTTCGCCAAACTTGCGGGAAGAAACTTGTCCTGCAAAGAGATTGGCGGTGACTTCTTCGACGCGGTGAATACCGACCAGGGGTTGACCATTGTTCTGGCCGACGTCAGCGGCAAGGGAGTTTCCGCGGCGCTGCTAGCATCCACGTTGCTCTTCAACGACAAAAATATTGTAGAGAAGTACGCCCCAGTGATCATCGACCGGGTTCGCGACGACGGGGATTTAGAGTATGTGAATTGCGGACATGTGCAGCCCCTGGTGGTTTCTAACGGAGCAGTCCAGCGGCCCGGGCACGGCAACCTCCCAGTAGGTTTACTGCCTGATGCCAAGTACGAAAGCGATCACTGCCAGCTCAAACCTGGCGATCGGTTGGTGCTGGTGACCGACGGCGTGACCGAAGCCGAGAATGCGCGCGGAGACTTCTTCGAGGATTCGCGGCTCGAGCTTGCCGCGAAAACCGGAACGCTGGAAGAAATCTTTGCCGCGATCTCTACCTTCTGCGGCGGCACGCCCCTGAACGACGACTGCACCGTGGTGGAACTGGTTTACACCGGCAGTTGATTGCGCGACGACGCTAGTTTTCTACTGCGACCGAGAAATCTGTGCCCTCCCAACGCTCTTCCTGCGACCAGTAGATTGTGAAAACGATCTCGCTTCCGACAGACAATCGCTCGCTGCCCAGGTCGGCGATATATGTGCCCAGGCCGGTGTCGAGTGTATTGATGTCCTGCGATGTTCGCCAATGATCGAAGCTCCAATGCACCACAGCCGGAGCGGTTAATACGAACCGCAACCTCTTGCCCTCCGGAATGGTTCGGGATCGATTGTTGAAGCGCCAGGCGAAGTATATCGATCTCCTATTCTCTACTTGGTATCGCTGCACGGTCGTGGCTGGCTGATCGAAAACTTTGCCGTCCCGGAGCGAGCGGCGCAGTTTGATATATTCCGAGTGCGCCCACACCAACGGACACGCGGACCCCGTAGGTTTTCCGGGGAACAATTCTCGTTCCCGAATGGCGGCGGAATCCCAGACCTGCTCGGGGATCAAACGCCCGCCTTCCGTCGCGAATTCCATCACCCGCAACAACTCTTCTGCGGCTTGAGGACGCCCCGCGGCAATTTCGTAATGTGCGCGCTCGCCCGCAAGCAAAGGCCACGGCCGCCCGACGCCTGTCCCATCGAAAGGTGATCCGTCTTCGTGTTCGCCATAGCCGTCCCCGTTATACCGATACCAGCACGGACCTTGCGGTAATTGGACGCGCAACAGCGCATCGACCACTTTGATGGTGTTCAGAATGCGCGGATCGTCCGGCGCGCGTAGACCGAATCGCACCAGTGCCAGCGCGTCCGGGCTGACTATATGAGCGGGCGGTTCCTCGCTTTGTCCCGGTGGCCGGTTTTTTATGGGCACAAATCCCTCTAGCGGCGACGAAGCGCTGTCCGTCTCCGGCGGCGCAATGCGCACGTAGTATCCTTCCACGCCTATCTGCACCGCCAAATCGCTGCCACTGACATAAGTCCAGCGTTCAACGTTGTCGTTCCAATTGTCCGCCGTTTCCCGAAGGTATTCCGCGATGGCCTTCTCGCCAATCGCCTCGGCAAGGTCGGCCGCAGCCAGCAGTCCCGAAATTTCTACCGCCAGCGTGAATGGCGA
>JBEKGG010000346.1:0-4860 GCA_050012915.1 Terriglobales bacterium | reverse complement strand
CAACTGCACCGTGTCATAGGGTTTCAGGTTCTGCACCACGCCCTGCGACACCAGCACGAGCGCGCCCACCAGACATAGCGGAGCCAGAATCCACAATGTGCCGCGAACCATATCTACCCAGAAGTTGCCGATGGTTTTCTGCTCGCGTCGCGCGATGCCGCGGATGAATGCTATGGCCAGCGCCATTCCGGCTGCTGCCGAGACCCAGTTGTGATAAGCCAGACCGACCATCTGAGTCAGGTAGCTCATGGTGGTCTCCGGCGAATAGTTCTGCCAGTTCGTGTTCGTGGTGAACGAAGCTGCGGTGTTGAATGCCAGCGCTGGAGCCACCCCTGCCAGCTTCTGGGGATTTCCAGGCAACCACAACTGAACCCGCTCCAGCACATAGAGCAGGATCATGGAAACGCCGCTGAACAAGAGCAGCGACAGCGCGTATTCCTTCCAATCCATCTCGTGGCTTTCGTCCACTCCGGTAAGCCGGTAAAGGATTCGTTCCACCGGCCGCATCACCGGATCGAGCCAGGTGCGCTCGCCCCCGAACACCCGCGCCATAAAGCCGCCCAGGGGCTTGGTGACCAGCAACACCACCAGCAAAAGAAAAAAGATTTGCAGCCATCCATTTGCTGTCATCAGAATTTCTCCGGCCGCAACATGGCGTAAACGAGATACACCAGTAGACCCGCGCAAATGATCAGCATGATGATCGGTTCAGAATTCATATCTTCCTCAACGCGCTCGCTCAACGCACTCGCTCGCAGAAAACTACGTAAGCCAGCGCTACAGCAAAAAATAGAATTGTCACCGCAAGAAAAATCACGTCTTGCATCGCAAAATCCTTCCAGTCCGCAGTTCGATCTTCGGTCTCCCGGACAACTGCTTTGCCAGCTCGCATCCAGCCTAGAACTTGACCAGTATAGCCATGTCGATAAACTGCTCGTCTCGGCGCAGGTCCGGGAACCAAACACTGCTGGTGCTGCCGGGACTGCCGCAGGCTGTTTCCGCGGCGCTGAGGGTCTCTTGCATGGACGAATTGCCGTTCATGCAGGCAAAGAATTGAGGATACCCATTGTTGGTATAAGGCACTCCTCCGGAACCCGGCGGCGTGACTCCACCGCGACCCGACCAGTACGGAACGCTGGCATGGCGATAGTCATACTCCCAGCGGAACGTGATGTACTGCTTGGGCATGTAGTCGAACGTAATCGAGGAATCCCAGGCCTTGAATGGGTCTGACGGATTCCCGGTGAAGTACGGAGCATTGATCGCCGCTGACTCCGCCGTCTCTCCGTTGATAGGAGGAGCCAGAACCAGATAGCGTCCGGGGTTGTTGATCTGGCCGCCGCCGACCGTCAATCCGTAACGGTCTTTCTCGAACCAGAAGCGGTTGTAGAGCATGTAGCCGACGAAGCTCTGCTTGGGATTGACGCCTGCAGCAAAATGTTCGTCCGCAGATGTCGCTCCGAGCGAGTTGTGATCCTTGGTATTGCCGTGACAGCCCACGCCCTGCAGATATACGCCTGCCGATGTAGTCGTGCTGGGGCCAAATTCGCAGCCCATATCGCCGGTGAATGAGAACGCCATCTTGTCGAGAAGCTTTTCCGGTTGATCGTAATACTTGATCTCGAGGCTGTCGTCGGTGTGGACACGCCCCCGGTTCGGTATATAGAGATCGTCATGCCCCAAGCCGTAATTATTGGAAATCACGTTCACCCAGGGTCGCGGAGTCCACTTGACCTGCCCACCCAGGCCTTTTCGCGAATTGGCCGACCCGTATGATTGCCATCCATTGATGAACCAGGGTTCGATCTTCAGGTGAGGGTTGGGAAAAATCTGAACCCTCAACCCATTAAAGAACCAGGGAGTGTTCGAGGAAACATATGAGGGCTGATAGGCCCAGTTGTCGAAATTGTAGTAGCTGAACAGACCGATGTAAGAAAGGAAGATGCCGGCATCGACGTTGATGCCGTTCAACGCATTGATGTGGTAACCGCCGTAGGCCTCGGCCAGGTAGCGATAGGCGGTGTCGAGGTCCCATTGACCCTTCGCTGGACTAGGGTCATTGCGTGGCGTGGTTGCGGAATACATGCCGAACTGTGTCATGAAGCGGGCGCGAACGTTGTCATAGTGAAAATCGCCACCGAGGCCGAGTTGCTCCAACTGGATTTCGTTGGAGCGAAATATTTCGCTCGACCCGCTGATCGTGTTGTCTACCGGTTTGTTGAAGTCGTACGTGTAGGTAACATCGGCGCGGATCTCCGGGGTGAAGAATTTGGAATCGAAAGCCGCTTCTTTGGTGCGCGGGTTGCCGTTCAGCCAGGTCCAGTCCCAGTCGGAAAAGGGATCGATCTTTTCTTTTTTCCCGGGCGTGGTTTCGGAAGATTGAGTTGGAGAGGATTGACTTGGAGAAGACGGACTCGGGGGCTGCGCCAACCAACCTGTCACCCCAGCCGTTACAGGAGCTGTGCCAGCTGCGGCGGTTGGGCGGGCAAGGTTCGCCGCTGTCAGGGCGGGAACGTTTGGCCCAGGACCAGTCTTCATTGGCGCCGGCGACGCTTCGCTGCGATCGTTCGAGGGCGAGGCATTCGAAGGCGCAGCGGTCTTCTGCTGCTCGACTTTCTCTTGCTCAACTTTCTCTTGCTCGACTTCGGCGCGCAAACGCTCCACTTCGGCGCGCAGCGCTCTCAATTCATCCCGCATCTCCTGCTGTTCCGATTGCGCAGCTACGCCAGAGCCGGGGTTCGCGGACATAGCTGCGTTTGGGGTGGATTGAGCGCCGGCTCCAGCCGACAGAAACAGGGTGAACCCCAAGAGCCATAAGACCTGTGGTGTGTTTTTCCTTAGCATAATGTTCGTTCTCCGATAATTCGCAGCGGTAGTCGCCGCAGTCACTTTCTGTCGGGCGGCCATCGTCATCACAATAGATCCCGGCCAGAACTCTGAAGGGTTGCTCCTTCTTCATTTCGTGGCGAACTGGCACAACCCAATCGAAGACCGAAGGCGCACTCTCACGCAATAAGGCCGCCAGAAACCTGAGCATGAACGCGACTGCGGCCAAGGCGACACCTGCGACGACCCACGTTGCCCACATACTTTTGTTTCCTGCCCCTTTGCGCAGACCTCCCGCACAAACATTTCAGTGGATCATCTCGCGTGTAAGGGCGGTTTAAGGAATTTCTAAGGAATTCGTAAAGGTATGATTCTGGTCAGCGGCGTGTCGAGGAGCCAGTCACCCGCGGACGCTCAGCAGCCCCATTCGGCCTCGCCCGGCTGGGCAAAATACTCTCGCGACTTTGCACGGTCGCTGGTCATTGATTCCAGTTCAAGCATGGCCAGGCGCGCTGCAGCCACTAGCCGGTTCTTTTCCTGCGGGGCAATTTCTTTCCATGAACTGCGGCCTTCACTGCGTTTACCAGACAGCTCCGGCGTTAGCGCCTGGTGATAGTGATAGAGAAGCTCTGCCAAACGTTCCGGTGCTACTTCATGAATCCACATACCATTCACTCCCAATCTCCCTGGTTCGTCCGGGCCCTTTTTCGGCCCACAACCATTGGACACGGAACCGCAGAAAAGCCGAATAAAGGCTCCATAAAATGTTCATAAGGATGGTTATGAAAACCACGGGCAGACTTAGGCCCCAGGTTCAAAGCGGTACCCAACCCAGGGTTCGGTGAGAAGATATTTCGGCGAGGAAGGATCGGACTCGATTTTCTTGCGCAACTGCCCGATGAAAACGCGCAAGTATTCCGGCTGTTCGACGCTATTGGCCCCCCAGATCGCGGCCAGCAGAGTCCGATGCGTCACCACTTTGCCCGGACGTCGCGCCAGATACAACAGCAGGTCGAATTCCTTCGGCGTGCGCCAGCAATTCATTCATGCTGAACGGCTTGGTCACATAGTCATCCGCGCCGGCGTCGAGCGCTTCTACCTTCGAGCGATCCTGTCCGCGAACCGAAAGCACGATAATCGGCACTTGCGACATCTGCCGGAGTTGCCGGCACAGGCCTACTCCATCAAGGTTCGGCATGGCCAGGTCCGTCACCACCACGTGCGGCGTCCAGTTCTTCATGAGCTCCAGCGCCATCTCTCCGTCGTTAGCCACGCGGATGTCATAGCCCTGCGCGGAAAGCGTAGTGCGCAGCACGCGCGTGATCTGCGGCTCGTCGTCCACCACCAGGATTCGCCGGTGCTCGTTCGTCATCTTCCCGTCGTCGATTCCGCTCACCGCATTTCCTGGGTCACGATGTGTACATCCACCGAGGGGCTTTCGCGCAGAAACTTGTGAATGGCCGATAGATAGAAATATCTCTTCCAGCCCTTGGTCGCCGACCGCCCGAAGACGACTTGCGTAATGTGGTTCTCGCGCACAAACTCTGCGACCTTTTCCGCGACAATCTTGCCCTCGCTCTTCACCACCTTCGCTCCTACGCTCTCCGCGACCCGGATATTGTCAGTCAGCGTCCGCTGGTTCTCATCGCTCTCGTCCGCACCGGTATCCACGTAGAATGCGTACAAGTCGCCGTCCATGGCCTGGGCCATGCGCGCCCCGCGCGCGATCAAATACTGAGCCGCCGGATTCGAGCTGAAGCACACTGCAATCCGCTCCCGCACCTGCAACAGCTGGCCATCTTCGTTCTTTAGCTCCGAAAGTGTGCGGTCGACCGCCTGGGTGACCTGCCGCAGGGCCAACTCACGCAGCGCCACGAGGTTCGTATTACGGAAGAAATTCGCCAGCGCGCGCTCCACTCGCTCCAGCGGATAAATGTCTCCGCGCTTCATCCGCGTCTGCAGCGCTTGCGGAGTAAGATCCGCCATCACAATTTCTCCCGCGCGTCGGATCACCCAGTCCGGCACCGTCTCCCG
>JBEKGG010000345.1:0-5779 GCA_050012915.1 Terriglobales bacterium | reverse complement strand
TGGAACAGGTGGACTTCTTCTTCCTTCGTTAAGGGCGGAGCTGTCGCGAGTTCTCGCAGGTACAGAGTCACAGGGTCATCGTTATCCAAGTCCGTCGATCTCCATCCAATCAAAGACGAGACGAGAAATACTACGCTTTCAGCGTAACTGTTGAAAACTAGGCGATAGCGCTCATTGCGAATCGGCCGGGCCAACCTCGATCACTGACACCGGAGTCCGTCTTCCATCCGGTTGTATTCTCGCTCCCTGATTCGTTTGAGGCCGAATCGCGGTCTTGAGCTTTCGGCATTAGCGCCGCGAGTCTGGTGGCACTAAGTTGTTTGCGCGATAGTAGACCACGAGCTGGCCATAGTGCTCGCCGCTGTGCTCGATGGCGAAGGTCCAAATTGTGGCGTTGTGGGCCATCCGGTTGCCAAAGAATTTTGTTATCTTGTCCAGCCCGGCGTCGCCCTGCTGTTGAATCACATGGGCTCCGTCCGCGACGGCCTCCTGCACGAACTTCACCACGTCGGCCTTGGTCTTGAAAGCATCGCGCGAAGGATTGTCGCCTTCGCCGAAGTCAGGCCCGAGGTTTGATCCGGAAATCCGGCGTATCAGAACGAAATCCAGTGCAGCGGCGTGGAGAAGATTCTGGGCGAAGGTGCGTTCGTCCTTCTGCACCTTGAAGTCGTATTTGTCTTCGGGAAAATCCTGCGCCATGGCGACGAGTTTGTTGCCAATGTCGTTCCATCTGTCCAACATCTCCTCGGATCGGGAGCGCGCCGGACTCGGAGGTTGATTCTGGGTTTGAGCGAGACTGTGAAGGCTCATTCCGACCACAGTAAAAAAAGTGATGGCAATCAGCGCAAGCCAGGACCGCTTCATTAGATTGCTCCTTGAGTTTCGATTCCCTCAGAAATTCCGTTGGGAGCTTAGACGTAAGATTGCTCCCGAAGTTTTGAGCAAATTTCGAAAGCGAGAAGAACAGAGTCTTAAATCGCAGAGGTCGCGGAGAACGGCCGCAGAGGTCGCCGCGAATAGCGGCGATTTACAGATGATTGCGTTTGGACTGGCGGGGACGCCCGTCCTCTACCTTGTTTATTGGGCGTTTTGCAGTTGGGCGACTGCTTGGGTTAGGGCGGGGGCGTCGTAGAAATTTGAGAGGTCGGCGTGGCCGGCCAGGGTGTCACGTTCGCTGCCTTCCACCAGAATCTTTATCCTGGTGATTCCGGCGATGTTTGCGGTCAACGTTTGGATCAGAGAGACCACGGTGAGTTCTTCGACCAGGACACCGGAACGGTGATTGTCGGCGAAGGCGGCGTTGAGGTCGATGACGGCGAGTCCGGGATCGACCAGAGAGAGGTCGCGGATTTCCGAACCTGCTGCTAAAGGATGCGGCGAAGACTTGTCGAGGTAGAGGGTGAGCAAAGCGCGTAGGATTTCGGCGGCGCGTTCCTGGCGTCCCGAGGGAAGCTGGATGTGAACCGGTTGGGGACGTAAAACTCCGGCGTCGTCATAAGCGACATACAGCGTGACTCGCTCGGTTGCGCCGGTAACCGGTGGCGCTACAGGTTGGGTATTCGAGGCGGAGACTTCGGTGCGATGCACGCGGCTACGTATCCGCCAGACGTAGACACTCATGCCTAGAGTGGCGGCGAGCAGAATGACTACGCCGATGATGAGATGGCGCGGGATCATCGGCCAGTCTCCAGTCTGTCGTGAAAGGAAGCGACTCCGGCGGCAACTGCGCTGGCAATCAGGACGTCGTCGGATGGAGGCGCGACTTCGACTGCGATCGCCGTGGTGCTGATGTTATTCAGCGGGCGGAGCGCGGCGATGAGCGCGCGCGCGGGAATCTGCTTATCTTGCAGATCCTTCACTAGATTCACTTCGGCAGAGCGGCTCGTGAGCTGAAAAGCAGCCTGGGCCGCGTCCCAGCTTAAGAATGGGCCACGGTTTTCTACTTCGGCTGGAACCAGCGCGGTGTACACGCGAATGCCTTTGCCCTGAGATGCGGCATGCAGGCAAATGTAGATCGCTGGATGTGCGGAGTTAGTCAAGCTGGCGCGCTGGTCGAGACTGAGCGTGGCATCGCTATCGCGCAAGAGCAAAGTGGCGAGACCGCGAGTCTCGAGTTCCTGCCGCAGGCGGCGGGCGAGGGCGAGGGTGACATCTTTTTCCGCGAGTTGATCGGTGAGGGAAGCGCCGCGTTCGTCGCCTCCGTGGCTGGGGTCTATCACTGCGAAATAATGCCGAATCCCGGGAGTAGTTGTTCCCGATGCTGCGGCCGGGGTGCCCGCATTCGTCGGCGGGCGCGGAACTGGCGGGGGGGCTTGAGTTGGCGCAACCGCTTGCGGGACGGGTTCGATGATGATGGTGCGTCCGTTGTTAGTGAAGCTCGCCATAAGCGGGACGGTCGCAGCAACCACTACGTCGGCCGCTCCGTTGTTTTCCTGAAAGCTGGCGGAAGGAATGATTTTGCTATCGAAGGTGAGCGCCTGAGAGCCGGGGGCGACGATGGGCTCGTGGTTGAACGCCATACGCAACTCGCCGGGCGAAGTGGCGATGGTTGGGTTTACCGGAGCGGTAAAGTTCATTACTAATTTCGGGGGAGTGGTCTTGCTTACCTGAGCGGTGAAATGAACGGCTACATTGCCGACGAAAAGGCGTCGCGAATTCTGGTTGAAAGTGACTGGGCCGCCGAGAATGCGAGGCATGAGCGTCCCCAGGCAAGAGAGGGGAACCAGGCCGCGTCCATTTTCCAGCAGGAAATTCGAAGGAAGATCGTAATCGGAATTGCGGATGCGGGCGCGGGTTTTTCCTGCTACGAATTCGCTTTCCACTTCGTAGTAGCGGAATTTCCAGTGCGGTCCGTTGGCGCGGGCGCTGACCGGGCCGAGGGGTTCGAAGACTTCGAGGAGTCCGACGTATTCGTCGCCATTGCGCTCGAGAACGGGGAGAGAATAGTTGGCGGCGTTGGAGTAGATAGTGATGCGCTTTTCTTCGGGCGCGCTGTAAACCAGAAGCGCTGAGGCAAGGAGGATTGCGACCAGGAACCCACCCGCCGCGACGAGACGCCGCCGCGACTGTCGGCGGAATTCCGGCGTTTCAAACGGGCGCGGGTTACTCCAGCGCATAAATCGTGAGGCCACTTAATAACTTGGGGTAGAAGTCGGTCGATTTTTGCGGCAGAACTTCACCGGCGAAAGCGATGTCGCGAACCTGCCGCATGCGGACCGGGTTGATCAGAAAAGCGATGTTGGCGGCTCCCTCACGCACGCGAGTTAAAGCCTCCTCTGCATCGCGAATGTAAGTGACATTCGTCTGATCGCGGATGGCTTCTTCCGAGATTCCCAGAACGCCTTCGAGCAGGCACTTGTGGAGTTGAACAACGTCGAGCGACTGCTGGCGGAGCGGCAGACTCTGAAGCAGGCTGGCAGCGGCGGGTCTTGGCGTATCGAAGAGAAATGCTCGATCGGCCGTGACTCCCAGCAGGGCGGTGCCGGCCTTTCCGGCCGCGCGCAGGATTCCCAGAGCGCGGTTCGCAGTTATGGAGGGATCGACCTCTTCCACGCTGAAATACGATCGCGCCTGATCGCGGAGGTTGTCGGGCGAGAACGATTCCAAGCCATGCACCACGCGATGAGTGGGCAAGATGACCAGGCCGGGGCTATCCATATTGATGAAGGTCATCATTACGAATTCATAGGGAGCGGGCTCGGATGAGGTCGTTCCCGGGCGGGCCCGGCACTCGTTGCGATAGTTCAGGGCGGTCTCGTAGCGGTGATGACCGTCGGCGATGATCAGCTTGTGGTCACGCATCTTGTTGCAGACGAACTGGATTAGGCCGGGATCGGCAATCCTTCGCAACTGATGCAAAACTCCATATTCGTCGCGGATATCTATATTGTTTTCCGTATTTGTTGTGGAACCGGCGGACAGGGCCTCGTCAATCTCGGCGGCGGGATCGCTGTAGAGCATGAACAGCTGGCCGAAATGGGCCTGGGTGGCTCGCAGGAGTTCAAGACGGTCTGCCTTAGGTTTGGCTAGGGTTTGCTCGTGGCGGTGGACGATGCCGGCTGAGTAGTCTTCCACTTTGCCCAACCCGATGAATCCCCGGCGCTCCATTTCGGCTCCCCCGCCCGGAGGTTGGAAGCGCTGAACGTATTGGTATAGAGATTGCTCGGGGTCTTGCAGGAAGATGCCTTGCCGGCGCCAATCCCGAAAGGACGCGGCCGCACGAGTGTAAACATTTTCCTCTAAATGGTCGGTCGGTTGCTTCTTGCCGAGGATGATCCGAACCAGATTGTGGGGCTCGGCATCATAGTAGCGATTTTGCATTTCCGGGGTGATTTTGTCGTAGGGCTGGGTCACAACTTTGGACAGATCGACCCTGGCGGGGTCGTAACGCAAGGCGCGGAACGGTGCGACGTGGGCCATAGGCTTGGAAATGTGAATTGTACAAGACCCGTGCTTGGTTTGCGGGCTGGCTGAGAAACGAGCAGCCTTAATCTTAATAAAGAACGGCCGGTTGAATTTGACCAAGATTTGACAACTGGGTCCTAACGCGGATGATCAAATCGGACTAACGACGCAACCGCGAAGTGTCGTAAGGCAACATTTGTAAAAAGTACAACATCATTGTTGCACAGCAAAAAAGGCTGACGCCACGGGGATTGAGCTGTGGTAGGATCAGCCTCAATGAGGTATTTGTGGGCGGCTATGACAGGCGCGGGTCGTCGTGCAGCCTAACCACACACCGTGATCTCGTCCGGGATTCTGACGGCATCCTGAGAGAGTACGCGCTGTGCAGGCGAGGGTGCGTTCTTGTTTTCTGCCTGATTCTAGCCGCGACTTTCATTTGCTGTTTGGCGCCCCAAGCCCTGGGGCAGAGTCCGATCGACGATGTTCACGTCACGCCTCGGATAGAGCCGCCCAAGTCCAACCCGACCGACAACATTGATCCGTCGCTCAAGACTCACACCAAACCGCTCAAGGTCGACGTCAGCCTGGTTCTGGTCCCGGTCACGATTACGGATCCCATGAACCGGCTGGTCACGGGCCTGGACAAAGAGAATTTCCAGCTCTTTGAAGGCAAGGACGCGCAGGAGATACGGCATTTCTCGAGCGAAGACGCTCCGGTTTCGATCGGCGTTATCTTTGACATGAGCGGAAGCATGGTCAGCAAAATCGAGCGTGCCCGCGAGGCGGTGGTCGAGTTCTTCAAGACTGCAAACCCGCAGGACGAATTTTTCATGATCGCGTTCGCGGACAAACCGCAGGAAGTTTCAGACTTTACCTCTTCCGTGGAAGACATACAGGGCAAGCTGGTCTATACGGTTCCCAAGGGCAGGACGGCTTTGCTGGACGCGATTTATCTGGGCGTCAGCAAGATGCGGCAGGCCAAGTATCAGAAGAAGGCGCTGCTCATTATTTCTGACGGAGGCGACAACCACAGCCGTTACACCGAAGGCGAAATCAAGTCTACGGTCAAAGAGGCGGATGTGCTGATTTACGCCATCGGGATTTATGACCACTACATGGCTACCCCTGAAGAAGCATTAGGGCCGGCGCTGCTTGGCGAAGTTGCCGAACTCACCGGAGGGCGTTCGTTTACCATCGATAACCCCAACGATCTGGCAGATGTGGCCACAAAGATCGGGATTGAATTACGAAATCAATATGTACTGGGATACCGTCCCAAAAACCCCGGGCACGACGGCAAATGGCGTAAGATAAAAGTGAAGTTGATTCCACCCAAAGGATTGCCGCCGCTAAAGGTGTACGCCAAGACGGGGTA
>JBEKGG010000344.1:0-4351 GCA_050012915.1 Terriglobales bacterium | reverse complement strand
TTGCTACAATCCACAAGCTGCGCGCTCGGTTCTTCCTATCGCTTACCTGAGAACGAAACTGGTATTGGCCGGGCTATCCCCAACGCAAATTGCCGATGGCATCAAGACGGCGTACGCCAAAAAACAATTGCCTCCCGTGGAATCAGGAGCGATGAGCTTCATGATGTCGAAGCAGACCTACCTGACCGACAGGGGTATAACCAGCGATGGCGCCCATAACATGGCGCACGTGATGTTTTTCACCGCACTTATGGATACCGCGAACTGGGGTGCGAATCTCGACAACTCTCCCATACTGCTCAATCCACAGTTCAACGGCTTCCCGGAACCGGTCGAGGTGTATATGGTATGTACGGGCGCATGGTCGGATGGAACACCCGCACCAGTCAATTGAGGATGCATAATGACGAATGCGACCGGAGCGATCACTCAAAAAATTGATTAAGTGATGGGAGAGAATCAATGAACAAGATAATCAAGACGATTTCATTGGGAGGCTTCGCGTTCGTGATCGCGCTAAGCCCAGCATGGCCGACGCAGGCGCAGGACCCAGGACCGCTCTACGAGCGCATGGCCCCGATTGATCAGTATCTGATGACCGATCGAAATACCGAGATAGCCTTTGCGCGGACCGCGGCTCCAGAGTCCATCTCGCGCGATGCCGAAGTCTGGGTCTTCGGGCCGCATGGTTACGAGACTGCCGCCAAAGGCAAGAACGGCTGGGTGTGCATCGTGGAGCGATCGTGGATGGCCCCGTTCGACGATCCCGAGTTTTTGAACCCCGATCAGCGGGTTCCACTTTGTCTCAATCCGCCCGCCGCGAGGACCCACCTGCCACTCACTTTCAAAACCACAGAGTTGGCCATGGCTGGACTGTCCAAAACTCAGATGTTCGACGGCATCAAGGCCGCATACGACAAAAAGGAACTCCCGCTTCCGGAGCCAGGTTCGATGTGCTACATGATGTCGAAACAACAGTACTTTAGCCGCAAGGTTGGAAACGCCGATCCCCATCTGATGTTTTGGTTTCCTCAGAAAGACCATCAGGACTGGGGCGCGGAATTCCCGGGCTCGCCGGTCGACATCCATCAATACTCTCCGCAGCCAATCACCGAGTTCGATATTTCGGTTTCCAAGTGGTCGGACGGAACACCTGCTCCGTAATGTAGGAGGAAAATGCTGAGCGTCGTGTTCGAATTCTTCCGCAGCAGTTCAGTCAACATTAGAGGGTGAGCGCATCATGAAAACGCGCATCATGAAAACTGGGCTCGCGAGCGCGCAGAAGACAGCTTCGCAGGGCGGGAGACTTCTGTTCGCCGCATTGCTTTTGTTCCCATCATTTGCGATCGGTCAGGAAAATGTGCCGGCAAAGCCGGAGCCTGCCACAATTCGCTCGTTCAAAGCGCACGTGCCGGACCAGGTTCTCACGGATCTTCGGCGCCGTTTGGCGGAAACCAGATGGCCCGATCAACTTCCAGACACCACATGGGAATACGGTGCCGACATCAAGAAGGTCCGAGAGTTGGCGGATTATTGGCAGAACGGTTACGACTGGCGCGCGCAAGAAGCCCGAATCAACCGCTTTGAGCAGTTCACCACCGAAATCGATGGACAGCAAATTCACTTTATCCATGAGCGCTCGCCACGGCCCGACGCAATACCATTGCTATTGCTTCACGGCTGGCCCGGTTCGATTCTTGAATTTCTCGCATTGATCGAGCCGCTTACCAACCCCAAGGACAGCCATACTCCGGCATTCGACGTCGTCATTCCTTCGCTTCCTGGCTTTGGATTTTCCGGACCCACCACAACTCGGGGATGGGATCCAAGGCGGATGGCGAAGGCTATGGTCGTTCTGATGGATCGGTTGGGTTATTCGCGGTATGGCATCCAGGGCGGCGACTGGGGTTCGCTAATAGCCCGCGACATGGCTTACCAAGCGCCCGCGCATGTGATCGGGCTTCATCTGAACTTACTTTACGCAGACCCGCCGAACCCGGAAGCCGTTGCGCAAATGAGCGATGCAGAGCGGAGACGGTTTTCATACTTTGACCGCGAAGAAAGCAGCTTTTTCAGAATTCAGTCCACCGAACCGCAGACTCTTGCCTACGCCCTGACGGACTCCCCTGTCGGGTGGCTGGCCTGGATGATCGCTAGGTTTCAACTGCTTACTGACAATAACGGCGATTTTCTTACGGCCGTGGACCGCGACACTTTTCTGACCGATGTCACCCTCTATTGGGCGACGAATACGGTTGGCTCCGCCATGCGAATCTATCGTGAGAACCGGCTCGCCGGAGGAGAAACGGCGCCCCCGCCGCGTTTGGAAACTCCGGTGGCCTACGCGGATTTTCCCAAGGAAGTTTTTACTTCTCCGTTTAGCTGGATTACTCAGACTTACAACGTAGTACAAAAGACTGAAATGCCGAGGGGTGGCCACTTTGCCGCGCTTGAGCAGCCAACGCTTCTTCTCGACGATATACGGAAGTTCTTCGCCAAGGTTGATCAGAAACAAGCTGAAATTGCGCCTTGATGGAGCCTAATCGCGCTGTGTCACGAGCAGGCTATTCCGCTAGGAAAGCACGCTACCGATCTGGAATTCTGTAAGAGATTTGAGATTCTTTTTGTAACCGCGGGCCACCGCGTATTCCTTCCCCCCTTCAAGGCGCAGACCATACTTTCCCGTCGAGTATTGCTTGATCTCGACTACAAACGAAGTATTCACCAGCGCAGATCGATGGATCCGAATAAATCCGTACGGCTTGAGTTTTTCCGCCACCACCGAGATGGACTCGCGCAGCAGATAGGAATCCGCTTCCCGCCGCAGCAACACATAATTGCCCTCAGCTTGAACTGCGACCACCTCGATGGGATTGATGAAAAGAATCCTTCCTTTAATTTTGATTGCCATCCTCGGGTACTGCGGACGAGATAGCTTCTGCAACTGCGGCAAAGCTTCGATCAATTTTGCGGCTCGCTCGCCCTTTGCTCTCCGGGACGCCCGGTCCAGAGCCTCGCTGATGCTTTGGTTCGAGAAAGGCTTGAGCACATAGTCTACGGTGTGATTTTCGAAGGCTGCGATCGCGTGTTCAAGGTTTGCCGTTACGAATACGATGGAAGGCAACGGAAAATCTCGCTTCCCGAGTTGATCTATCAGCTCAGTCCCTGACAGGTCCAGCATATTGACGTCAAGAAGCAAAACGTCATAAGAGTCTGTCGCCAGTTTCTCGAGCGCTTCGATGGTATCGCCGGCCGAATCGAAATGCTCCACGTCGCGCCGCGCCGACAGAACATTTGCCAAAGCCGTTTGGGCCTCGGGTTCATCATCCACGATCAACACGCGCATGTTTCCCTCAAGAGACACCCCGGGCTTGAAAACATCGAGCCACTCTTTCGCATTGCAGTCTCCCTAGTTGGCGCTGACTGGATCCGCTGTTCCATCCGACCACCAGCCCGCGGGAATCATGAATACGTCGATTGGTTCCGGATCGCCATGGAACTGTGGATTCAGCATGACCGGAGAGTTGGACAGATCTGAACCCCAAACGGCGCTGTCCATGAACGGCGTGTAAATCATCAAGTGAGCGATCCAATTGTGTTGGCCGCTGCGGGTAAGATACTGGTCCTTCGACATCATGTAGCTCATGGCTCCAGGCTCCACGGGCGGCAGCTTTTCCTTTACGTATACTTTGATGCCCTCGAGTATCTGATCTTTGGATTGACCGGCCAACACCATCTCCGTTCTTTTAAAGTCCATCGGCAGGATGGTGCGTGCAGCCGGCGGATTGAAGCACAGCGGGCCTCGAAGTTTGGGGTCCCAAAATTGGCCGGCAAAACTACCATGGAATGGGCCCATCCACGCTCGTTCCACGACGCATACGAAACCGTTCTTACCTTTGACCGCGGTTTCGTAGCCGTTCCGCCAGAGCAATCTCGGCATCTCGCTCCATTAAGTACTGGTCGAGCGGAGCCATGCTCGGAAACGACGGTTTTGCTTCCTGTGCCTGCGCTCGCCAAGCGCCGGATGCGAGAATAACTAGCGTGCAGCTTCCCAATGCGATGGTCCTAACGATTTTTCCGTTCATCGACTCTCCTTGTGGTATAGCCAACTTCAGAAGATTTGCGATCATGGTTAACCGTTGCCAGATACATACTGATACGAATGTGATCAAACAAAAACAGACAATTTTCCAGCCAGTACTAATTTTGTCCTCATCAAAGTGATCTCTTCATGCTTTTTCCATTCGCCAGAAACCACCGCTCACTTTCCAAGAAACTCGAGCAGCGCCTCGTTAAACTCCGCCGGCTTCTCGATCTGCGGAACGTGACCACAGTGCTCTAACACCACCAT
>JBEKGG010000343.1:0-4109 GCA_050012915.1 Terriglobales bacterium | reverse complement strand
TTTTTGGGGGCTGGCGCAAAGTGGATGACCTTGAAGATAAGACCGTCACCGTGTGGAGCAACGAGGACGTGCCACCCGCGGTTCCCGTCAACGCGCCCCAGATTCCTCCGCGCTGGCAAGGAGTGATGTGGGGCATTCTTCCCATCGGCAGCAGCATCCTGGCGATGTTCCTCGTGCTGACTCCAGAGAAGCGATGGCACGCCCGGCGCGTCGTCCAACCCGCGCCCGCGCATGAAAATCTGGTTCTCGGGAGGCTGATCTCGTGACCACCGGACGCCTCCTTGCAATATTCGTCGCGGTTGCCACCGGAGCACTCATCGTCGTAGGCACAGTTTGGCCTGTTCAATCCGCAGTCGCGATGGCCGGGGCCGGGGCCAGTCTTTTGTCCTCTTCGTCGTCGGCGCAAGCGGCAGTCGAGAATCTGGCCGGCGAAATCGGCCGGCAAGACTGGGAGAGGGCGTATTCCAGTCTCGCCAATAAAAGCGAATTCTCGGAAACGGAGTTCGTTCGCGACTTGACCGGAAATTATGCCAGCCTGCGCACTTACGCAACGCTGGACAGTTCCGACCTGCGGCCGCTTCATGCGTCGGCCGACGAAGCACAGATTCAACTCAAGTTGCGCTGGTCCACCGTGGTCGGAACGTTTTCGGACACGCGCACTCTGCAAGTAGTTCGAACCGACGACCATTGGGCCGTGTCGTGGCCCATCGTGAAAGAGCCTCGCGTGCCGCCGCAAGTGATCCCGGTGAACTATTTGCGTTGGGACGTGATTTATCGCGGCCCGGCCGATGACTGGGGAGCGCAAGATGTGGAGGCTCCGCACGTCCGAATCATCGACATGCATCCCGTGGACCGCAGCGCGGGAGTGGTCCTTATGGGCGAACTTCTCAATGAAGATGTCGTCCCCGCTTTTGTGACAGTCAAAGCGACCCTGTTGGCGAAAGACGGCTCTGTAATCGCGAGCGAAGACAGCTTCGATAAGATTTCTCACGTTCTGTTACCCAAGCAAGTTACGCCGTTTCTCATTACGTTTCACGACGTGGCGCTGTCCCAGGTCGACAGCGTTCACATGGCCCCTTCGGCAATTCTCATCGCGGCCTCGGCGGACCCGGTGATCGAGATCGAAGATCAGCGGCTGAATCCCGCGCCCGAAGCTTCATTCACCGGGAAGCTTATCAATCAAAGCGGCCAGGTCGTCAATGTGGCTCACGTCCTTGGGACGTTGTACGACAAAGACGGCCAACTGGTCTGGGTCGCGGACCAATACGTTGACCGCGCCCTGTTACCGGAGACTCCGATTTCATTTGCGATGTCGATCCCTGCCGATATCGCCAGCAAAGTCAGCAGTGAGCGCGCCATCACCGCCACCTACAGTTCGGGCCGGTTTCAATGAAACGCAGATTAGCAATTTTTCTGAGTGGCCTGGTCTTGGCCGCAATGCCGCTTGCCTTTGCGCAATCCGGCAGCCTACGTTTGCCAAAGACGGTTGAAGCGGGCAGCGCATTCTCGATTCAAAGCACCGGCAGCGGCAAGGCAGTCCTTTACATCGTAGGACCGGGGCAGGTGCTCAGACGCAGCGTGCAATTAGGCGAGCCAGCAGCCTTCGCTTCCGGCGATCTTCACAATGCCGGCCATTACCTGGCGGTTCTCGTGTCAGGTTCCTCCACCGAAAACGGAGCGTTCGACGTCACCGCCGCACACGAGCCCGCGGTATTGAGCTTTCTCGCCAAGCCTTCTCGCGTCGCAGTCGACTCGCGCGATGGCATCAGCGGGGTTGTCTACGTGTTTGACACTTTTCAGAATCTGGTTTTGGCACCCACGAAAGTGTCGTTTGAACTATCCGGCGTTGCCGGCGCGGCGCAGACGCGGACAGTGCTGACCCGCAACGGTGTTGCCTCAACAAAGATGAATTCCGCAGCCAAAGAAGGCTCCGGCCAGTTTATAGCTCAGGTCGGGAATGCAACTGGTACACGCGTAATTCAGCAAGTTCCCGGTGAGCCCTGCGACCTGAGGATGAGCGCTCGGCCGTCAGGCCAGAGACTAGCGGTGCAAACCGACCCAGTACGTGACTGTAGCGGCAACGTCGTACCCGACGGAACCATTGTCACCTTCACGGAAACCTACAACGGCGGCGAATCCACCGTAGACGCGCCTCTCAAACAGGGAGTGGCGCGGGCGGAAATGCCCGCCTACAACGGTGCAAAAATCTCGGTCGCAACCGGCGTTGTCTTAGGGAATGAGATTCGTTGGGGAAAATGATGATGAAAAACCACATCCTCATCGCCTGTTCAATCTTCGCTGCAATATTTGTCTTCGCCTCAGACCAGCCTGCAGTGCGCGTGGAGCCCACCGAATCGCTAGGGCCGCGCACCCTGGAAAAGCAGACCAAGGCCGCGGTGATTCGTGATTATCTGCAAGCCTGGAGCAGTTTCAGCCGCGCATTCGAACAGAACCGAGCGGACATTCTCGATGCGGATTTCGTCGGCGTGGCCAGAGAAAAGCTGGAAGCCACAATTCGCGAGCAAGCGAAGCTTGGAATTCAGACACGTTATCGAGACGGCGCGCACGATATTCAACTGGTTTTTTACTCTCCGGAAGGGCTGTCCCTTCAACTGGTCGACACAGTTGAATACGACGTGCAAATCCTGGATCGCGAAAAGGTTGTGACCACACAGCACGTCCGCGCACGCTACGTTGCAGTTTTGACTCCCACCGAAGTGCGGTGGAAGGTGAGAGTTTTCCAGGCGGAACCCGAATGACGTGCATATCTCGAACTGTACAGCACCTCCTGACGCATTAAGAACGGCGCAAAGACGCCGAGGAAAGAACACCGGACACTCTTATTTTCGGCACGTACGCTCTAAGGAGCCGCATAGATGATCTCAGTCGTTGTACCTATTTTCAACGAAGAAGAAATCCTAAATCTGTTTCATACCGCTCTTGTCGGCTCCATGAAGGATATTGGCGAAGCCTGGGAGGTCGTCTATATAAACGACGGCTCCAGAGATTCGTCCCTGAAACTGCTAACCGAACTGCAAACCAAAGACACGCACGTAGTGGTGGTAGACCTAACGCGCAACTGGGGACACATGGGAGCGATCTCCGCCGGCCTCCAGACGGCGCACGGCGATGCGGTCGTCCTGATGGACGGCGATTTCCAGGATCCGCCAGAAGTTGTGCCGGAACTAGTAGCCGCCTGGCGAGGCGGCGTGCAGGTTGTAACCGCTGTACGAAGAAGCCGGCAAGAACGGCGCAAGATTCTGGCCAAGCTGTTTCCGATCTTCTATCGCGTGCTGGGAGCGCTCTCCGATTTTCCCATCCCGCTCAACGCCGGAATTTTCGGCCTTCTCGATCGGCAAGCGGTGGATTCAATTAACTCCTTGCGCGAAGGCAGCCGTTATCTGCCGGGGTTGCGCGCCTGGGTGGGCTACAAGACCGGCGTCGTGCTCTACGACCGGCAGGAACGAGCTGGTGGCGAAGGCAAACTCACGTTCATGAGCCGGATCAAATACGCCATGGACGCAATTACGAGTTTCAGTTACAAACCTCTCCGCCTCAGTTTCGGCCTCGCGGGATTCGCAATTTCGGTGGCGCTAATTCTGGCGCTTTGCACCGTCTTTTCAAGAAGCGCGATCAATCCTTTGGGGTACGGCGTGGCCGCCGCAATCTTTCTGGTGGGAGGTTTTCTGCTTCTGTGCGTGGGCGTTCTCGGCGAATATCTCGGCCGCGTCTATGACGAAGTGCGCAGCCGGCCACTCTCAATCATTAACAAGATTTACGGTCCTCCCCAACTGATCTCCTCACAAGTAACCATGAATCGCGGGACCATGAACCGCCGAATCGGAGATCGGAGAAAACCATTTCGGGTTGCCTAGAGATTACTGCCCGGCCCGCGGTTGCGACCCCGGGCCGCACTTGGCCAGGCCGCGCTCAATGGCCGTGCCTTCTTCGTAGTCGTTCCAGGTTGCAATCAACAAGAAGGGCATAGGACGAGCAGCGGAGTATTGCCGCCACAGCTTCATCGTGTCTGCAAAGGTTTGGCCACAGCGCTGAGAAATGTGCCGATTAAGACTCCACGAGGCTTTGCTGTCATCGAAACCCGTCCAGGC
>JBEKGG010000342.1:0-4143 GCA_050012915.1 Terriglobales bacterium | reverse complement strand
TGCCGGCCGCGAACAACTCCTTAGCCGTTATCGGCACCTTATCCCTGCTCGCCTGTCACTTACCACGGCTTGAGCTTGAGCACGTCGAATCCCTTGTCGATGAAACCCTTAAGATTGCCGTCCTCTTCCGGGTTATAGCTGACCTTGATTTTGCTGAACGCGAAACTGATCGACTCCATGGGATTTTCACTCGATCCAGAATGCTGAATATTCGTGATCAGTGCATCTTCCATGTGGATCTTGTAGTAATCCTGTTGGTCTTCACCCATCGGTTTGTCGTAAATGACATCTACCTTCTTCAGGTAGTTTCCGGTGACGCAATCGTCAAAGAGAAGAGGCGAAACCTTGTCCACCGCCTTCATGATGGTGACATCATGAACGTTGGCTCGTCCCGACCGTGCTCCCCCGTCTCCGGTCCCGATGACTGACGTTTGCGAGGCGCCAAAGCTGAATGAAAGTATATCGATGGCGTCCTTCTTGCTATTGCTGCCCCCTGGGCGGCCATCGATGACGAGATAAGCATTCACTGCCATTGTCTTTCTCCTTCAAGAGTCTAAAGCTAGTCGCCGATACAACGGAATGCGGCATTCAACCGCCTCCAAAATGTCTACTGCATGGAGTTACTTGACCTGAGCGGGCAAATCAGCCACCAGTCTTAGGCCCACGGTAAGCTCCTCAAGCTGATAGTGAGGACGCAGAAAAGCAACTGCCCGATAAGCCCCTGGCTTGCCTGGGACCTCCGTCACATCGATTCGTGCTTCCCGCAGCGGCCGCTCGGCCTTGGCTGCCGGTCTGGCCGAGTCGTCCGGGGTCACATATTTTGTGATCCAGCGATTGAGAAAGACCTCCGCCTCTTCACGCGACATGTATCCACCTATCTTGTCGCGCATCATCACCTTCAAGTAGTGGGCAAATCGTGAAACCGCCATGATGTAAGGCAACCGGGCCGACAGCTCAGCATTCGCATTCGCCGCGTCTGTGTCGTATTGCTTTGGTTTCTGGCAGGTCTGTCCACTGAAGAAGGCGGCGTAGTCCGTGCCTTTGCAATGCAAAAGAGGAATAAAACCGAGCTTGGCGAGTTCGTAATCGCGCGTGTCGACGATGGGAATCTCGGTCGGGCACTTCAAGGCAATATCGCCTTCATCCGTAGCGAAGTTGTGTGCTGGTAAGCCCTCCACCAACCCCCCGCCTTCGGGGCCTCGCATAGCCACACACATGCCATAAAGGGAGAAGGACTGGGTCATCTTAGTGCCTAGGGCATAGGCTGCATTTGTCCACAGGTATTTCGAGTGATCTGTTCCGTCAACCTGTTCTTCGTAACTGAATTCGTCGATAGGCTTGGTATCCGCGCCGTAGGGCAGCCGCGCCAGGACGCGAGGCAGCGTGAGCGCCACATAACGGGAATCCTCGCTCGACCGAAACGACTTCCATTTGGCGTATTCGGTGTTATCGAAGACCTTTGCCAGGTCGCGCGGCGCATCAAGCTGGGTAAAGCTTTCCAGATTCATCAGGTCAGGGGAGGCAGCGCTCACAAAAGGTGCATGCGCCGCTGCCGCCACATGAGAGATCCCCTCAAGAAGGGCCATATCTTCCGGATGCTTGCCGAAGTCATAATCCCCGATAAGCGTCCCGAAGGGGGCACCGCCATAAACGCCGTATTCGTCCTGGTAGACCTTCTTGAACAGCGCACTCTGATCAAACTCCGGCGCCTTCTCTATGTCGCGCAGCAGCTCCTTCTTGGTGGCGTTCAATACGCGAATCTTAAGTCCAACACCCGTCTCGCTATTGTCCATCAGGTACTTCAACCCGCGCCAGGAACCCTCCAGCTTTTGGAACTGCGCATGGTGCATAATTTCGTTGAGTTGCAGGGAAAGAAGGTGATCGATCTGCGCGATGCGCGCGTTGATCATCATTTCCGCGTCTTTGGCTACCGTCATTGAGCCGTCGAGTACCTGGGCTAGAAACACCTTCACCCAGTCTCTGCCGCGTTCTTTGGATGCAGTGTCCTGGCCGAAACGGCCCTGATCAACTATTTGATCGAGCAGACTTGTTTCCTGGGCCACTGCTGTGCTTGATGACGCCTGTTGAGTTGCGGTCGCTTCAGCCATTTGACCCTCCATCCTTCACCTCAATCTCGCCCTTCAGTTTCTCCAGGTTTTCCGTATTGGCGATCGCCCCCAGGAGCAATTCTTCCAGCTTGTCGTTACCCTGCAGCGAACTCCGAAGATTGGCCAGCCGGGTGCGCAGTTCCAGCAGTTCCTTCAGCGGCTTCACCTGTTTAGCCACGTTGCCGGGTTCGAAATCTTCGAATTTGCGAAACTTCAAATCGATCTTCAACTGTGGGCCATCTGGGTCATCGCTCAACTTATTCTCAACAGCAAAGGAGAGATGAGGCTTCATTCCCTCGAGCACAGTGTCGAAATTATCCGGGTTTACTTCCACAAACTTGCGATCTTTCAGCCGCGGCAGCGGCTGTTCCGGATTCCCTGTGAAATCACCCAATACCCCCACTACGAATGGCAGTTCCTTCAACTCGATGGCATCGCCGACGTGTACGTCGTAGGTGATCTGCACTCGGGGAGGGCGTACCCGGTCTAGTTTGTGCTGAGCGCTTTCTTTAGCCATATGGCAATTACACTTCCTTCCACCTGTTAGTGCATCAGGCTGGATGATCGTTTCGCTGGTTTTGAAGAAGATGCGATGAAGACAGGCCCGGGAAAGCCCCTGGATGAAGATCTAGACAAAAGCCGCTAACCTGCAAGCGCCGGAAATCGTTTCTTCGAATGCGTTAATCGCGGCGTTACTGTTCATATCATGTGGTCTAGGATCGGTCAAATAAAAAACGAAGAAACTGCAGCCCGCGCCCGACTTATAGCTCAATGAACGGTGCAGCTTTAAATGAAGCCTGCAGAGATCCTCGCCGCAGACTTTTCACATTGGCCGCTTCGCCAGTGTTAAGGTGTAATGCGCATGCTAAGGCTCTTGTCCGCGGATGATTCGCGCCACCTACGCAATCTATTCGAAGAGTCCGGTTATACCGAAGTAAACTTACTAAGGTACCTTGGTGCTGCTGAGTTACCCTCAAGGCATCTACGTAACCAAGCACGCCTGCTCGACCGCACCCGCGAAATAACTCTTCTTAACGTCTTGCTGCGTTGGTTTTGGCTCGGACTTAGTCAGAAAGCCGAGGCTGCAGTTGCGGTTCTGCCCGAAGCATTTCTTGGCTTACTGATCGAATCGGGGTTGGTCGAGGAAACAGGAGATCTGCTGATCCCGGCAGCGATGCTGTTGCCAGTGCACAACTTTCTGGTCGCTTCCGATCATCCGGTATCCATCGATCGTGGCGACAGCGAGATGGTGCTGTGGCCCAATCCGACGAGTAAGTTCTTGGCCCGGTTCGCCGTCAGGCGGCCCTCCCGCTCGACTCTCGATCTTGGAACGGGAAGCGGGATTCTGAGCCTGGGCGCCGCCGGACATAGTGATCTCGTTGTGGCAACCGACTTGAATCCCAGGGTACCGTCCTTCGTGAATTTCAATGCCCGGCTTAACGGGATTGAAAACATTGAAATGCTGCTCGGGAATGGCTTTCAACCAGTCGCCGGCCGCACCTTTGATCTCATCCTTTCCAATCCGCCCTTTTTTATCACACCGAAGGTTGACTACATGTTCTGCGATAACTCGATGGAACTCGACCAGCTTTGCCGTCGCCTGGTGAAAGAAGCGCCAGGGTTTCTCAACCAAGGCGGATATCTGCAAATGCTGTGCGAATGGGCACAGGTGAACGAACAACCATGGGAAGAGCGCATTGCCGAATGGCTCGAGGGTACGGGCTGCGATGCCTGGGTGATGAAGGGTCTTACCCAGTACCCTGAAGAATATGCGCAGCATCGGATTCGCGAGATCACGCAGAACTCCAGCCGCGATGGCGAATTGTACGAAACCTACATGGCCTACTACCGCGATCGAGGCGTCCAGGCAATTCACGACGGCCTGATCGTCATGCGACGCCGGAGCGGGAGAAACTGGGTGCGCATCGAAGAGGTGCCCAAGACGCCCAATGGCGATTTGGGGGAGCTGGTTCTTTCCACGTTCGCCGCCCATGACCTGTTACTCGAGATGGAAGACGACGACAGGCTATTGGCC
>JBEKGG010000341.1:0-4165 GCA_050012915.1 Terriglobales bacterium | reverse complement strand
AGCGTCTTGATTTTGTTTTTCGGAGAAACGCCAAGAAATCGCGCTACATCCTCAATCGTCTTCATCCCGGGCGTATGAACTTCGAGCGGCTCACCATCGCCTTCGAGCAACAAATCCTGCACGCCCGCGAGCCTCGAACTTGCCCTCTCCAGGTTGGCCGCATAATTACAGCTTTCACAACTCACGATCAGATCTTCGCCCGCCGGCGTCCGCACCATGAACTCGTGCGACTCCTTGCCGCCCATCGCCCCCGAATCCGCCTCAACCACCATGTACTTGAGCCCGCACCGGTCAAAGATTCGGCAGTAAGTTTCGAAATGCTTTTTGTAGGAAACGTCGAGTCCGGCGGCATCGATGTCGAACGAATACGAATCCTTCATGATGAACTGCCGCACCCGCAAGAGCCCGGACCTGGGCCTCGGCTCGTCGCGAAACTTGGATTGAATCTGATACCAGACTTGCGGCAACTGTTTGTAACTGCGCAGTTCCTTGCTGGCGATGTCGGTCATGACCTCTTCGTGAGTCATGCCCAGGCAAAGATCGGCGCCTTTGCGGTCTTTCAGGCGAAACAAATTGTCCCCCATCACTTCCCAGCGCCCGCTAGCCTCCCAAAGTTCGCGTGGATGCAACGCAGGCAAATAAAATTCCTGCCCGATCTTGTCCATCTCCTCGCGGACGATGCCCATGATCTTGTTGAACGACCGGTTTCCCAGAAAAAGATAGGAATAAAGCCCGGCGGCAAGCTGACGAATGTATCCCGCGCGGACCAGAAACTTGTGGCTGGCGACTTCGGCGTCCGCGGGCGCCTCGCGCAGAGTAGGAATAAAAAGTTCAGACCAGCGATGCATAGTTGAAAATCCTGAGCAGCAGGGAATTGGCTATTGTAAATGATGGCGCAGAGATGACGTGGGGACAGCCGCCCTCGGCTGTCCAGCCGAGAAAGCTCGGCAGGTCTTTGACTCGCCTGTGATGGAACTGAACCTGCTTACCCCGCCAACTGCTTCAGAATCTCTTTCCCCAGCTTCTGCGTTTCGCCGAAAAATTTCTGATACTCGACGAACATCCGATTGAGTTCGAGAGACTTATCTGGCCCAGGATGCTTGCGCAGAATCATATCGCGCACGTGGACCGGGTTAGGTAGAGTTGCGTCTTCCGTGAGTTCTTCGAGCGCCGTATTGGGATCGTAGTGATACATAGGATTGACTCATTGACAGATTGAATCATTGACTCATTGAAAATCAAATTCAAGACACTCTGTTATTCTTTGCGGTGCTCAACGAGGCTGCGCAGATAGCTGGTAGTTCGTTTGCTTCTTTGAGCAGGAGAGAAAGCTTTCCCGTCGGCACAACTGATGTGTCCGCCAGAAGCTCGAGCCAGAATACAGTCTCATCCGCTTCTTCGACCACGATGCTGATTTTTGAAATAAACTCCGCCTTGGATCGGGCACGACAAACAGCTCGATAATTAGCAGCGCCGCCGTGCCGCAGCGAAGCAACTGCTTCCCGATGACGTCGCCCTCGCGCATTCGGGGCAAAGACCGGGCCACGCCGACGATTCGTATGGCGAACTGTTTAGTCCCCAACTTCAAAGCCTCGGCCTGATCCAGCTTGTTCATCCGAGCACAACTCAATGACCGATCCTACGCCTTTAATGATTCAATGACTCAATCTCTCAATGATTCAATTCCTACATCATTTCGGTTCCCCATAAATCGTGCAAGTGGACGATACCTTCTAACTTCCCATCGTCGCTAACGACGGCTAAAGACGTAATCTTTTTCTCTTCCATTAGCGCCAACGCCGTCGCCGCGAATTCGTTGCCTCCGATCGTTTTCGGATTGTTCGTCATGCACTCACCCGCACTCAAATCCAGTACGTCTTTGCCGCGCTGTTCAAGCAGTCGCCGCAAATCGCCGTCGCTGATTACTCCCACCAATTTTTCGCCTTCGACTACGGCAGTCACGCCCAGTTTCTTACGCGACATTTCATAAATTACATCCGGCATCGTAGTGCGCGGCGTTACGCGGGGCACAGAGTCTCCAGTGTGCATAAGTGATTCGACCCGCGCCAAACGCTTGCCCAGCTTGCCTCCAGGGTGCAGGTTGGCAAAATCTTCTTCTTTGAAACCACGCTTCTCCGCCAGCGTCATCGCCAGCGCATCGCCCAGGGCGAGCATGCAGGTTGTGGACGCCGTTGGGGCTAGTCCAAGGGAACATGCCTCCTCCAGCACTGAGCAATCAAGGCTCACTTCGGCCGCTGCTGCGAGCGTAGACAGCTTTGGTGGTATGCCGAGGGCGCTCGCGCTTTTCGAATAAATTTCGTCGCAAGTCAGCGCGATCACCGGCACCTGCAATCGCTTCAGCGTGGCCAGCAGGCGCAGAATTTCCTCGGTTTCGCCGCTGGCCGAGAGCGCCAAAACTGCATCGCCTCGCACCACCATGCCCAGATCCCCATGCACCGCTTCGACCGGATGCATGAACAGTGCAGGCGTTCCCGTCGAATTCAGCGTAGCCGCAATCTTGCGCGCGATGATGCCACTTTTCCCCATGCCCGTGACTACTACGCGCCCGCTGCATCCGTAAATCAATTCCACAGCGCGATTGAACGCCTCGGCCATGGGGCCTGCAATGCGATCCGCCAGGACGCGCAACGCCTCCGCCTCAATGCGCAATACATTTTCGCCAACATGTTTCATGGAAGAAAGAGGATGTTAGCACGCGCCGGAGAGACGTTGCTTGCAACGTCTCCCGCACGGCAGCATATTCTCGACCGCGCGAAACGTAGCAAGCCACGTCCTCCACAGATGCCTTTCAGAAGTGATCGTCTATCCTCTGAATAGGTTCTGCGTGATGCCCCGGCTCGGCCAGGCTTCTGGCTTGAATGGCGCGGTCCCACGGTCCAGCTTCCCAATTGTCTTTCTTTTTCTCGGGATGAATCCAGGGAGGCAGATTGATGAGCAAATTACGCGCCATGGCCAAAGCGTAGGGTTCGTAGAGTGAGCGTAAATGCGTCAGAGTTTCCTCGGACTTGTCTGCGTCACCAAGTTTCAAGCCGTGGTCCAGAAGCGCTTGCCGAAGTTGTGCCTCTTGCTCTGCGTCAAGGCGGTCGGGCGCAAGCGGATCGTACTGCGCATTCACCAATTGCGCCAGGTCCACCACCGCGTGGCGCGCCACGGCAAACGTCAGCTTGGCCTGCGGTTTCGCAACGCCGTCGATGCCCGCAGAGATTAGCGCGGTGGTGTCAAGCATCATGGTAAGCGCGCCCAGCCACGATTGATTAATGTGCTGCGAACGAAAGAAGCCCAGCGGCGGATACGAAATATGACTCTCCAGCAGTTCAGCCGCCCAGTGTTCCCATTCGCGAAAGATATCATCCAGATCAGCACATTTCCCGAGCCTTATTAGCATTTCCGCAGCAGTCGGCGGTGAACCTGCACGCGCGTCCAATAAAGAGATCTGAATTTCGCGTCGGGAAAAGGACGAATAAATTGTCGGCAAGTATCCGATGACCACGCCCAGAAAGCCAAAACCCATGCCGGCTTCCAGCACCGCCAGGAAACGGGCAAGTTCCGAGGTCGGAATAATGTCGCCATAACCCAGCGTGAAAAAGGTCGAGCCACTCAGGTAAATTACTCGCCAGAACGTGACGGGCTCGTTGGCGATCATGACGTGTTCCCCCGCGCCGTATTGCAGCAGGGCAAAACCAAAGATCAAACCGCACGCCCAGAGGGCAAGCAGGAAAAGCAGCGACAGCGGTCCGAAGTAGCCAAGAAAATTTTCGCGCCGCCCCGGTGACTTGATGTAGGTCGTGATCTTGCGCCACGGTTTCCAGGTGTTGCGGTAGAACCAAACCGTAATGCGAAATTTCCGACGGACCCGGCGCGGCAGAACGACAGTTTCAAACGCGTCCAACAGCACTGCGAGGATTACCACGATGCCGGAGATGGTGGCGAAAATAAGCATTCGATGTAAGTCGTGGCGAAAATGGTAGCAGATTTCGAGAATTCCTCGGCGCTCATGCGATTATGGGTATGGTGCAGTTTAATTGTCATCCTGAACCAGCGTTCTTTGCGCAGTGAAGGATCTGGGCGAGCCGCGCGATGTGTCGCGTTCTTTGCGACACAATAATCGCGCGTTTGGCTCGCTTCCCTATCAAATCGCACCACA
>JBEKGG010000340.1:0-4204 GCA_050012915.1 Terriglobales bacterium | reverse complement strand
ACAGTCGCTTTGAAAAAACGGTCAAACGCGCATAGGGTTGGTGTAAGGCGAAGGCAAAAGTGACCCCCCTCCGAAACCGATTCGGGCTTCATCGGGGCGATCAAACCAGGGGCTTCGAGTTCCTGAAGATGGCGGCGGATTGGAATCTGCCCGAAGCTCAATTCACGATGGGCGAGCATTTCTACAAAGGCGAGACCGGCCCGCCCGATTACGTGAGCGCGTATGTGTGGTATGCGCTAACCAAGCGAAACGGCGGAAAAGACGGCGAGAGGATGTTGAAAGTTCTGGCTGCTGAAATGACCGCCGAGCAGTTAGGAGAAGCCGAAACGCGAGTTGATTATTGGCCCGAGGATCCTCCCAAAGAACCTCAGTAATTGAGTAGGAGCAGAGAGAGCGGTCGACAAACTACTTTTTCTTTTCTCTTCCCATTTTTTTTGCGATCTCAGCCATTAATTTTGGTTTCAGGTCGGCCAGGACGCTATCCACGATGTTCGCAATCTCGCTGGCTTCCTCGCCTGGGGCGTGGGAATCGTGATTTTCAGATTCTGCAGTTGCATCGGCGGTTTCCTGTTTGGATTCCGTGACCGCATCGGCGATCTGTGAGCTGAGCTGTGAATCGGCGATTTGCGAATCCATGCTTTGCGAATCGACGACTTGCGAATCACTGATTTGCGAATCACTGATCTGCGAATCGACGCTTTGCGAACCAATGATTTGCGAACCGATGACGGATTCGCGTATCTGTTTCCAGTTCGCCCAAGCCGCTGCCAGCTCCGATTCGCCTTGCCGATCGCTGGACTGGGAAGTAACCGTAACGTTTTCTGAAGACGAACTTGACACAGAGGCTGCTTCTGCAGAGATTGTTGTTTCGGCTACGCCGGGGCTGGCCGATGCTGCCGCCGCGTAGGCCGCACTTTCCGTCGGCTCGGCAACAGAGCTTTCGCTGACCGCATCTCCCACCTGAGGGACAACCACTGGATTCGCATCGGCCTGGTGCGCCACCGATTCTTCCCTGCTCGGAGCGGCGGATTGCGGCGCAGGCTCTTGCGGGCTTGACTCAGATCGATCAGAGTACGAAGCCGACTCGACCGAAGACGGTGACATTTCTGAGGCGATTGTTGGCGCTTCCGCCGTTGGCGAAAAGGCTTCAACGGCGGGAGAACTCGCGAAACTGGCTCCCGCTGCGTCGGCTGCGGCGAAAGCCGCATAGGCCTTTTCCATCTCTTGTTCGAGAATGAGCGTCGCTTCATCATCGCAAAGCGGTGCCGGTTCAGCAATCCATCGGGGGCCGCTGAACTCTTGTGTTGCGGCCGCGACTGCCATGGTTACAGGAACCAGTTCCCTGGATTCGCGCTCCCACTTGTCAGACTCTCTGTGCTCTGCGGCATCGCCGCCGTGGCCGTTCGCCGGCGACAGTGAGGCCAGGGCTGCCGTGACTTCCTCGTCGCCAAGGTTCCCGGTCCGTGCGGCGGATGCCTCGCGTTCAGAAACATTTGCTTCGGGCGCCGCTTCGATTTCGGCCGGAACCTCGGCCGTAGATAGAGCTTCGATCGCCGGAGTTTTCTCGGCAACGGCTTCTGCGAATTCCGGTATCGCGGGTGCCGGAATGACCTCGCGAACAACGGATTCCGCTGAAACTTCCGCTTTAGGAGCCGGCTCTGGAATCACGGCCTCTCGATCAGTCGCCCGTCGCATCCTGTTGGTCGATTCGTTGCCCGGAGTGTTGATCGCTTGTGCGGCAGCTTTGATGGCAGCGATTTCCTCGGCCGTGACGTCCTGCGGCATCGAGGAAAGCAAAGCTTCTTCCAATCCCGATTTCATTTCTACGGGCTTAGGCTCTTCAGTCTTGACGGCGTCGCGCAGACTTGCGATCACAGCAGACGTTTCCTCGGGCGCGGTTTCACGAGATTTGGAGGGAGGCGGCGGAATCGATAGGCGGTTCTTCCATCCCGTCTCGCTGTCGCCAAATTCCTTCGAAGGATTGACTTCCTCGATTCCTGCCAGTGCTTTGGCAAACCGGCTCTGCTTGGAAGGTTGACTTTGCGGAACGATCTTGTCCTCGAGCTTGGTCAGTGCGGTGAGAAGTTCGCTGGCTTCAAACGGTTTGACGATGAAGCCGTCGGCCCGTACGCGCCGCGCTTCGTCAGCCTTAAAGGGCTCCAGCTTGCCCACAGTCAGCAACACAGGAATGCGCGCTGTCTCTGGCGCTTCGCGCAGGCGCTGGCACACCTCGAGCCCACCATAGCCCGGCATATATACATCGAGCACGATGAGATCGGGTTTCGACTCGGCAATTTTCTTAAGCGCCGCCGACCCGTTATTCACCGTAGTGACGTCGTAGCCGGCGTCGCTAAGGATTCTCCGGCCCATATTCTGGGCTGTCACACTGTCATCGGCGAGCAGTATTTTCCGCGCCAAGCGATGTCCTTTTGTCTGAAAGGGGAGATAGCGCGAAGTTAACTTGTCCCGGACTCTAAGTCAATGAGGATAGGAGATTAAGCAGGTTACGACGGACCAGTAACCACTGGCGCAAAGCCGAGCCCGTCGAAATTTGATTCAGTCGGAAGTACGGAGAGCCGGCACTCACAACGGCAATATTTTATGGATGCCCTTCTTTTTCTTACGCTTGCTGGACGCTGTGGTATCGGTGTCGTCGGCCTGGTCAGTAGCGGAAGATGCCGAGGAAGCGCTACCGTTCGGATCAGTTGGCTTGGCCGAGCCGGTTCCACCGCCTGCCGCCGAACCAGCAGTTGCTCCGCTCTGGATCTCGTTCACCTGCTGTGGCGGCGGCAGGGCCTGGCTATTGTCGTCGCCGACATTGGGTTTTAGTTCGTTAGGATCTGCTGGACCGGCGTTGGGTTGCAACTCATTTGGATCAGGCTGACTGGCAGTGGGTGCCGACGCATCGGCTGCTGGGCTTGCGGCAGTCGTATCCGCTGCGACCGGAGTATCTGAACGCGGAGCGGGCTGATCCGCTCCGGGAACCCCGCCTTTGACGGTTTCGATGGAAAGAGACTGGCTGCCGGTTCCAGTCCCAATCGCGGCCCGGGTCGCTGCTTGCATCACCTGCGTTGCGCTCATCGGCGTTGGATCGACCAGCGTAGGCTCGCCCACTTTCGTCGCATCCGACACGTCCGGATGTTTTTCGAAGGTCTTCATGACTTTCGAGAACTGGCTGGGCTCGCGGCGGCTATCTTCTTCCGCCTTGTTTTGCGCGACCGCAGCCTTGGTCGCTCTCGGCACTGGTTGGTGAAGGGCCAGAAGCCGTGCCTTAGCGTCGTCGGCTCGATCCATTACCGGATAGCGAGTCAGGATGCGGCCGTAAGCTTGCGCAGCACCCTTCGTAAAGTCGGCAATCATGCGGGACTTGGCGGCTTCGTTTCCGGGGCGGGCACGCACTAACGCGATCTCGCCTTCGTACGATTGCCCAAGCAGATAGAGAGCTTCATCAGCTTTGCTGAACAGCGGATACTTGTCGACCAGCGATTCCAAGCGCGCGATTGCGGCCGGATAGGATTGCCGCAAATAGTAGAAACGCCCTACGCTGAATTCGCGTTCGGCGATCACTTCCTGGACTTCCCGAAGACGCTGCTTGGCTTCCGGCACCAGCTTGCTGTCGGGATACTGCATGATCAGCTGCCGGTATTCCTCCTCGGCGCGCATGGCGTGCGTGGGATCCCGATCTGACTTCTCCATCTGCTGATAGTGAATGTTGGCCAGCTTCAGCTGGGCCTCAGCCGCTTCCGGCATGTTGGGGAAGAAGGTCTCAAAATCCTTGTACTCAATTTCCGCTTGGGCCAGCGATGCCGAACCACCCTCGGCGTACCAGGAATCAGCCACCGCCAGTTTGGCGCGCGCAATATATTCGGAATCGGGATAGGTGTTGATGAGGGTTTGCAGCGAGAGCCGCGCCACATCGAAGCGATTGTGTTTCATCGCGTCCATGGCACGGTCGAACAGAACCTTGTCAGGCTGCTTCGAATCGACATTCGCGATTGGGTTGCTGACCTTCTTGTTTGTGCAGGCCACAGTGACAGCGAGCACGCCCAAAAGAAGCATCACCGGAATACGACGAGACATATGAACCCTCAGACCCTGAACTGTATTGCTCAGACTATCGTGGGCCGGCCCCTGAACTGGCTTTGCCCAGGCGCCTGCTACACCTTTTGCAGCATAGCTTCAGTCGCCACTTTTAACAGTTTCT
>JBEKGG010000339.1:0-4218 GCA_050012915.1 Terriglobales bacterium | reverse complement strand
GTCCTTGTTGTCGCTGGGTGACTCCGTCTCCACTAGTTGACGAACGGTTTGAACCATCGCGTCGCTTCGTTCCTCGAAATAGCGCAACCGCTTCGCCAGATTTATCTCGGAGGCGGCTTCATCGGTTGTTCTTGATGCTTTCTTAAGCATGCAATCCTTTTCTGAAAGACTACAGCAGCGCGCGGTACAGTATAATCTTCGCTCTTCATCTTTCGCTTTTGTGTTAACGAGAAACAGAATGACCGAAACTGCTCAAACCACGACCGAGGCCGCCGCGCCCAAGATCACGCTGGACGTCACTGAGATCCAGCGAATCCTTCCACATCGTTTTCCATTCCTGCTCATTGACCGCGTGATCGATCTTGATCGCAGGAAGCGAATTGTGGCCATCAAGAACGTTACGATCAACGAGCAGTTCTTCGCCGGACACTTTCCCGGCCTTCCCGTAATGCCTGGTGTCCTCATCGTCGAGGCCATGGCTCAGGCGGGCGGAGTGCTGCTGTTCACCGAAGTCGAGGATCGCGACACCAAGCTGGTACTGTTTACCGGAATTGAACGCGCCCGGTTTCGTCGCCCAGTGGTTCCAGGCGATCAACTCCGCATTGAGGTCGTGGTGAAAGTGTGGCGTGGCAATGCGGGGCGCATGGAAGGCACTGCCTACGTCGGCGACACACTTGCTGCCGAGGCCCTTGTGACTTGCAGGCTGGTCGATCGGGCGCGCGCTGAAAAAAGATCTGCGCAGGAAACGGTTCAGACCTAGGAGCCACGGTTCGCGGCAGATGAAAGTCCATCCCACAGCCATTGTCGATCCCGGCGCCAGAATTCACTCGAGTTGCAAAATTGGTCCTTACTGTGTGATCGGGCCCGATGTTGAACTCGGAGAATCGTGTCGCCTGATTTCGCACGTGACCATCGAAGGGCCAACGAAAATTGGCACCCATAATGCCTTTTTTCCATTTTGCTCGATCGGAATGCCGCCGCAGGATTTGACCTACGCCGGCGAACCCACTCGCCTGGAAATCGGCCACCGCAACCAGATTCGTGAGTTCGTTACCATCAATCGCGGCACTGTAAAGGGCGGCGGACTGACTCGCGTGGGTAGTGACGTTCTGGTGATGGCGTACACGCACGTCGCCCACGATTGCTCAATCGGCGATCACGTGATTCTTGCCAACGCCGCGACTCTCGGTGGCCACGTCACGGTCGAAGAGTGGGCCACGGTTGGTGCGCTCTGCCCGGTGCACCATTTCGTCCGCATTGGCGCGTATTCCTTTGTCGGAGGCGGGACCACGATTACCCGTGATGTTCTTCCCTTTTCCAAGACTTCTGCCTCCCGCGATACTCGCGCGTATGGGCTGAATGCGATTGGCCTGGAGCGCCGCGGATTCAGCCAAGACCGAATTCGCAAGATCCACCACGCTTACAAGGTTCTGTTGGCATCGAAGCTCAATACTTCGCAGGCTTTGGAAAAACTACGAGCCGAGTCGGATCGTGGGGAAGATGTCGAGATGCTGCTGAAGTTCATCGAACAGTCCGAGCGTGGAGTTATTAAGTAGCATTCCGCACCCAGCATTCAGCTCTCACGTTCTCCGCCAAGGTTTTTCATTTACACTGGCGGTCGATGCCAGAAAGCAGAGGGAAACTCGGCCTCATCGCGGGCAACGGTCGCTTTCCTTTTCTTGTTCTCGATGCGGCCCGTGCTGCGGGATACGAAGTTATCGTCGCCGCCATCAAGGAAGAGGCTTTTCCTGAGATCGAAACCCGCGGCGCCGCTGCCGTTCATTGGCTTTCACTAGGAGAACTTTCTAAGCTGATTGAGACTTTCAAACGCGAAGGCGTGCATCGCGCCATTATGGCCGGACAGGTGAAACATAAGCAGATTTTCTCCAGCATTCGGCCCGATTGGCGTCTCGCCAAGCTTCTGCTTTCGCTCGGGACTCGCAACACAGATTCTCTGCTGGGCGCCATCGCTAAAGTCCTCGCCGACGAAGGGATCACGCTGGAAAACTCTACCTCGTTTCTCGAACCTCTGCTGGCTAAGCCCGGCGTGCTCACCAAACGCGCGCCTTCTGAGACAGAACAAAAGAACATCGCTTACGGACGCGCCGCAGCCCGCCATCTGGCGGAATACGATATTGGCCAAACCGTAGTCGTCGCGGAGAATGCTTGTGTCGCGGTCGAGGCTATGGAAGGAACGGATGCAACCATTGAACGCGCGGGCCAGATCATGGCTTCGCTCGAATCGGATCCATCAACCTTGAGCCGCGCGCTGACCGTGATCAAGATCGCCAAGCCCAATCAAGATATGCGCTTCGATGTGCCCGTGATCGGAATGAAAACAATTGAAGCCATGCAGAAAGCTGGCGCAAGTTGTCTGGCATTGGACGCGGGCAAATGCCTGCTTCTCGACGGAGTTGCGATTATTATTGCGGCTGACGCGACCGAGATTGCGATTGTGGCAGACTAGGCCCTGCGGGCGCGAGATAAACTTCGACGTGCAGAACGGGGACGACGTCGTGAGCTGGCCAAAGGCTTTCGCAGCTCCGCCCGCACCCGGGTGAGATCGTGTGCGGTTTGCAGATTCATCCAGAACTCCGCCGAGTTCTTAAAATACTCCGCCAGAAGTAGAGCGGTTTCCGGGGTCATCCCACGCTTGCCTCGAATGAGCTCATTGATGCGATTCTGGGGAATGTTGAGCGCCTTCGCCAGTTTCACCTGAGTCAATCCCAGCGGTTCAAGAAATTCCTTCAATAAAACCTGCCCGGGATGGGTTGACACTCTGTGCCGCGGTAGCATGAGTCTCCTCTTCAGTGATAATCAGTGCACCGAAAGTCCGTGCAATTGCCCGCTTCAAAGCGGAAGACCAATCGGTACTGTTGGTTCACTCGAATGCTATAAAAACCGTTCAGATCGCCCCGTAGTCTTTCCAGTCGGTTCGCCGGCGGACTCTGCAGGTCCTCGAGCGATATAGCAGCGTTCACCAAGTCCAGTTCCATCTGGATTCTCGGCCATAGCGTTCTCGAAATTCGGCGGGCTGCCTTACTGTCCCGACCGTGGTAAATATCTTCCGTCGCCTTGTCCCCGAACGAGAGGATCACCGAAGTCCAGTATACACGGATACCGTGTATTAAGGTATACTCTTCTTGCGCAAACCAGCCAATCCCGAGTGGAGTTATCACATGTCCGAAACTGCCCGCCTGGCCGATCAAATACGCCGTGGCTTTGATGGAGAAGCCTGGCACGGCGACTCTGTCCTCGAAATCCTCGATGGAGTCGATGCCAAGATGGCAGCCGCTCATCCGATAAAGAGTGCACACAGCATCTGGGAACTCTTGTTGCACGTTACCGCATGGGATGGCGCGATTATTAAGCGTATCGGCGGTACTGCGGTGGAACTAGAGGGGGAAGAGAATTTCCCAACGGTAAAGGACACCAGCCAGGCTGCCTGGCGCAAGGCGATCGAGCACGCGAAGCATATTCACAGCGAGTTGGTGAAGGCAGTTGCAGCCTTCCCCGATTCGCGGCTGAAGGAACGAGTTCCGGGCAAGACCGAGGTCTATCACGACTTCTTCTATAACCTCAGCGGAATCGTCCAACACGAACTCTACCACGCAGGTCAGATCGCGCTGCTCAAGAAAGCCCAGAGCCGAGGATGACTGCGCAATGAGTCGTACGGTGGACGGACGGGCGCCTCCCCCATCCAGCCGGGCGAGGACGCCCGCCTCCACACTTTTGTGATTAAATCGACTAGTCTTGCGGCAACCTGCCGACTGTGAACGGAAAACTGACCACCGACAATTTCATCAACGTAGCCGTGATTGGCGTGGGAACGTTTGGCCGCAACCACGCTCGGGTTTACCACCAGCTTGCCCAAGAAGGCGCGCCCGTGCGCCTGGTCGGAGTCGTAGACCCCGACACTGCGCGGGCTGACGCCGTTGCCCGCGAATTCAACTGCCGCAGCTTTGGATCGATCGATCAACTCATTACCACGCACAGCGAAGTCCAGGCAGCCTCGGTCGCGGTGCCGACCATCCTTCACGTAAACACTGCCCAGCAATTGATGGAGGCGGGCATCGACGTGTTGATCGAAAAGCCGCTTGCGATTTCGCTCGCCGAAGCCGACGAGCTCATCCGCACCGCACAGCGGTTGCATCGCATCGCTCAAGTCGGACACCTGGAGCGCTTCAATCCTGCGGTTCGCGCCACTGTGCCCGTGAT
>JBEKGG010000338.1:0-4245 GCA_050012915.1 Terriglobales bacterium | reverse complement strand
CTTTGTCATACTTAGTATGAAGCGTCAAATTAGGTAGCTTTACCAGGACGAATCGCCATCAAAGACAGTCGAACCCAAGCTCCTGAAGTTGTTGATCTGTCGGCGACTCCAACCTTTCGTTCGCAATTTTGCCTACGCGTAACAAATCAGAGCGAAGGCGATTTATCGTTTCCTCCGGCCAAAGCAGAACTGACTGCAATCGTCGAAAAAAATCTTCAGCAGCGATATGGCCGATTCTAGGCGGAGCGCCGCCCCTGTAGCCAAGCAGAATAACCTTGTAGGTGTCGCTCGAACCTTCGACTGGCAGCACGTCGACAAATAGCTCCCGCCTCACTCTGTGCGCCCCTCGTTGGTTATAGCCTTATGGTCAGGTTTTCCTGATGGTGCATCAAGGAATACCAGGTCCGTCCAGGGAATCATTGGAAGGATAGTAGTTCCCCTTTCGCTGATCGCCCTAATGGACACGAGCCTCGAAGCCCCAAAAACTTGGAGTACGTTAATACCTCGTTACGCCCGTTCACTCCTACCCGCTCGCCCTTCCGAGGGACGCGAATCTGTCCGCCAGTCATTATTTAGCAGCCTCCGCACAGGTACAAACCGCATCCGCGTTTGAGGGTCAGCAACTTTTCACTGCTCTTTCACCAAAACGCAAGCTTTGCAGTCCTGCGTCTCCTGTGTTGTCATCTTCTGGGCGCGAATGACGGGAACGTTGCCTCTCTTGCTTTTGCCTCGGCGTCCTGCCCAGGCCCTTGAACAAGAATTTTGAGGCTGCCCTTTTGCCATCGTGCCCGATATACAACTCCAGGTACCAAGGTGAGCCCGCCGCAATCGGGAACTGTAGCGGCGGTGGCAGCGTCCTTTTCACCCTCCAGGGTCTTTACCGCTGCGCGGAATCTTGAGGCTCCGCTACGATCCGCGCAAGAAATGACATACATGTTTCCGTCCGACGCCTTGGCCGTGGAAACGTCGTGTGGCTTATCGGCTGACTGTGTTTCGTAGACCTCAAGAGCCAGGGAGTAGTCTTTCTGATTGTGTTTGTCGGCGCCCTCAGCCGAAGACAAAGGCCGTTGCCAGGAGCATTGCAATGGCTCCAGTTCTAGCGCTCGCCTGTTTGACGGCTCCGTACTGCAACATAGCGGCTCCCCTCGGGCACTGCCCCACACCTGTCAATCCGCTCTGTCGATCTGCGCCTTCTGTAAGCGATCCGAATAATCCACGTAGATCGATTTCCACTCGCTGAAGAAGTCGATCGCGCCCAGACCACCCTCGCGATGACCGTTTCCCGTGGCCTTCACTCCGCCGAAAGGTAGATGCACTTCGGCACCAATCGTCGGCGCATTGATATACGTGATCCCCGCATGAAGGTCGCGCATAGCCGTGAAAGCTCTGTTGACGTCTTTGGTGTAGAGCGCGGACGACAATCCATAGTCGATTCCATTTGCGATCTCGATGGCATCGTCAAGATCGTCGCACGGAATGATCGACACTACCGGGCCGAATATTTCTTCCTGAGCGATGCGCATTTTGGGATCGACATCGACGAACACGGTTGGCTCCATAAAATAGCCATTCTGATATTCGCCTTTATCGAGACGATTGCCGCCGCACTTCAGGCGAGCGCCCTCAGCCTTGCCGATGTCCACGTAGCTGAGGTCAGTTTTGAGTTGATTTTCATTGATCGCGGGGCCCATCTCGACCGTTTCATCCATACCATTGCCGACCTTCAGCGCTTTCGCGCGTTCCACGTAGCGCTCGATGAAATCGCCGTAGATTCCCTTCTGCACGATGATCCGGCTGGTCGCTGTGCAGCGCTGGCCGGTTGTTCCAAAGCCGCCCCACAGTCCGCCTTCAATCGCCAGATCAAGATTGGCGTCGTCGAGCACGATCATGGGATTCTTGCCGCCGAGTTCAAGCGAACAATGTTTGAAACTCTTGGCCGCAGTTGTACCCACGATCCGTCCCACTGCGCTCGAACCAGTCAGCGAAATGGCTTTCACGTCAGCGTGTTCGGTAAGCGGCGTGCCCACTTCGGATCCGAAGCCGGTCACGATGTTCACCACGCCCCGCGGCAGGCCAGCGTCGTAAAGCACACGCACCAGATTGAAAGTTGAAAGCGGCGTATCCTGCGCCGGCTTGATCACGCAGGTGTTGCCGCAAACCAGCGCGGGCAAAAGCTTCCAGGACGGAATCGCCATGGGGAAATTCCATGGCGTAATCATTCCGCAAACGCCAATCGGCTGGCGCACGGCCATGGCAAATTTGTTGGGCAACTCGGACGGCGTGGTCGGTCCAAACATGCGGCGTCCTTCGCCAGCCATGTAATAGGCAGTGTCCACGGCCTCCTGCACATCGCCGCGCGTCTCTTTGAGAATCTTTCCCATTTCGCGAGTCATGTCGCGGGCGTAATCTTCTTTGCGCTCGAACAGCATCTCGGCGGCGCGATAGATGATTTCAGCGCGACGGGGAGCAGGAATCAGGCGCCACCTGGCGAAGGCTCGCTTCGCGGCTGCGATGGCGGCCTCAACATCTGCCTTGCCGGATCGCTGAAAGATGCCAACCACATCGCGCGTGTCGGCGGGGTTGCGGTCTTCGAAAGTCTGTCCGGTCGATGCTTCGACCCATTCACCATCGATAAAATTTTTGTAAACTTTAGTTCGGGTAGCCGTGCCAATAATGCTCGGCCCGGTTAAAACATCGGTTGGCATAAACGCCTCCTGGGATAAATGCTCGGGAAGAATGACTGTCTCTATGCTACAGGCCGGGGTAAGACGCGGCAAGCGAAGCTCACGTGCGCCATCTCAGAGTGCTATACTTCCGCTCCGGAATCAATGTTAATGCGCCCTGCTCAAGGAGCTTCTGAAGCGGAATGAACTATACAAATGTTAAGTCTGTAGCAAAACAAATCATCGCCTTCCTTTTTGTTCTTTCGATTGCGGCCTCGGCCCAGGATGTCCCTCCTAACATTTTGCAGGCAATGCAATGGCGTTTGATCGGCCCGCACAGAGGCGGACGGGTCACATCCGTTTCTGGCGTGCCCGGACAGCCTGCCGTCTACTACATTGGAACTCCGGGCGGCGGAGTCTGGAAAACGGAGAATGGTGGGCGCGTCTGGAAGCCAATCTTCGACGGGCAGCGCGTGGCGTCGATCGGCGCAGTCGCGGTCGCGCCCTCAGATGCCAAAATCATTTACGTCGGGACCGGCGAGCAAACTCAAGGCGACGGCGTGTACAAGTCGATCGACGCCGGCGTCACGTGGACGAACATCGGACTGCGCGAAACTCACTACGTCAACGGGATTATTGTTGATCCGCGAAACCCGGACGTGGTTTTGGTTGCGGCAGCGGGAGATCATTGGTCCGGCGCCGAACGCGGAATCTATAAGACCACCGACGGCGGCAAGAATTGGCAGAAGGTGTTGTACAAAGATCCGGAAACCAGCGTTGCTGACATCGAGGCCGATCCGGACAATCCCAACATTCTCTACGCATCGGAGTGGACTCGTCCCGACGATCCGTTTAGCACCGACGAGCCCGAAAAGAAGAAGGAGCAGGACGGTGTGATTTATAAATCCGTCGACCAGGGTTCAACATGGACTGCGGTCGAGGGCAAAGGGTTGCCAACCGAGCCGATGGGGCGCACCGGCGTGGCCGTCGCGCCCGGTACCAACGGCATGAGAGTATACGCAATCGTCACGCAAGGATTATTTCGGTCAGAAGACGGCGGCGCCAGTTGGCAGCGCAGCACAACCGATCCGCGCATTCTGGGCAATGGCTATTTCAGCCGTGTGTTTGTTGATCCTAAGAACGCGGATTTCGTTTTTGTGGCACAAACTTCGATGTACCGCTCGAAGGATGGCGGGCGGACTTTCGAAGCCTGGGCGGGTGCGCCCAGCGGTGATGATTTTCACGTGCTCTGGATTAATCCCGCGAACACGCAGCACATGATTCTCGGAGTCGATCAGGGCGCAATCATTAGCGTGGACGGCGGCGATACCTGGAGCTCCTGGTACAACCAGGCTACCGGGCAGTTTTATCACGTCAGCACCGACCAGCATTTTCCTTATTACGTTTACGGCGCGCAGCAGGATAGCGGCACCGCCGCCGTCCCCAGCCGCAGCGATTACGGCGAGATCACTTATCGCGACTGGGCCCCGACTGGAGGATTCGAGTTCTGCTACATCACTCCCGATCCCGCCAATCCGAATTACGTTTACGCCGGAGGCTGGTACGGCACCGTGCTCCGCTT
>JBEKGG010000337.1:0-4260 GCA_050012915.1 Terriglobales bacterium | reverse complement strand
CCTCGGGACTCTATCCTGCCTTTGACGTGATGTTCTTGTTCGCCTCGACCAGCGCTTTGCTATAGACCCTTGCTTGCCCTCTCCACTTTTCATCTTGCGATGCCGCAGAGTGACTTCGCTTGGGTCCCGGACGCTGCACCAACCGGGTAAACTCCAGAACGTGTCAAAGAACGATTATGGTTTTACTCTTCCTATTCTGGGAGTCAATGAAAAACGCGCGGATGTATCTGCTTTGAATGCAGCCGAGTGCAGCAGCTCCACAAGTCGGTGACCGGATTTGGTGCAACCGCACGCCCGTCAACTGCGCAGAACGCGCTTCCATCGCCTTGTTTAGGCTGCATCGATACCGCAACGTCATCTGACGTTCAGAAAATCATCCCCATTGCCGCGTGTGGAAAATCCGGCGCAATCCTTGCTGGGTGCGGAGTCCAGTGGGTTTCAAAAGTTTGCGGCCAAGAAAAAACCGCCAGCATGCAGCGCCGGCGGTCTGAGTTCAAGCAAGAAGGTTACCTCTACTTTGGAGGCGGAATCAGACGCGACGGAGGAATCTGCCTCTCGCCTTCGTCGTCGTAGTAGAACTTCATTTCGTGATCGGACTTCGCGCCCGGCACCGCCTTCTCGCCTTTCGAGCTGAATCGAGCTTCGCCCGCCGCGGCTAGCAAGGGCTCTTTTGTTGTGTACATCGCTTCGTTCAGAACACTGCCGGAAGGAGCATAAGCCACAGCGAATATGCCGCGAGGGTCTCCGTTCGTGTAAGTAACCCCGATGTAGTCCGCGACCATGTATCCCGCATCGGAAATCGGGAGCCAGGGCAGCTTCATCGGTCCAGCGAGTTGTTTCCCGGCAGTCCAGGTCTTGCCGCCATTTTCCGAAGTCACGAAACCTACGTCCAGCTTGCAGGAATTATTGCAGGCCGAAACCGGGTAATAGTAATAAACCACGGTCACGTGCGCCTTGCTGCCGGAAGTGGCCGGGTCCGCGCCGACCCCGGGAAGGAAATGGTCCACAGTGCTCTTGATGGGATCAATCGGAATGCGGGTTACGGCGCTCCAGGTTTTACCGTTCGTGGAAGTGCTCATCACAATATCGTTCGAGGCGCAGTTGCTCCGGAAGCGGCAATCCGACCATGACACGTAGACCTTCCCCGAACCGTCAATACCAACAGCCGGCAAGTCAAAACCGGTGCGGATGCCGCCATCTTCCTGGTGCTGCGCGATGCTAGCGATGTTTACCGTTGTGCTCCAGCTCTTGCCGCCGTTGGTCGAGCGAAAGACGTCGATGCCGCCGCCAGAGAACGGCACGATAACTGTGCCATTAGGTTGAACCACGGGCTCACCGCCGAGTCCGCCAGCGTGGTCGGCCGACGGAATGCCCGGACTCCAAGTCAGGCCACCATCGTGCGACGTGCTCATCAAAACGTCGCCGCTGCCGTACGCTTGATCCCATTCCGTGTAGCAGTTGCCATAGTACGGACTCTTGGGATAGTTGTCGCAGGTCGTCCAATTCTTATCGTCCAACTGGGTTTTATCGATGAGGATCGGCCTTCCCCAATGGATGCCGTCAGGCGACCGGCTCACGGCCACGTCTCCGATCGTGCCTGAGTTTTCCTGTTCCTTGAGCGGAAGCGTCGAAATCAACCATTCGCCATGTTTGGCATCGTAGGCGACGGAGGGATCCGCTGCCCATCCAAAGGCGCCATTTTTATAATTGTCGGTCAACCCCGGAAGAATGCCGTAGGTCCATGTCTTGCCGGCATCGGTAGAGGTGGACCACCCTACGTCGGCGCTGCCCCATCCGATGGATCCGGGTACGCGGGCGACATGGAACGTGCCCACGATGGTATTTCCCCAGGAAAAGAAATCGGGCTCAACTTCGGTTTTGTGCACACTGTCGGAGTTGTGCAGAGTATCGGTGCTGAGTTTTACCAGCGTGAATTGCGCATGCGCGGGCGTGGCGACTGCCGCAGAGATCGCCAACGCGAGCACAGCCACTAAAAAAGAAAACGTATTTCGATTCATTGGATTTTCCTTATGTGATTTCAATGTCACCAAAACTTGAATATTGCGGTTGCCAACATCTGAATGCCGGACATCAAATCTACTTCTGCTTCGAAGGTTGCACTTGCTTCGAAGGCGGTATTGGGTACCTTCCATCGTCGTCGTAGAACTTCCAGACATATTTTCCCTTAGCGTTAGGCACCGGCTTTTCCCCACTCGAGCTGAATCGAGGTTCGTCCGCCGACGCCAACAGCGGAGCCTTGGTGGTGTACATGGCTTCGTTAAACAAGCCGCCGGAGAGCGCCTTCGCCACGGCGAATACGCCAAACGGGTTCCCGTTCGCGTAAGCCACGGCGAGATAATCCGCAACCATCAACCCGTTTTGCGTTTCGGGCAGCCAACTTAACTCCATCGGTCCAGCCAGCTCTTTTCCCTTCGTCCAGCTCGCGCCTCCAGTCTCCGACGTCGTATAGCCCACGTACAGCTTGCACGAGTTATTGCAGGAAGCGACGGGATAGTAATAATAGGTCACGGCGATGTGAGCTGTTTTCCCTGAAGTGGACCGGTCGATGCCGATCCCGGGGATGAAATGATCCACCGTGCTCGAAATCGGATCAATCGGGATGCGAGCAACTTTGGTCCACGTCGTGCCGTTGGTCGAAGTGGTCAGGACGAGATCGTCGGTGCTGCAGCCAGAACGAAAACGGCAGTCCGGCCACACCATGTAGATTCTCCCGCCGCCATCGATTTGCGCTGTGGGCATGCCAAAACCGTCGCGCAGACCGCCATCTTCCCCACGATAGTCTTGATTGGAGATGACGGAGCTGCTGGTCCAACTCTTGCCACCGTTTGTCGACCGGAATGCGATCATGTTGCTCAGGGTAGAAATCGGAACCACGACCGTGCCATTCGGCAGAACCAAGGGCTGCCCGCCAATACCGCTGGCCGAATCGCCCGTATTTTTACCTGGCCCCCAAGTCAATCCGCCGTCGGTCGAGGTGCTCATGAAAATGAGATCGCCTTGTTCGGGCTCATCCCATTCGGTATAGCAATTGCCATAGTGAGGACTGGTTTTAGTGTTGTCGCAAGTAATCCAGTTTTTGTCGTCCGAACCGCTGTGATCGACAATGATCGGCTTGCTCCAGTGGATTCCATCCTTCGAACGGCTGGTGGCCACGGCTTCCCCATCATCGTTGACGATGGGAAGAGTCGAGATCAGCCATTCGCCGTATTTTGCATTGTAAGCAACCGCCGCGTCGCTTGCGGCCGTGAAACTTCCATTTTTGTAGTTATCGGTCAGGCCGGGAAGCAAGCCGCTGGTCCAGGTTTTGCCAGCGTCGGTGGAAGTGGCAAAGCCTATGTCGGCGCCACCTCCGTCGGGGACGCGCGCCACCTGGAAGCCAGTCACGATGGTCGATCCCCACGCGAACGTGTCAGGCTCGACTTCAGTGTGATGGTCGCTGTCAGAATTATGGAATGTGTCCGTACTGAGCTTGATCAGATCGGACTGCGCATGGGCAGGTGCGGCTAGCGCGAGCGCAATCGCGAACGCCAACACCAACACTGACGGGAAGAAGACGGACATGTTCCTGCTGTTTTCAGATCTGAGGAGGGTTCGATTCGTCACGGTTTTCCTTGTATGCCGAAGTTCACTGATCGCAAAGCCGCCGCGGTTTGAATGGGGAGCGCATTCGAGGACGCAACGAGGCGCGGTAGTAGTAGCGCCTGCGACAATACACCGCGACTCTCGCGCTGTCAATGTGAAGCTTATTGCACTTTTATGGCGGGCAGCCTGCGCTCGGCGCTTTCCTTACACACAAAAAGTGGATGCCCTCACTGGGTGTAAATGAAAGCATGGACCAGCCCTGCGACGCCTAAGGTTTGATTTCAAACACCGTCCCGCAACCGGTAAAACCGCAGCCCGAGCCGGTGCCACCCTGCGTTGTCGTGCCGTAGAGGTTTCCCGCCTTGCCGAAAGTCAAGACGCTAGTGGGAATCTCGCCGTAGGGAATTGCAGAGAACCCGTGAATGGTGAAAAGTGTCCAGTCGCCGCCCTTCCTAGGTGGCTTCAGCCGGAAGACGCTCCCCTGCAGCGATTCACCGCCGCCGGCGTTTGTTGTGCCATAAAGATTGCCGCTCGCGTCGATCTGGGACACTGCAGGACCGTAATAGTATTCGCTGCCGCCGAAGCTGTACAAAACCGTGTCCTTCCAGCGCCCCCCGCCGTTTGCTGCCAATTTGAAAACAAGGCCGCAACCGTTCG
>JBEKGG010000336.1:0-4262 GCA_050012915.1 Terriglobales bacterium | reverse complement strand
CTTTGGCGCTCGACAAAAATGGAAATCTGTACGGCACAACCCGGAACGGCGGCCTTCGGCTAAACAGCTTTGCTGGGGTGGCATTCGAGATCGTTCCCTAAGGGATTCAGCCCGCCAATAGCTCGGCGAAGTGATCCGTTGTCGTTACCTCCGCCGCCAATCGAACAGACCCGAATAGGCGTAGGCGAGCCCAGACCAGCCCTGGGACCACGGGCGCGTGCTAGACATTAGAGATTTTGAATATTGCTGTGTGTGCGCGAAACAGCAGGTCCCTCCACTGCGCAGCTCGTCTCCTTCGGGAATGAGCGACTCCGGTCGGGATGACAATCCGTGGCGAGCTGCAGCAAAAACGCCGTAGCCGCTGGCGCTCATCGTTATTTTCCTTCCGCTCGCTGACGCCGAGGCCTAGAACAGTTGGACTCCGGTTGTCTGGACCGAAAAGAACCCATCGACTACTTACTCAAAACCGAATTCTAAACTGAACGGGTGCGGACGCCCGTCCTCCACGGGCCGGAGTTTTCTAGGCAGAGAAGATTTTGCGCAATTCTCTGCGAAGAATCTTTCCTGACGGCGTTCTGGGCAGCACGTCGACAAAATGAATCTGCCGCGGCTGCTTGTACGAAGTGAGACGCTCGGCCACGAAGCCGCAAAGGTCTTCTTCTAGTTTCCTGCAAGCGACAGAACCTTCGCGAAGCACGATAAACGCGACCGGAATCTCGCCAGCAGCGCTGTCAGCGCGTCCGACTACCCCGCAATCGCGAACCGCAGGATGCTCGAGCAGCAGAGCTTCGACCTCGGCGGGCGCGACCGGGAAGCCTTTGTACTTGATCATCTCTTTGCGGCGATCGACCACGTAATAAAAATCATTCGCGTCGCGCTTCACGATGTCGCCGGACCAGAACCATCCATCGTGAAGCACGGCGGCAGTGGCTTGCGGATCTTTCCAGTAACCCATCATGAATTGCGGGCCACGCATCACGAGTTCGCCGGGCTCGCCGCGCGTGACTTCGCTTTCTTCGTTCTCCGAAGTATTCACTATGCGGCAGTCGGTTTGCGCCAGTGGTTGTCCGATCGATTCCGGCTTGTAGAGTTCAGGCTCGAGGTAGCCTACGTGCGTAACCGGCGAAGCCTCGGTCATGCCATAGCCCTGGCAGACCAGAACGCCAGTCAGATCGGTGAAGCGGCGGCCGAGTTCGGGGGCGAGCGGCGCAGCGCCGCATTTCACCCAGCGCAGGCGATGCTGCCTGGGAAACTGTCCGGCCTCGGCAGCCTGGCAGAGCGCGTTTAAAGCCGGCGGCACCACAGGCATCATGGTCACGCCCTCGTCGACCATCAAAGACAGTACCTGCGGGGCGTTGAAACGAGGCATCAGCAGCAAGGTTCCTCCCAGCGTGAGCATTGGGTTCAGAACCACATTGAGGCCGTAGATGTGATACAGCGGCAGGAAGCAAAGCGCCACATCGTCGGTCGACATTTCGCTGGCGTGGGGCCCGATGAATTGATAAACGTTGGCAACCAGATTGTAGTGCGACAGCATGACACCCTTGGGAAGGCCGGTCGTACCGCTCGAGTAGGGAAGCGCGGCGATGGTTTGATCGGGGAAGTTCACCGGGGTGGGCCACCCCGCCGAGACAGGGCGAAGCAGGTTGTTAAACGATTCCGCCCCGGCAAACGCAGAGCGTGTGGTAAAAACGCGCCGGAGGTTGGGAAGGCCGCCGAGATTGATTCCCTGCAGCAAGGGCCCATCGCTGATCAGCACCGCGGCGCTTGAGTTCTCCAACTGGTAGCGCACTTCGCGCTCGCGATAGCTCGGGTTCAACAAGGTTGGGATGGCTCCGGCGAGAGTTGCCGCGTGATAGATAGCGCAGAACTCCCAGCAGTTGGGAAGATAAATCGCAATGACTTCCCCAGGCTTCAGGCCGGCGGCGACCAGTCCGCGCGCCAGCTTCTGAATCAGTTCCGCGTATTCGGCGTAGGTGATGCGCCGCTGGCATGAGCCGTCTTCACCAGATGAATCGTTACAGGATGAATCTTTGCAAGATGAATCAATGATCGCTGTCTTGCGCGGGAAGCGGAGGCATGATTCGAGAATGACGTTGTGTACGAAGCGGCCCTCGGGGTCGGCGTAAAGACGGGTGCGAAGCATGCGCCTGTGATTCTAGCGCATGACACGCGAGGCCTCGTTATCAACTGGCGAGTTTGCGGAGGAAGTCGGATTCGTCCATGCGGTATTTGAACGCTTTGCGTCCATCAATGAAGACTACCGGGACTTCGTCGGTGAACTTACGACGGAGTTCTTCGTCGCTATCGACATCGATGTCTTGCCAGGTGAAGCCGCCGCGACGATGAAGTTTGGTGAGGGTCTCTTTGACGATTTCGCAGAGATGACATCCTTTGCGGGAATATACCACGACCTGGCGGGGCTCGGGCATGGGGTGAGTGTAGCAAGGGCGGGTCCGTTATTCCAGCATGGTTAAATGACCGCGCGCCCTCGGTTGTCCCGAAAAAAAACCTTACCCGCCGTCAGCCCGAAGCGGACCAAGGTCCGCGAAGGATCTTGCGCGGAGTACGTTAACGTCTCGCTGCGGCTGTCCCCGCGTGAGTAAGAGGTACAATCCGTTTATGACTGACCGGCTTTTGCAGGGGAAATCAGCGTTGATTACCGGTGGGGCGCGGCGGCTGGGGCGGGCGACCGCTTTGGCTATGGCCAGGGCCGGCGCGGACGTCGCGATTACTTTTCTGCACTCCGCGCGCGAGGCGCAGCATACCGTAATTGATCTGAGTAGTTTCGGAGTGCGGGCGGTTGCATTGCGCTGCGACATCACCGACGAGAAGAGTGTCAAGGCTGCCATCAAGGAAACCGGCAGGGAACTGGGCGGGCTGGACATTCTGGTCAACAATGCCGCGAATTACGAAACGGTCGAGTTCGACAAATTAACTTTGAAGCAATGGGACGCCATGTTCGCTTCAAACACTCGGGGACCTTTTCTGGTGTCGCGCGAGGCTCTGAAACTTCTTCGCGAGCGGCGGGGGAAGATTATCAATATGGGATCACTCGGCGGTTTACGTCCTTGGGCCGATCATGCTCATTATTGCTCGTCGAAAGCTGCGGTACACATGTTGACGAAAGTGATGGCGAAGGCTCTGGCTCCGGCGATTTCGGTGAACTGCGTGGCGCCGGGGATGATTGATCTGGGAGAGAAGTCGGCGGCTGCGTTCATGAAGCGAATGGCGAAGCAGACTCCGATGCGGAGAAATGGGACGGGAGAAGAGATTGCGTCCGCAGTGATGTTCTTCGCTACCGCGCCTCATTTTATTACCGGGCAGATTATGGCGGTGGATGGCGGGCTGGGGTTGTAGCTGAGATCCTCCGAACAAGGTGTCGGGGTTAGTTGGGGAGGCATTGTCGTAACCGTTGATTTCCTGTATGTTGCAAACTTCGGTCCCGGTCCGGATGAAAAAAATACATCTCATCGTTTTCGCTTTGCTCTGGTTGAGTTCAGTTGGTGAGGCGCAGAATCGTCCAGGAGATGGTGGTCACGAAATCGAGGTGTGGACCGGCGGCGGTCCTTCGGTGCCCGGCGGCACATCCGATACCAGCGTCTGGAATGTAGGTCTTCGCTACGGATGGATTCTGACTCAGCCCCATGGCCCGGGATTTCTCAAGGGAAGATTTGAATACGTACTGGATGCTGTGCCGGTCTTCATGGTATTCCAGCGCTACAACACGGCGTACGGAGCAGGTTTTAATCCGTTGGGATTGAAGTGGGATTTCGCCGCCCGCGGACGATTCGAGCCTTACCTCGAATTGGGCGGTGGAACCTTGTTTACCAATCACCAAGTGCCGACTGGAACGTCGGCTGTGAACTTCACTCCCTCGGCGGCGCTGGGGATGCATGTGCTGGGTGACAAACTTGCGTACAGCGTTGAGGTTCGCTATCTGCATATTTCAAATGCAGGATTGAGTTCGCCAAACCCCGGCATCAACACGGTCGAAGTGCGGGTGGGGGTGGGGAAGTTCTTCGGGAGGTAAGACACGTGACGACGCCGCCGAACCGTGGTAAAAGACGACGTAACCAGCTACGATGAAGGGAGGGTGGGAATATGGCAATCCTCGATTGGTCCCAATGTCCGGCTGTCGAGAGCGTCCCCGGAAAGGTCAGCGGCGCGTGGGTGTTCAAAGATACGCGGATGCCGGTTTCCATTGTGTTCGAAAATCTTCAAGCCGGGGCCACTATCGAAGAAATCATGGAGTGGTTCCA
>JBEKGG010000335.1:0-4272 GCA_050012915.1 Terriglobales bacterium | reverse complement strand
GGCGGAAGCGTGTGCGAGTCGAACGCACCATTGACGTCGTAGACGCCAATCGCCGGTTTTGAAGACCGGGAAGGTCACCGGACCCCCTTCGCTTCCGCGGGCGAATGCATAGTTCTACCATAGTTCAAGAGGTTGGGCAGCGGGAGGGTCGGCGGAGGCGGAGTTGGTCACCGCTGCGAGTTGCGCGATTTTTGAAACCCGGTTGCAAGAATACGATTTCGTTACAGGTCGGTCATTGGCAACAAATTGGGCTGGTAGATGTGCTACTGTCACTATTGGCGTGGGGAGCCGAGAACCGGTTACCCATTGCAACTCGTGGAGTCAGGCTCAGGGGAGACTGTCTCTACGGGAGTTGGTTGACTGGCCGCTGGGGGAAGCGGCCAGTTTTTGTTTTGGCTGCGCGAAGAGGTGTCGCCCCGAGGGGCTCGCGTGGATGGCGCGCGCCTAATTACTGAATGCACTTCTTATTCGAAGAGCTGAAGATGTTGTGATACCAGGTGTTGGGGCAGCCTTCGGAGTTGTCGTCGGCGAGGTCGAGTATGGAATTGCCGGTGGCGTGGTTCTCGTAAATCATGTTGTAGACGGCGCCGGATTCGGCCTCAATGCCGTCTCTTCCATTCTGATCGGCAGTGTTGTTGTTGACGAAATTGTTTCTGCCGTCGTTCGCGGTCACCACAAAACCACTGCCGCCGTTCTGATTGGACTGGTTGCGCTCGTAGTGACTCCAGTCGCCGTTGATCTCGAAGCCGACGCCGTGATTCATGGTTGCGATGTTGTCGTGAATCAGGTTGTTCCAGGCGTCGCGGAGGCGCTGGAAGACGAAGCCGGTGTTGTTGCCGGTGCAGGTCACGCCGCTGACCTCGCCGTCCTTGGAGTCGACGATTTCGATTCCCTTGTCGAAGTTGCTGATGGTGCCCGGGCCATGAATGATCACGTTCATGGAGAAGTAGGGACTTTGCCGGGTGACGCGAATGCCGGAACCGGTACCGGATCCGGTGATCTGATGATTGCCCAGCTCCAGCGTCACGTGAGTGATGGTGATGTCGACGCCGTCGACGGGACAATTCAACAGATCGTTAGCCAGAACGTAGGCGCCCGGCAACTTGATTTCAGTGCCGCACTTGGTGATTTTGGTTTGCGCCTGAGCAGGAACAACGGCCAGTTGTGCCAGAGCGACGGTGAGGAGCAGATACTTCGACAGACGAGTGGCGGGCAGGGACACAGTTGTCCTCCAATGTTCTTTGGGATTGCGATGGATCTGGGGCCTGGGTTAGAGCGATACGACTATACACCGGGCGGGTGTCAACGGTGGCGGCCGATCCGAGTGCGGTTACGCAGCGCTTCCACGAAAATCCCCACTCAAGGCCAGAAGACGGCCTTGAATGGGGCACCCGTGATTATTCGCCTCCCGCGTCTCGAAAAGCGCGAGACGTGGGGCCCGGTGATCCTGCCACGACGGGGAACCGCAGATCCCTCGATCGGACTAAAGTCCTCGGTCGGGATGACAGATCGAGCGGGCGGAAATTTTGGCGGTAAAAAGACGCGGTTACTGCGAGGCGGTTTCTGTGGGCTGGATGTTTCTTTGGCGTGAGAGACGCTCTTCGGCGGCGCGTCCGGCCTTGTACATTTCATCGGCCTCGCTGGAGTGGCCGTTCTCCAATTCAAAATCGTAGCGGACAACGCCCGGGGCGATTTCGATCTTCGAGAGATTCTTGACTTTCACTGTGGGCCTTTCACGTTGAGTTTAAGGATTTCACGTGCCCTTTGCAACACGTAGTTCTGCCCAAACTCGTTTAGCCATTTGATGCCTTCCTCATCGCTCAAGGTTCGCAGCATGGAGCCCTGAGTGACATCGTAGGTTCCCACATTGAGAACGGCAAAGATCAGTTGCTGGCTCTCCGGATGCCGGAGGGGAATGGAATGCAGGAAAGAGTGGGTGCGGTGACCGTCATCGCGCAAGTAGTAGCCGAGGCGAATATCCTGCTGGGCCTTCTCGGCGTCGAAGAAGCGATAGGAGTTGGTGTTGAAAGCGCGGCCGGCGACGCCGTCACCGATCTCCAATTCGCGGTTGACCATTTTGGGCGGCTCGCCCTGCGTGGCGGCCACCACATGCAGCGTGGGTGGAGCTTTAAGCGTGGGCGGAGCTTTAGACGAGGAATCGTTGTAGACCATCAAGCTGCAATCCAGTTCGTCGAGGCTGATGACGTCGGGCGTCTTTAAGATGGTCTCGATCTTCTCCTTGACCTGAAGGAGAAAGCCGGCGAGGGCGATCTCTAGCTGCGTACGCACGGGAGAAGGATTGAGAGCGGCGGCAGCCAGCATCTGCGTGGCGAACTTGAGGACTTCGGCAACGTGCCCGGGATTAGGCGGCGCGGTCGCAGCCGGAGCATCGGGCAGATTCCAGGTGATGCGGTAGTTGTAGCCGGCAGGAGGGTTTTGCAGCGAGAGCGAAGCCAGACCTAGCTCGGCGGAGTAATGAAAATCATTGGCGAAAGCTTCGGTCAAGGGAGGATGAAGCTGTTCGTGCTCGTCGAACACTTCGAAGAGAGGAACGCCGCGAGGCTTGCGCTCCGAGGGAAACTGAAGCGTCCAGGAAAAGCGGTCGGTGATTTCCTCGAGGTGATGCTGCTCATATTCTTGGAAAGCGCCTTCGGCAGGATATTTCCGGCGATAGCTCTGGCAGTCGAGGGCGACGGCGTTGAAGTCCCAGGAGCGAAGTCCGTAGGTGGCGGGCTGCTGGTCGGAGAGTTCAGGCTGGAATTGCACGCGGAAGACGACTTTGCGGCTCTCTTGCGTGTCGTAGTCCAGGGTCACGTTGTGGGAGGATCCGGGTGAGAGGCTGACGGCGGAAAGATATCCGGTAGTGCAGCTATAAGTTTTCGGAGGCAACTCGGGCAGCGGCGCGGAGCCGATGGGCGTGAGCGACACATGCCAGATGTCGTTGAAGGTATCGCCGTCGGCATTGATGGAACAATCCCAATGCAGATGTTTGGAGTGACAGACGCCGCGCTCGCGACGCTTGAAGTCGAATAGCGTTTGATGGAGCAGCGGATCTTCGCTGCCGCTCTTGCGAAATTCTTTGCCGGGCGGGGCGAAATATTGATCGATGAAAGTGAGGCCGCAGGAGTCGACGGTAACCAGGTTGAAATTGTGGCCGCGAGGATCGTGGTCGCCATCTTTCTTGGCAGCCGAGCCGGCGCCGAGGACGCGAATCTCAACGTCATAGCCGGCGGAGGTGCCAATGGCCAGCAAAGAGTTGGAGGCGCGATGCTTGTGGCCGTGCAGAATCAGGTTGATCTTTCGCTCGGCGAGAAACTGGGTGATATTTTGCACGCGGTTGAGCATCAGGTAGCGGTCGGGGCCTTCATAGGGAACCGGAACCGGATGATGATGAATGAGGGCGATCTTGGTTGAATCCTTGAAGACCTGACGCTCGGATGGGGAAAGGTTGTCGAGGGCGTTGCCCATGGCGGCGATTTGCCGTTGCGAGATGACACCTCGCGCGAAGCCGCGGGTGACGGGATTGGAGTCGAAGCGCAAGAAGCTGACGCCGAACTCGGGGAACAAGAGAATGCGCTTGTTCCAGGCTTTGAAATCGTGCCGGTACTTCCAGCCGGTGATGGGACGGAAGCCGAATGTTCCCACCCAGCGGTAGTCGTGATTGCCGGGAATGACGATGAGGCGAGTGGCGGAATCGAGCTTACAGTCTTTGCAGAACTGGAGCAGCCAGGACTTGCCTTTTGCGATGCTCCAGAAGTTATCGACCAGGTCGCCGGTGAAGACCAGGATGTCGGGGGCAATCTGCTGAATGGCGGCTTTGAGATTGTCGGCGACTACGAAGTCCAGGGACTCGAAGTGAATGTCGGAGATGTGGACGATGCGGGCACTCATGGGGCAGGAGAATTTTGACCGGAAATGGGCGCGGTGACAAGGTGTTTGGTGGTTGAGACACCCAGGTCTGGAAAAGCGCCAGACCCTTCGGCAAGCTCAGGGCAGGCTCTGGGGCACCCGCAGGACCGCGACTCCCACACATTCGAAAAGCGCGAATGTGTGGGGCACCCGAGATTATTGGCAAGACGGGGAACCGCAGATCCCTCGGTCGGACTCAAGCCCTCGGTCGGGATGACAGATCATAAGAGGATAGAGCATACGAAGGCAGAGCGTGAGAGGACAGGTCATACGACGACAGAGCATGCGAGGGCAGAGGATGAGAGGAGCGCGCCGTCCAGACATTTCGAAAGGGCGAATGTATACTGGCAACCGATTTGGAGA
>JBEKGG010000334.1:0-4320 GCA_050012915.1 Terriglobales bacterium | reverse complement strand
GCCGGCCGTGTCCATGCCCGACCTTGGTTGCGGAAGCTTTTACAACATAATCGATTGATTTAAGGTCTCGCGTCTGGTCTTGCCCGAAGATGCTCGTCACAATACGCGTGTTAGAAGGGCGTGTTCCAGCCCGAATCGGGAGGATATTGTCCCAATTAACCTGCAACATAACCTCAATTACCTTGTTCAACGATGCCGCAGGCGAATAGAAACATACCGTGCCTGGGACACTGAGGCTCGCAAGCGTCTGCCAGAGTCTGCTCGTCGGCTGTCTGCTCGGCTCGACCTTCCTGGGTCCTAGCGGATCAGGAAAGAGCCCAGGCGCAGGCCTCGAACTGCTGGTGAGCAAGCGGTTCGAGGGGGCTGTGCTGACCATCAAATCGAGCGGTGCGGAAGGGAATAAGTACGGGTTCGAAGGCGGTAGAGTTCTCAAACTGAACGGTATTTATCACCTATTTACGTCCGAAATGGTCGGCGATCCGCACTGGGTCAAGATGAGGCTGGCGCATTGGGTCAGTCAGGACCGGCTGCGTTGGAAGCGGCTTGCGACTCTGGCCGAATCGAGCGGTGATTTCACGGGGAAGGATCAGCGAGCCGCGTTGTGGTCCCCGTTGCCGGTGTACAACCCCGCCGACAATCACTGGAATCTGTTCTATGTCGCTTATCAAGCGGCTCCAGATACGGCGCAGCAGTGGTTGACGAACCACGAAGGGAGAATCTGGCGCGCCGTGTCCCAGGCACCTGGTCTCGAAGGAATCGGCGGCCCCTACACCGATGCCGGAGTGATTCTTCAACGAGGTCGAGACTCAGACTCGTGGGAGGGCCTGCAAGGTACGGATTCGTTCTTTCCGTACAAGGTTGGCCAGCAATGGTATGCGCTGTATGGAAGTGCCCATACCGAGAAGATCCCCATATCTCTGTGGCAGGTGGGGTTGGTGAAGGCGCCCGACCTTGCCGGACCATGGACGCGCTGCACAGAGCGAAATCCACTCACTGTGGAGAAACGCTTCATTGAGAATCCGATTGTCACCCAGCTGGAGGACGGAACCTATGTCGCTGTCTACGACACGGACGAGCCCAATGCAATTGGCTACACATTTTCTCCCGACGGCATTCACTGGTCTTCCGGCCAACATTTGTTGGTTCAGCAAGGAACGAGAGTGTGGGCAAGCGAAGTCCGTACGCCGCTGGGATTGATTCCGGAGGGGAAGGATTCGTTCACTCTGTTCTACACCGCCAATGAAAAAGTCTCGGGGATGGTGCCCGATGGAAACGGAATCACCACGACTCCGGCATCGATGGGGCTGGTCGAAGTGCAATTGAAGAAAAAAGTGGCAAAGCTTGGCGATAAGCCATAACGAAACAAAGTTTGAACTAAAAGCTTTGGTATTCGGGCGGCGATTGGGAGGGGGGGATTATGCCAACGATTCGATTCTGTTCTATAGCATGGAATGCCTTTTGCACAAACAGGGCCGCAGCTGGTCTCAGGGAAATTTCGAACAGAGTTCCGCACGCTGCCTGGTTGCCAGCGGCTGTTCTAGCAGTCCTGGTTCCACTTCTAAGCTCCACCGCCCTGGCGCAGTCGACGACGGGATCTATCTACGGCCAGATTACAGATCAATCGGGAGCTGTGGTGATCGGTGCTCATGTGACCGCGCTCAATCAAGCGACCGGCGTGAGCTACCCGAGCGATTCTGACGGGCAGGGAAATTACGCCGTATTCAACCTTCTGCCCGGTGTCTACAAAGTGACGATCGAAAAAGATGGGTTCGCCGGCGCCGCGATCGATGGGGTTCGAATCGTGATTGACCAGAAACAGCTGGTCAACTTCCACCTCAAAGTTGGAGCTGTCGCCACGGTGGAAACGGTAACCTCTGCTCCGACGATGCTTCAGACAGAGAGCGCGGAAACCGGCGAGGTCATCCAGTCGCACGACATTCTGAATTTGCCGCTACTCGGCCGCAACTTCACCGACCTGGTGGGGCTTACCGCCGGAGTTACGCCCGCTGGCGGAAGCATCAACAGTTTCAGCTACTCCATCGGCGGGCAGCGCGAGTACGCCAATTCCATTCAGATTGATGGCGTGGAAGCTACGACCAACCGAAGCGGCGACATCACAGCCTTGCCCAGCGTAGATTCGGTGGAAGAGTTCAAGGTCTCAACCTCAGGCTATGACGCCGAGTTTGGAAGGTCGGCGGGCGGCGTCGTCTCGATTCAGACAAAAGGAGGAACGAACAAGTGGCACGGCAGCGCCTACGAATTCTTCCGGCCGAACTTTACGACCGCCAAAGATTATGGCTTCGACGGTGACTACGTTCCACCCTCGATCTTGAAGCAGCACAACTACGGCGGAACTTTCGGTGGTCCGATCATCAAGGATAAAACCTTCTTTTTCGTTTCGTATGAAGGATTGCACAGCACGGACGCCTACAACTATGTGTACGCCGTGCCACCGATCAGCCAGGTGAAGATGAATCCTGACGGCTCGGTTGATCTGACGGGATTAGTGGATCCTGATAGCGGCGTTCAGATTCCGATCTACGACCCGGCCGTATCCTCGGCCTGCTACGGCGGGTGCTACCAGCAGATTTCGTATAACGGTGTTCTCAACGTGATCCCTCCGGACCGCGTCAGCCAGGCCGGAGTGAACACGCTGCTCAATTTCTTTCCCAAGCCCAATCTGACCGGCACACACTTCGGCTGGTATAACAATTTTGCAGTTCACTCGCCGGTAACGAACAACGCGAAAACCGGAGACGCGCGCCTCGACCAGAACTTTTCCAGTAAGGATCGACTTTCGGTAGTTTTTCATTACAACAGCAGCGACAGCCTGACGACCGATCCTTTCCATGGAGCCACGCCAGTCCCAGGGGGCGGCGATGCCGACCAGGCTAACAACCAGACCGACAACGACCAGGAATATTCCGTCACGGAAACTCACCTTTTCAACACGCGCATCATCAACGAGACTCGATTGGGCTATACGCGCTACGGACTGGCGCAGTACAGCCTGCTCGATGGGCACGATTACAGCACGCAGTTTGGGATGGGCAATATCGCCGTGCCGGGCTTTCCTTCAACCGATGCGTACCCTTACATCTATCTCGGCGCGGGCTACCTGACCGGCGGCTCGACCTACAAGCCGCTCTATTTCAAGGACCGGAACTGGCAACTGGCGGACAATCTCATCCTCAGCGGTGTGGGCAGGCACGAACTTAAGTTCGGCGCTGACTTTCGGCGGTTGACGTCAAATCCGAACTTCTCCCTGTTCCCGACTGGCTTTCAATATTACGGTGGACCGTATCTTTCGATGACCAGCGACTGGAGTTACACGAGCCCGTTGGACGATTTCAGTGGAGCCACTCTCTACGGTACCGGCGGCAGCGATCTTGCAGACCTCCTGTTCGGGTTGCCTCTCGATCTCTACATGGGCCTGCAGCTAACGAATCCTTACACGCATAGCTGGGAGATGGATTACTACGCGCAGGACACGTACAAGATGACGCCGCGCTTGACGCTGAATTACGGCGTTCGTTATGAGTTCCAGGCGCCCTACGCGGAGCAACACAATCTCGCCTCGAACTATGTGCCGAACCCATCCGACCCCACGACCGGCGGCCAAATCCTGCTGGCCGGTCGCGGAGGAAATTCGAGAAGTCTGGTGAACGCACGCTGGAACCAGTTTGCTCCCCGGCTAGGCTTTGCCTTCCAAATCAATCCGAAGACGGTCCTACGCGGCGGTTGGGGACTCTTTTTCTCGCCGGAGAATGATGCGCGCGAGGATCTGCTGACGAAGAATCTTCCGTTCGCGATTCAGCAGACGTGGAACAACATCCCATACGACGGGCCCTGCACAGCCCCGCCGGCAAGCGCCTGCGACGGCAGCTACTTTTATCAGATCGATCAGGGCCTGCCCCGGATCTCGACCCCGCCGATTCCTGCCGGAGCCAGCAGTATCCCATCCTCTTCCATTCCGACTTTGATCGCCAACGGTAATTCCGAAACGACCTACTATGTAAACCCGAACATGAAAACGGGGTACTCGGAGAGTTTCAATCTCGCACTGCAGCGCGAGGTGGGATCGAATTTTACGGTGGAGGCTGCGTTTGTAGCTTCGCGCGGCCACCATCTGTCTTATGAAGTGGGCGATCTGAACAGGAACCTGGCGACCCAGTCCGATGGCCTGATTGACGCGAATCTGGGACAGATTCAAGGACTGACGGATGTGGGCTGGAGCGAATACAACTCTCTGCAGGTGAAAGTGACCAAGCGGGTTTCGCAGAACCTGAACTTCCTGGCGAACTGGACGTATTCCCACGC
>JBEKGG010000333.1:0-4322 GCA_050012915.1 Terriglobales bacterium | reverse complement strand
CAGGAGCCGGCTGAGGGTTCGCCTGCGGTGCCGAAGTGCCGGGAGAGAAATTCACTTTGGGGACTTCTCGCGCTCCTTCCGACGCTGCGAAGTAGGCCTCATTGGCTTTGAATCCCGCCCATCCTGCAAAAACGCTGTTTGGAAACTGCTGGACATAGGTGTTGTAGTCCTGCAAAGTGTCGTTATATCGCTTGCGCTCGACAGCAATCCGGTTCTCGGTGCCAGCGAGTTCGTCCTGCAAGCGCAGAAAATTTTGGTTCGATTTCAATTGTGGATAATTCTCTACGACCAGCAGCAAGCGCCCGAGAGCCCCATCCAGTTGACCGTTGGCGGCGATTTTTTGTTGCGGGGTTCCTGCCGAGAGCAGCGCCGACCGAGCCTTGGCAATATCGCCGAAAACAGTCTGTTCCTGCTGTGCGTACCCTTTTACGGTTTCCACCAGATTGGGGATCAGATCGGCACGCCGCTGCAGCACGATGTCTACTTGCGACCATGCAGATTTAACGGCCTCATTCTTGGTCACCAGAGTATTCTTCACGCTGACATATTGCCCGAAGAAAACTAGGCTGAAGACAAGCAGGATCACGATAAGTACGATGACGGCCACTAATGCTTTGCCCATAAGCTCTCCTCAAAACCGAATTTACGGTCGTTACGCCCGGCTGGACGCCTCTGAGTCTAGCGCCTCATCGACCGCGGCAGTAACCTTTTCAACCGCGGCCAGGTAGCGGGCCGCGAGATCGTCGACGTCTATTTTCTTACGATCCGCCTTCTGTTCCCGAGCATCCTGCTCCCGAACCTCCAGGGCCCGACGGATAGCTGAGAGATCGAATCCCACACGCTTCGACAGTACGTCCACGGCTTCCCGCCTGCCGAGTGGGGAAGTTTCCCCAAGTGCGATCAGAGCATGGCGAAACAGCGTGCCGAACGAGGGCACAGAACGCAACAGCAGGTCCCACAAGCGCGCAGGATTGCCCGACGCCAAAAGCACCTGCTGGCGAAGCAGAATCAGTTTTTCGCGCAACTCATATTCAACCTGCACTCGATGCACGTGCATTGAAATTCGCAGGCCCTGTACGACATCTTCGCCAAGCAGAACGCGGTGATGTTGCTGCATGTCCAGTAGTTCGATAGTGAAAACGTCCGTTGAGCGCTCGAGTTCTGTGCGAGTCATACAGAGCGGCGGAGGCTGCCTCTGGCTATCCCACCACTTGGCGACCGGCGCCAGCGATTGCAAAGCTGTAAATGAGCTGTCGCGTAGAACACACAGCAGGTTCAGATTTGAAAGGCCGGGATGAAAATCGCCAGCGACCGCCGAGCCGAACAGAATAATGCTCTCGATGTTCGGTCCAGCCGCTTCGCGGATCCGTTTCACGAACTCGTCGATTTTCGCTTGCTTCTCTTTACTTGGGACCATGGTGTCCTCGCATGCTACCAGCTACTGCTAGCCCCGCCACCACCCGAACTTCCTCCACCAAAACCACCGAACCCACCACCACCACCAAATCCGCCACCACCGCCGAGCCCGCCCCCTCCAAAGCCTCCACCGCGTCCCCCAAAAATCTGGGAAAACAAGAGCCAGAAAAACAGGCTGCGCAACGGAGTTACCAGGATGATCAATACAACGACAACAAACAGGACGACCCCGCCGATCGATATACCACCTCGGGGTGCGCTCTCGGGTTGAGTTGGAGCACGCGGCTGATAGCCCGTGAGCTCGATTCCAGCATCCTTTGCGATGACCTCGGCAATGCGGCTTGCGACCAGCACCAGAGCCTGGTTGTAGTTATCGCTCTGCATCAGCGGGATGGCCTCCCGCTGAAACCCGCCTACCTTTCCATCCGGCAGAATTGGTTCTAACCCATAACCGACTTCAACGCGCGCACGGTGGTCCTGGATGGCGTAGAGGATCAGAACTCCCCGGTCTGTGGACTTGCTGCCGATCCCCCATCTCTTGAAGAGATCGACTGCATAAGTTTCGATGTCGGAGCCATCGAGGGAATTGATGGTGACCAGGGTAATCTGCGCATGGGCCTTGGCGTCGATCTGCCGGCAGATATCGTTGATTTGCGCTGTGGTGGCGGGGTCAACAACGTGCGCGAAATCGTTGACGTAGCCTGTGGGTTGGAGCTGCGAAACGCTTTCTGGCCAGGTCAATGTGTGCAGCGACAAAAGCAACACCGCCGCCAAACACGCTCTCGCACACAACTTCACACGCAAATTGTACAGGACGCGAGCCAGGGGCTGTGCACGAGCCCCTCGGAACTTCCCACGTGTGTCCGGGTTTGAGCAAGAGAACCGAAAAGTCTGCAATCTAGCGTCTCTGTTCGCCGCCTCGCCAACGTGGGCAGATAGACGGGGGTGTGTCCAGCAATGAGAGTGCCGCCGGTTGCGCAGATTCCGAAGCCTTGGCCCCGATTCGCGACCGCGTCATTCGCACCCGCCAAAAGCAGCTCGAACGCTTCGCCTCGTCCCGCGGAAAAAACGCCCAGATGTCCTCCCGCCACATCCGCGCCACCTGCCCGCTCTCTGTCGATTGCGAACGCTGCTAGAACGCGCCATGACCCAGCAGGGCCTCAGAGCCCGCGCCCACGACCGCATCCTGAAAGTGGCCCGCACCATCGGCGACCTCGAAGGCGCCGACCCGATCGAGCCCAAACATCGCCGAAGCCATCCCATACCGCAGCCTTGACCGTAACCTACCGGGGATCAAGCGAGTTCACTCGGTATTAGTTTTGATTTTGGGTGGCGCAGCGCTTCAGCGCTGCGATAACCGCCGTAGAATGAGCGGCTTTAGCCGCTGAGGTGAACCCCTTGAAACGTTTCCCCAGGGCAACGCACTATCCCATGATGACTGAAAGTGCGCACGCGCACACCGGCGAGTCGCGGCCGGATTTTGGCAGGAGAACAACAGTGATCCCAACCGATCCAACCACGAAACGAATCATTCTCTGCATCGACGACGACGAAGCCATCCTGAGCTACGAAAAAGCCCTGCTCGAACGCTCTGGATACGCGGTCTTCACCGCATCCTCGCCCCAAAAAGGTCTACGGCTGGCGACCACGTGCAATCACACGCTAGGCTGTCGCGAGCTGTAGTATCGACGTGCAAAACGCCCAAACCCGGATCGAGGCCGAGTGCTGCGGCGGCAAGGCGGGCCTCGGACTCAAGTACGGCGTAAAGATAGTTAAGGATGGCATTCACGGGGTTTGCCGCCAAGCGAGGCGAACCCGTCAGGGGCGATACGCGAGCGCCGAAACTGCGCCAGTGATCGGGCACCCGCGGAAGGTCGTTCCTCGGGAAGCTAATTGGGAGCGTGCGCCAAGCATACCAGTAGGCCGCAGCAGCTTGTGACTCGATCAGCCGGATGGTTGGGATGTTGTCGGCAGTGGGAATCTCATCTCGGAATCTGGCTATTGTGTCAGCAGTCGTCGTGTCCAACAGCTTGTTACGTGCAACCTGTTCTTGCCCGGCGAGCTTCTTGCTGATCAATTCCCGCGTGATGCTCAAGGCGGCGCCAGACGAATGCGCGAGGGCTTGAGCCCGCCGGAGCTTGGCGTCCGATGACCGAATTGGGCCGGTGGTTGCGAGCACCGATCCATCGCGTTCGAGCATAACGAAGCTGGCATCTTGGTCAGCCAACCAGCGGAGCGCCGCGAATGAAACCATTCCGTCTGAGCCGATGACGACGAGGCGTCGAAGACCATGTCCAACGCGTGGGAAGCGCGCGTGGCGGCGATCGGCCCCGATCCCGTCTTCAAGGACGAGGTGGCCCCGCTCGACACGAACGCTAGTTCCGTATCCGAATAAGGTGACTACACCCTGGCGAGGCTCTATCGTGGTTTCTGATACTGCGAATGAAGCCATATGGTCCCCGATCAAATCACAATGCGTTCTTCTTCTTCGAATAGAGCGTCCACGTTTGATGGCCTATTCGTGCGCTTCCAGTACTCTCTTGTGATCGCAAACGGAAGATTTCGAGTGGATACACGCGGATCAGCATCGAGCACAGTCTTGATCGACCAGCGCAGGTAGTACCACTTCTTTCGCAACTCTGACGGCCCGAGTGAGTTCTTGGTCCTCTTATCCCTCAGCCATTTTTCGGCATGTCCGACAAGGTCCGATCTTCGAACGCACGACCGTACGATGCGCTCGATCGTTCTGAATATCTGGATGGACTGACCTTCTCCATGAGTGGAAGGATGCTTCTGACATCTCGTGATTGATTGCCGCCAACCTATGTGAGGCAGTCCGGCGAGCGCATTTGCAATGTTCATAGGTGTTAAGCGATAGCGATTGCTAACACAAAAGCGAGCGAATT
>JBEKGG010000332.1:0-4370 GCA_050012915.1 Terriglobales bacterium | reverse complement strand
GTTCGGGTTGCCTTTAGGATTGTTTCCGCCGACGCTGAAGTCGTTGATGTTATTGATGGCGACGGCGGGCTCGCTGCCGGAAAGAATTCGCGGCAGAGAAGGCCCGAGCGCGATGGCGCGGAAAGCGTCGGCCGATGCGGGCTGCGGTAGAGAATGTAACGACCGGTTCAGCCAGCCGTCTTCGGTTGCTTTCACACCGGGCGTGCCGGACTCCATGAAATCCTGCGCGTCGAAGTGCGAACGCGTGGGGTCGGGCGAACCGGCGGCATGAACGATGGCCAGATGACGCTGCTTCCACAACGGCTGAAAGGGCGAGAGCGAAGGATGGAGTCCGAAGAATCCATCGAGATCAAGCACCGCGTTGCGAGGAATATTGATGGACGGCCGCATAGCATAATAGGCGCGCTCGTGGTGGGGCACGACGATGTTGAGACCGTCGGCTGCGCCGCGCTGGAAGATCACGACCAGACGCTTGTTTTTTGCGCCGAGCGTTTCCACTGCGTGGGCAGCACGAGTTAAGAATGCTGGAATCGCTGCCGTGCCTATGACGGCGAGGCCGCCGTTTCTTAGAAATATGCGCCTTGTGATTGACATAAATACTGCTCCTAGCTTCTAGCACTTCAAACTAACGTCCCACTTACCCTTTATATGAAATCCAGTTTCCAGTTCTTAGTTCTCGGTTCTCAGTTATCTTCGTTGGAACTCTGGTGATCCTAGCAGCAAGCCGGCGATCAGACCTGCGTTTGGAGGGCGGGCGGGATCATCCAGCTTGCGGCGGCTGATTTTCGAATCTTGCAGACGCGCGCTGATCACGTCATGCGTCTGTTTGGAAACGTCTCCCGCGAGCAGACTGTTCTCCAATACGGCCAAGGTTTGTTGCGGATCGTTTGCCGGGGGCGACCGATCGGAATCCACTTGCACGCCTTTTACTTTTCCCGAGGTCAACGCGAGGGCAAAATTCATGCGTCCCAGAAGCGCGGACGAGTTGACCCAGGCGTCGGCTTTCATGGAATAGCCGGTGGGCGGCTGCATGCCATAGAGCGGCATTCCCATGTTTTGCAGTTGCCGCGCGATGGGCATTGCGTCGGCGACTTCGGCTCCGCTGGCACGCACGGCTGAGACTACGAACTCCAGCGGAGTTTTCACTTTGGCACGATAGGCATCGGGCGCCCAGAACTCGGGCGAGTCAAGCATGGTCTTGAGCACCTCACGGATGTTGCCATCTTTCTTTAGGAATGTTTGCGCCATGCGATCGACCAAGGGTTGCGGCGGCTCGTCGGAAACAAAGCGCAGCGCGAGCTTGGTGCAAATGAATTTCGCGGTCGCCGGATTGTGCGCCAGGATGTGCAGAACTTCGAGGCCTTCTTTTTCGCCTTTTGGTTTGATGCGGTGCCCGAGAACGATTTTGTTTCCGGGTTCATGGGTGCGCTCTTCGAAAGTGAAGCCGCCGCCTTGCTTGGGCTGCTTCAACGTCCATCCAGTAAACACGCGGGCCACTTCGGTGACATCCTGTTGGGTGTAACCGCCGTTCACACCGAGGGTGTGCAGTTCCATCAGTTCGCGGCCGTAGTTCTCGTTGAGCCCGTTGCGCTTGCCTTTGGATTGATTGGTCTGAGCTTTGTTACGAATCCGCTGTCTCGATTGATTGTTGGCCTGCTTGGGAATGCCCATGGCGACATCGGAGTTTGGACCGACGCTCAGCCAGTTATCGAGATAGAAGAGCATCGCCGGACTTTGCGCGGTCGCGACCAGCAGGTCTTCGAATTTGCCCAGAGCGTGAGGACGAATCACATCGCGCTCGTAGCTGGTGAGCAAGTAGCGATCGGGGCCTTTGCCGATGAATACATTGAAGTGGTTGAACCAGAAGTCGGTCATCACTTCGTCCAATTGGCGATCGCTGTAGATGGCGCGCAACAATTTGCCTTGTACGAGTTCGTTGGCGACGACTTGTTGCGGAGAATTGAGCGCTTCGATGGTTTCGCGCTGCCGCGCATTCATTCCTTCGAGAAACTCATCGCGTTTGTCACCTTGCAGCGAGTTGGTCATGGCGCGCTGTTCTTCGGGCGGCAGTTTGAGCACAGCTTTCATGCGCTGATCGGGCGCGAGGTCGAGAAGTTCTTCAACTTTTTGATTGGCCTCATCGCGTTCTTGCTGGCGACGAGTGCGTTCGTCATCCGCGACCTTGTCTGCTCCGGCGACGGCGGTCTGTTGTTTGCGGTCTTCTTTGTCCTGATAGCGTTCGAGTTGCGCCTGATAAACGGCGCGCTTCAGCGGATCGGATGGGAGCGACTGCTTTCCGTCCGCGACAGCTTTGATCATTTGTTCGGAGGGAAAATTCTCGACAATCTCGCGGGTGTCCATGCGCAACGTGCGAAATTGAGTGAGACGCGCATCGAGAGCGCTATCGTCAATTTTTTCGGGATGAAGCTGCTGATCGATCCACTTGTCCACGCCGATCGCCAACACATGATCGACATCGCCGGGGCGCGGGCCGAATGTCAGCCGGTTGAGCGCGTGCACTGCCCGCTTCTGATCATCCATCTGCGGAGTGGCGGGGGCGTGCTTGTCTTTCTTTTTGCCGAGGGCCAATTGAACAGAGACGGCAAATCCCAGCAATGAGAACAGAAGGATCAGGCCGATTTTGGGGCGTCCCAAGCTCATATGGGCACGGGGAGGTCGTTAGAATTATGAACCCTCAGCAGGGAAAAAGTTGCTGGCTAGGAGGTTACCTTCGTAACAGTTTGCGGGGTGGGCGGGCGAGTAAGCCCCGCGACTGTGGCGAAGTCGATCTTTCGCCCCGCTAGGGCTCAACAGCTTCGCACAGGGCCCACGGCTTGCGCGGTGGGCTGCATTCTTACGCCGCTGCGCGGCTGTTATGGGAGATCTCATTCCACTTTTTCGACTGCAGCGTAGTTGTGGCACAGCCTCGCCTGCCCTACATCGGGCGGTTGGCTTTGATGATGACCGATGTGATGTCATCGTCTTGCAGATCACCTTGCACGAAAGCCCGGGCAGCGTGGTAGATGCTATCCGCGATACTCGAAGCCGAATCGTGATTATGTGCATGGACATAATCGAGGACACGCTGGGTGCCGAATTGGTGGCCGTCGGGGGTGGTCGATTCCGTGACGCCGTCGGTCAGGAACAGAGCTGTCTCGCCGGGCTCGAGGCGAATTGCATCTCGTAGTGCGAACTTGCTTCCAGAAAAAAGGCCGAGCGGCGGGCCGGTGCTATCCAAGGTACATTTCACAGTGCCTGAGCCGAGGAACACGAAGCCGGGAACGTGGCCGGCGCTGGCGTATGACAAGGTGCGATGGCCGGGACTCAAACGAGCCAAAAACAGAGTGACGAAATGGCCGTGTTCGAGATCCTTCAGCAGCATCTGGTTGACTCGATCCAGGATGTCATCGAGCGGCAACTGCATGGCAGCGAAGCAGCGCACGTAAGCCCGAGTGAGAGCCATGACCAGCGCGGAGCCGAATCCGTGACCCTTGGCGTCGGCCACGGCGATGAGGAGGGAGCCATCGTCCATGAAAATGAAATCGAAATAGTCGCCACCGGTTTCGTCGGCAGGATGCGCCGATCCTCCGATGTCGAAGCCTGGTACGACCGGCGCAGCCGCATAGAATCGCTGCTGAACGTCGCGCGCGAGTTGAAGTTGAAACTCCTGCTCCTGTTTTTTTCGGAGTTCTGTGATGTCCTGCGAGACAGAAACGAAGTGAGTCAGCCGCCCGGTTTCGTCGCGCATCGAAGTGATGGTCTGTTGCGCCCAGTAAAGTTCGCCAGTCTTTTTGCGGTTGATGACCATGCCTTTGAAGGCGGCTCCATGAGTGAAATGAGCCCACATTTGCCGGTAGAATTCCGCGTCGTGCAGACCCGACCTCAAGATTCTCGGAGTTTTGCCCATTGCTTCTTCGCGGCTGTAGCCGGTGGTCGCTTCGAAGGCTGGATTCACATACTGGATTACGCCCTCGGTATCGGTGAGGACGACGCTGTCGGCGGTCTGCTCGACCACGCGGGCAAGCAGGGTGAAACTTTGCAGAGCCTGGCGGCCTTGGGTGAAATCGTGGAATATCATGACTCCGCCAGAGACCGCTCCCATGGCGTCTTTCAAGGGCCACGCGTTTACTCGGAGCCATACTCCGGGGCGTGGTTCGGAGGTGCGCACGAAAACCAGTTCATCGACAATCTTCTCTCCGCGAATGGCTCGCACCAGCGGCAACTGATCGTGGGGCACGACCGAGATTTGATCGGGCATGTACCAACCTTCGAGGAAGGTGCAGGCCGTAGGTGAAGCGTCGACGATACCGACTCCTAACAGCTTTTCCGCGGAGGGATTGGAGAATAAAAGTCTGCCATCCTGATCGGCG
>JBEKGG010000331.1:0-4391 GCA_050012915.1 Terriglobales bacterium | reverse complement strand
CTGTCGATGATCCGCGAGTGACTTTGAATGTCGACACGCCCGACGAGTATGCGGCATTATCTAAGTAGCCCCCCAGATTGAAAACTTCATGGGAAATGGAACCACCCAATTGACCCCAACTACGGCTGTCAGGTCGTCTGATTTTATTGAGTCTGTTCTCAATCTTCATCCTCAACTCGCCGTTTTTGACTGCGATGGCACGCTGTGGTCGGGTGACGCCGGAGAGCGCTTCTTCGACTGGGAACTTAGGCGACGCGTGCTTTCAGATGAGGTCGAACGCTGGGTTCGAGCACGTTATGCCGATTACAAAGCCGGCAAGGTCAGCGAAGACGAGATGTGCGGGGAAATGGTCACCATCCACAGCGGGCTCGTTGAGTCGGACGTGCAGCGGCTGGCCAAAGAATTTTTTGACGAGAATTTTGTGGGACGCATCTTTCCCGAGATGCGCCATCTGGTTCAGCGGCTGCAGAGCCAGGGATGCGATGTCTGGGCAGTTTCTTCCACGAACGAGTGGGTGATTCAAGCCGCCATGAAGCATTTCGGGATCGATGACAAGAAGATTCTCGCTGCCGCGGTGGAGATCGAGGGTGGACGCATCACCAATCGCTTGATTCGAGTGCCGTCCGGCGAAGGTAAGCCGCGAGCGATATGGGAGGTCATCGGGAAAAATCCCGACGCGGCTTTTGGCAACTCCCGCTGGGACGCCGCGATGCTAACGATTGCCCGGCACGGATTCGCGGTGAACCCCAACCCAGATCTGGAGCAGATTGCGCGCGAGCGCGGTTGGGTAATTTATTGGCCGGAGGCCACACAATCTCCATAGCAAACAATTCTGTCATCCCGACCGAAGCAAAGCGAAGTGGAGGGATTTTCCCTGGTTTCGAGGTATCCGCGTCCATCCGCGAAATCCGTGGCTAGGGTTTGACCTGCTTTAACGCCGCCGCCAACGCATCCATGGCGAGGTGGCTGGCGTGGATGGATGTTTCCGGCAGACCGCCAACGGCGCGCACGACTTCTTCCCGTCGCAGAGCGGCCGCTTCTTCGATCGTGTTTCCTCGAACCAATTCCGTGAGCACCGAACCACAAGCCATGGAGGGAACGCATCCCTTTGCGAGAAAACGGATTTCCGCGATACGTCCGTTTGCCAGCTTCAGGCTTAACTGCAGAATGTCCCCGCACGCGGGATTTTCGACTTCCACGGTGATGTCGGGATCTACAACTTTGCCTGGATTGCGCGGATGCTCAAAGTGATCGAGAAGCTCGGAAGAATACATCAGGGAGAATTGTAACGTGTAGGCAGATGAGACGTAGCAAGCTACGTCTCTACAGAGTCTAGAAACTTGCTCGATTGTAGAGACCTAGCTAGCTATGTTTTTACGACCATGGCTCACGATCTTTTCCACAACCTGCGCGGGTAAGATGTATTACCAAAGTGCTGGTGCGAAGAAATTAACTGATGAGTTAAGATTTTCTTATGCCTGCCACCAGCAAAGCGAAAGAAGTCGATCGGGAGTTGGAACAGTTCGCCAGTACGGCGAAGTCGGTTGACGGCCTGATGTCGCAGATCGTCAAACTGCTGCACGACCGGATGCTGAAGTACAACTGGGTGGGATTCTATATGATCGAAACCACTTCCAACGGCGAGCCGCCGATGCTTGTGCTCGGCGCGTTTCAGGGGGCTATGACGCCCCATATCCGGATTGCTTTGCATCAGGGAATTTGCGGCGCGGCGGCTTCGACCGGCAAAACGGTGATCGTGGATGATGTCAGCAAAGATCCCCGCTATCTGGCTTGTTCGCTCGAAACTAAATCTGAAATCGTGGTTCCGGTTTTCGTGCGCGGCAAAGTCGTGGGTGAACTCGATATCGATAGCCACTTCCCGTCGGCCTTCAAAGACGAGGATCGGGAACTAGTGGAACATTGCGCCGCAATGGTTGGCAAACACCTCGAAAAGTCCCAGAAATGAACTGAAGCGCTCGCGGTTTATCCCGTGAGCTGTAATCCGCTGGAGTAATGGCCTGCCCATGAAACGAGTCGTCGCCGCGTTGATCCTGAAGGACGGAAAAGTGTTGGTGTGCCAGCGCACCCGTCATCAGACCATGCCGTTGAAGTGGGAATTTCCTGGCGGGAAAATTGAAGAAGGCGAACAGCCGCGCGATGCGTTACGCCGCGAGTTGGACGAGGAACTGGGTATCGACGCCAAGATCGGCGAAGAAGTGTCGCGTATCGTTCACGAGTATCCCGGCGGAGGCTCGGTTGAGCTGCGCTTCTTTGTGGTCAACCAATACCAGGGAGAAATTGAAAACAAAATTTTTCGCGATGTGCAATGGTCTCCGAGGCCGGAATTGCCAAAGTATGATTTCCTGGAAGCCGATCTGCCGCTGGTGAGAGATCTGGCTGAGGGAAAGATTATCTAACGTGGGTCCGCACTTACTGCGAAGGAGAACTACCGTCTCTGCGTTTCAACGTGGGGCGGTCATCACCATCCGTGCTGCTGCCGGTGTCACTCGAGTTGGTTGACGCGGCGCGGCGCAGAGTTGGACCACCACCCTGACCGTTGTCAATCTTGCGACGGTTCTCGAGCTGCGCCAGCCTCTCTTTTATGTCCTCAAACTCGGAGGTGTCGAGTTTATACTCCGGCTCCGGAGCGAGCAGCGTATTGATCTCGTCCTGAGTTTTTGCAATGCGATCCGGAGTTTGGGGATGGGTCTCGAAAGTCTTCGCCAGAGTCCCCGGTTTGTGCTTTTCCATCGCTTTGATCTTCTCGAAGAATGAGGTCAGCGCCTGAGGGTCATAACCTGCCTTGTATAAGTATTCGACGCCGAGGAAGTCCGCCTCGGCTTCGAAGCCGCGAGCAAAGCTCAGAAAACCCATGGGGATCGCCATGCTAGCCAAGCTTTGGGCGGCATAGCCGATTCCGCCGCCAACAAAGATCAGGGGGATGGAAGCAAGTTGCATCAATTGCCCGCGCGTATTCTCGCGAGCCAGATGACAGGCCGCCACGTGCGCGATTTCGTGAGACATGACGCCCGCCAGTTCAGCCTCATTGTCGGCTGCCAGGATCAGCCCCGAATCCACATAGAAAAAGCCGCCGGGCAAGGCGAAGGCGTTGACGTCGTCGGTATCGACAACCTTAATCGTGAAGGGCACCTGTGCATCCGAATTTCTCACCAGGTTCTGTCCGATCCGGTTCACATACTCCGTTATCTCCGGGTCAGTTATCAGCTTGGTCGTCGACTCAATCTGCCGCGCGTAGCCGCGCCCCATGTCGATCTGCTTTTCCAAGCTGTACCAGTTCCCTATACCACGTTCGCAACCGACCTTGCGATTGCCGATGGCGTCGATATCGCGCAGACTTCCATCGTGATAAGTCTTCGGAGCTTTAGGCGGGGGTGCGGTGGTTGCAGTAGGTGCGGGGATCGAAGCGATGGAGTTCGAGGGCGTTTGGTCCTGGGCAGCAGCCAAGGCCCCGCACAGAAGCACGAGACTCAGGGAAATCGGGAGCACGGCACGCAGCATGACCCCACCCACCAAAGTGGATTCTGCCATACTCAGAGGCAAAAAAGTAGTCCAAAGTTTGCCGTTTCTGTAGGTTTATTTGATCCGGGGCGCGAACATTTCCCGGCTCACTGTCCCGATCGCAACGTCCAGAACCAGGCGATGCTGAGGCCGGTCATAATTACGGTAGTGGCCCATGCGGTCCAGTTGTAAAGCCGTGAGTTCACGTACTCGCCCATCAAATCTTTCTTGTTTACCAGCAGCAGCATGAAAACGAGCACCGGAGGAACCGCTACCCCGTTCACGACTTGCGAAAGAATTGAAATTTTTACCAGGGGCAGGTCGGGCACCAGAATTACGGCGGCGCCCGCGATAATCAGAATGGTGTAAAGCCAATAAAATACCGGCGCTTCAGAAAATTTCTTTCCCACGCCGGATTCGAATCCCAAACCCTCGCAAACCGTATAGGCAGTCGAGAGCGGCAGGATCGAAGCGGCGAACAGCGAAGCGTTAAACAACCCCATGGCAAACAGGATATAGGCGTAATCGCCGGCAAGCGGGCGGAGGGCCTGGGCGGCATCTTTGGCATCGGAGATGTTGTGGTAGCCATGCACGTAAAGGGTCGAAGCGCAGGCCACGATGATGAACCAAGCTACGATATCGGTAAAAATGCAGCCGGAGATGACATCGAGCCGCGAAGCTTTATATTGCCGCTTGGTTACGCCTTTCTCGACAATCGAAGATTGCAGGTAGAACTGCATCCAGGGAGCGATCGTGGTTCCGACCACGCCAATGGTCATATACAAATATCCCGGAAGCATGAAGGCGGCCTTCGGCGGAGGTTTCACAGTGGCCACCAAGGCCTCGATCCAGGCTGGCTTGGCAAAAAAACC
>JBEKGG010000330.1:0-4433 GCA_050012915.1 Terriglobales bacterium | reverse complement strand
CGTGTTCGATCGGAGTGGTGATGCTCCTGGTAACGCTGATCGCCGCGAGCGTGGCCAGGAATAGCGTGGCAACCAGGATCAGCACCGCGATACCGCGTCCCACAGCGTATTCTTCCTGGCTTGCTTGCATAGTTTGCTGCATTGCAGAAGTCTGAAGGCCAATAAACTTTTCCCAAGTCGCGCGGTACTTATCGAGGGCCGGAATTACCTCTTCCTGCAACGCGGCGAACGCCTGCTCGCGTTTCTTGTCGGTCAGCAGCGCCTTGGCTTTATTCCTCGCCGAAATATAGGCTTGCCGGTCTTGGGTGACGACCTCAAACAGAGCCGACTCCTGGGAAGAGCTGAGACTCTTTTCGATTTCGGCGACCTGCGCGCTGATTTCCTTACTGATCGCGTCGTTCTGCTGGTTCAGCTTTTTCTCTTCCTCAGGATCGGTGGTCTGGAACAACTGCAGAGTGATGCGGGCATTAGTGATCGACTTCTCGATAGTCTGGTGCGTCAACTCAACCGTGTTGTAACGCTTCTGCATCGACGACGACATCTCGGAATTCAAGCGACCGAGCCAGGTCAATCCGAATGCGCCCACCGCAATCACACACAGCAGGATTGCCCCAAAGACCACACCCAGTCGCGTGCCGATTTTATGATCATGCCAAGTCTTCATTGTCCTTCACCTCTTCAAACCGCTGCCCTTTTCCCTAAGCTTGTGCTTGCAAAGTTGATTGCATCACTCCACGCAGAAGGCCGGGTACGTCAATGATCAAACCTACTCGTCCGTCGCCAAGAACTGTTGAACCGGAAATCCCCGGAACTCCTCGAAAAGCTCTGCCTAGCGGTTTCACCACGGTTTGCATGCCGCCCAGCAGTTCGTCCACGGCGATTCCAGCGTGGAACTCGTTAACCTTCACAACAACAATGTTCTCTCTCTTAGGAGCTTCGCCCGGTAAGCTGAATGCACGCCGCAGCCGGACATACGGCAGAGCGGTTCCTCGCAGATTCAGGATGCCGCTGGCTTCCAGGCTACGTTGCCGTTCCGGCAATTCCGTGCACTCGGTGACATGTTCAAGAGGGACGATAAAAGTCTCGCTGCCAACCCTGACGGAAAATCCGTCGATGATAGCCAGCGTCAACGGCAAACGAATCGTAATCGTGCTGCCTGTGCCGGCCACGCTCGATACTTCGACCGTTCCTCGCAAATTATCGATGTTGCGTCGGACAACATCGAGCCCGACTCCCCGACCGGAAAGATCGGTGACCGACTCGGCAGTTGAGAATCCCGCTCGAAATACCAGGCCGTAAAGATCTTCGTCGCGCGCCTCGTCTTTGCTGGATGTGAGCCCGAGTCGCTTTGCTTTTTCGAGAATGCGCGTGCGGTCGAAACCTGCTCCATCGTCTTCCAGTTTCACGATGATGTTTCCGCCGCTGTGTGCAGCCGTCAGCCGGAGCAGTCCGCAAGGATTTTTGCCTCGGCTTTCGCGCACAGCCGGCTTCTCGAAACCGTGGTCAACCGCGTTGCGCAACAAGTGCAACAGCGGATCCTTCAATTGTTCGAGCACCGTGGTGTCAATTTCGACATCGCCCCCAACGACCTCCAAGCGAGCTAATTTCCCGTGGCTCTTGGCAAGATCTCTCACCGGACGTACAAACTGGCGGAATAGCGGGCCGACTGGAACCATGCGGATACTCATGACCTCACCCTGCAGGTCCATGTAAAGCCGCTCTGCCTCGCGGTGCATCTCGAGGATGGCTCGGCCTTGCTCAACGTCGAGTTTCTCGATCATCCGGCGCAAGCGGCCTTGCGCAATTACGATTTCGCCCGTCAGATTCAACATGTGATCAAGTTTTTCGACATCGGCGCGCAGCGTCCGGCGACCTGTGCCCGGGAGCGCGTCGAGTTTCACCGCTGAACTGGATTCCCCCTGTGCCTCGGTGACAGTGACGGTTCGTTTTGCCCGCTTTTCTACTTCTCGCGCGATTTCTTTTCTGAGCTTCTGTTGTGCGCCAGTAAGCTCTCGCGGCCCAGCTGCCGACGCGGCTACCATGGCACGAAGTTCATCCACAGCTTTTAGCAGAAGCGAAATCAAATCCGCTCCGGGCAGCGACTGCTGCTCGCGCAAAACGTCCAACAGATCCTCTACGACGTGGGCAAATCCCGCGAGATCCCTTAGCTCCAACGAGGTTGCGTTCCCCTTCAAAGTGTGGGCAACACGAAAAATACTGTGAAGAAGCTCGGGATCGGATGGATTCGATTCCATCTGAACTAACGTGTGTTCCATCAAGTCCAGTCCTTCTTCCGACTCGACGAGGAACGACGCGAGAACAGCTTCACGATCAAAGTCCGACAAATCCACCGTTTTCCTTTCGTGGCCGCGACGACGCGCGCCTACACCTGGTCGAAATTCTTAATTGTCGTAACGCCGTCAGAGATCTGAAACACCAGTCTGCGACCGTGTTTTCCCGAAACTTCTTTTTCAATTACGGGGATGCCCTCAGAGCGAAGAAAACTCTCCGCGAGCTGTACATTCCTTGTTCCCAGCGACTGCAAGGGATCGTTGCCGAAAGCACAAGATCCGCCAAAAACCTTGGCCTGCAGATTTCGAAATTCGCATCCCAACGCCAGAACTTGTTTCAGAAGTTCAGCATTAGCGACATTTCCGTAGCGCAGACGGTTCGGCCCTGCGCCCTGTCCCTCAGGCAAAAGATAGTGGTTCATTCCTCCCGCCTTCTTGTGCCTGTCCCACAGACAGATCGCCGCGCACGATCCGAGGATGGTGGAGATGGTAATAGGATCGCGCGTTACAAATATTTGCCCGGGATAAAGAAAATGCCTCGTCTTTTCGGAATCCGCGCGTTCAAACTTTTTCATCAGCTCCGCGGGCAGCACTGCCGGATTGAATTTAGCCTCCGTCATGCTCTTATTCCTGGTCCCTCAAGTTTTGGCATCGAATGAACGCTCGACCCAAATAAGGGCTTGGCGGCTTCCTCGGAAAGAAGTTTGAACAGTTCCATGTCCGACCTGTCGAATGCGACCTTCTGCGGAAGCAAGCGCAGTATGGCAAGAATGGCTACCGTCTGATTTGCGAAACGGATGGGGATAAAAGCCTGAACTCTGACTACCGTGCCCGAGCGCTCTCGAGACGGGAGCACAACGTGGCATTCACCGCGCATGACGCGTTGAAGACCAGCTTCGCCCAGGGCTCGCAGCACATCGTAATTCTCCGCGTCGATTCCGAACGACCAATAGGTTTCGAACGTTGCGGTTCTACGCTCAACTTTGAACAGACCAATTTCTTCGGAGCCGAGAAAATTAGCCACGATCTCGCGCAGGGCCTCGATCGCGTCCTCTTGATTTCGGCTCTCGCTCAGCCTTTTTCGCGCTGCTTCCAATCGCAGATCGTTCATACCGGCCCCAGAAGACTTCGTCCCCGACGCAATGTGCTTGTCACCGTTCATGAAAATCCTTGTGGCGCTGAATCGACAAAACAGAGGCTGAGGAAATTGAAAAAGTCTCGAGTCCCCTACTCACCCAGGTAGCTCTGTAGCAACGCCACCAACTCGGCGCCATCAACGGGCTTGGTGATGTAGTCGTTGCATCCGCTTTGAAACCCAGCCTCCATATACGATTCCTCGCCGCGGGTGGTAACTAAAACGATGGGGATTTCTCGTGTGCCGGGTTGCTGACGCATCCTTTTGCAGGCTTCAAACCCGTTCATGCGTGGCATCACGACATCCATTAAAACCAAATCGGGCCGCTCTTGTTGAGCCTTCTCGACCGCTTCCTGCCCGTCGCTCGCGGTCACGCACTGATAGGTCGTACGCCGTTCGACGATCTCGCGCTCCATCATCAACGCTGTCTTGGAGTCGTCAACTACAAGGATTTTCTTTGACATCGCTCTCCTCAAACCATAATGCCGATGTGTTCGTGCGCGCCGGATAGGAGGCTAAATCTCACGATCAAGAAGCATTTCCACCCAGCGACCCACATTGATGTCTATCACAGCCCATTATTACGTCGGTAATTACGTCGGTAATTTAAGGCTAAAGTTCACGCGGCTTTTGCTCGTGGGGCGTGCCAAATGCCTGTCTGCGCGACCGCTTAGTAGAGAAACTCGACTCGGGTGGAGTTGATTCGGTCTTGCGGTTGCGGCGACGGCCAGGGCAGCCGCCGAGTTGTAATAAACCTGGAAAACAAAAATACTACTCGACGTTCCAACCTCTGATTTCGACAACGGGATTCACGCTGCCAAGATCGTTGGCGTGGTAAGTAGCCGTGATTTCACGTATCTCGCCTGGCATCAGCGAGAAATAATTGTCCTCCCAGAGCACGGGAAGAATCTCTTCGCCGCCCTTCCCCTTATCGACTTTCAAGCGGACAAAAAACGCGAGATTCTTGCTCGGGTTCCGAAGTATCACGCTGGTCACTTCTTCATCGC
>JBEKGG010000329.1:0-4449 GCA_050012915.1 Terriglobales bacterium | reverse complement strand
CCGCCAATGCATTCGTAGCTCGTAGGATGGTTCTGGGTCATGTCGACCACCTGAGGCGCACTGCCTTCGAGCGATCCGGTATTCGCTTCGTTGCCAATTCCGTGGTGGAAAAATACTCCGTAGCCTGCACGGATGGAAGTCTTGCCATCGCCGAAGGGATCCCAAGCGAAGCCCAGGCGCGGAGCCGGATTGAATACATGGCTGGTCATGCAGCTGTTGGGAATGCCGTTCACGCCGCATTGCTGCAGTCCGTTGGTAATTCGCGGGTCGAGGTTGCCGAGATTGATCGGGATGGCAGAACAAGGACTCGCGTTTGAACCGGGCGGCGGATCGCAAGTCGAAGGAGGTCCGTTGAGCAGAACGCCAGTGAAAGGATCGACGGTGGTTTGGGCAGCGAGCGATTTACTGTACACCGAGGGCACCCAGTTGTAGACATTGTTGTATTTCTCGTGCCAGTTTCCGTAGAGGCTCATTCGCAGACCAAGGTTCAGGGTGAGATGTGGTGTTATTCTCCAGTCATCCTGAAAATAAGGTTCTGCGATTTGATAACGCTGAAAATAGTTTCGCTGGGTGCTGTCTTGCTGAAAAGTTTTGATTCCGCCCTCGAGAACTCCAGGCGTGCCGGTGGGCTCTCCGAGCAGGAAGTCGGCGAAGGCATTTCCCTTGCTGTTGAAGCTGCTCACATTGCTGAAGGTCAATATTCCCTGCTGGTCTCCCGTATTCGCTCCTACTGCCTGATTTAATTCATTTCTCTGGGCGAGGATAAATTGAAGTCCAAATTGCAGGGTGTGCTTGCCCACAACTTTGCTTAAGTCGTCGCGAAAGCTGTAGGTTGGATTGGAATGATGCCAGGGCAAATAGCCGGGATCAACGCCGAATCCGAATCCGCCATAGGCCGCGTTGGTGCCACCGATCACGATTCCCGGCACTTTCCCGCCGAAACCGTTATTGAAAATGTAACCCATGTTCAAACCAGCCGGCCGCTGCCACTGAACGCCGTTGGCGTCGATGTTTTGAAGCGAAATGTGATCGGTGGTGTAACTGACGACGAATTCATTCAGCAATGAAGGTGAAATCGTGTTGGTAAGGTGAGCCAGCATGCTGAGACCGGGGCCGGTGAATGTACTTTGAATTGTTGGGAAGGTGTTTTGGACCGTGCCCCATTGCGGGGAGAGGATGGTGGTGTCCCACGAATCATGAATGTAGCGAAAGGTCGCCCGCATATTCGGCGTGATGTTGTGATCGATGCGAAAGAGTTCTTCGCGCCAATAAGTGCTTGGAGAAACCGCCGCGTTGAAACACGACCCTTCAGTGGTGGTGCATCCCCCGGTCGCATCAGGCGCGGGAATAATACCGGTGCCGAGAATAGCCTGCGCGTTGGGATCGATGGGAACCTGGTTTCCGGGGAATGTTTCGGGCTTGCCGGTATTCTGGTCAATGCCAAAAGCGGGGCAGTCGGGGTAAGCGCTGCGCGCGAAATCGGCCTGGAGGCCCGGCAAAACGAATGGGCAAAGATCGCTGAAGTTCCCGGTGCGCTCGGCCAGAGAAGGAACTGCCTGATTGAAGTCGGTCGGAGTGCGCTCGAAGCGGAATTCTTCTGAGAAGAAGAAATAAGTTTTATCTTTGTTGGTGTTGAACAGGCCGGGGATATACAGCGGGCCGCCGATCGCGCCGCCAAAGTCATTTCTGCGATACAGAGGCGCCTTAGTGGTCTCGTCAAAGTAATTCCGGGCGTTGAAGAACTCATTGCGGATAAATTCGTAAGCCACGCCGTGAAACTGATTGGTCCCGGCTTTGGTTGTCGCGAGCACTGTGCCGGATGCGCTCTGACCGTACATCGCGCCATAGTTCGACGTCAGCACCTGTACTTCGCTGAGAGCATCGAGGCTGGGGTAAACGATCAGCGTGCTCTGATTGCCATTCAGCCCGGCGTTCAAGACGTCGCCGCCGTCTACATCGAAAGAGTTGTACTCGACGCGACCGCCATTCACGCTATATCGAACGCTGCCGAGAATGCCGACCTTGGCTTCATCCTGTCCAGTCTGGTTGCTGACGCCGGGAGTCAGGGCGATCAACTGGGTGAAGTTGCGGCCGTTTAATCCCAGGCTGACTAATTCCTTTTGGGTGATGTTTCCGACGATTTCGGAAGTTTCGGTTTCCACCTGCGAAACTTTTTGTCCCTCAACGTTGACCGAGGTAGTCGTGCCGGCAGGCTCAAGGGCGGCGTCAATGGCGATAGTCTGCGTGCTGGTGAGAGTCAATCCGTCGCTGCGGAATTCCTTGAAAGCGGGGGCGGAAATCGTCAAAGTGAAATTTCCAGCGGGCAGCCCTGAGAGGGAATATTCTCCGTGATCGTTGGTGGTGGCGGTCTGGGTCAGCCCGGCTCCATCGGTGATGGTTGCGGTCGCTCCGGGAAGCACTGCGCCGGTCTGATCGGTGACCGTCCCCGTGATCGCGGCTTTTCCTTTTGCGGCATTCGCCGAAACTTTCGTGCCTTGAGCCAGCGCTGGCGCTGAGACGACCAGGGCGACAGCAAATATGCACAAAGAGATTTGCAGAAATCTCACAGAGTTCACGCATCCTCGCCAAGGGGAGTAAAAGGAGCCACATAGTTACAGAGAAGCGGTGACGAAATTGTGACGGTCAGGTTAATTTCAGATGAAAACGTAGCGCTCGATGCGGCGATGTGGAGGGTTGCCTTCGCCGCTTAGCTTTGCGGCGCGCGTGGAGTCGCTGTTAGTGGTCGCTGCTCAGATTTCCTCGGCTTCCCCTTCTTTGTCGCCGTCCAACTGTGAAATTCACGGGATTTTAATCTCCGGGTAGTTTTCCTGCAACAAACTTCGACGATATTCACCCCGACTCGAATCAACAGGATCTCTCGTAGTCTATTTCTGGGTTGTCCTAATTGCGAGCCTTTGTAGCTAGTCAAGCCGCGGTTGCTTGGGATAAATCCAGGCGTGCGGTCTGGACGGTGGGCCAGGCTTATTGGCAGGGACAACCAGTGCCCGGAAAGAAAGTGTTGCGAAAAGGGGTTGGAATGCGGCGTAGGTACGAGAGAGGGCGCCACAACGGCCTTAGTGCGGTTTTGTCTTTCTTGCTGTTGGCTAACGCCGCGATTGCTCAGCAATCCGTATCGAAGCCGATCGCCAATCAAGCCGGCTCGATATCGGCTCGACCTGTAGGCAATCTGGAGGACTGGAGTTCACTTTCGCTGGCCAACAGTGAATTAATCCCCGAACCGCCTCTGCTGGGAGAAAAATACGACCATCCGCAGTTTACCCGTGAGCTGTGGCAAGTGAAGTGGCGCCAGGGCGATCCGATCGACCTTTATGTCATTCGCCCAAAGGGGGTGGCCCACCCTCCCGTCGTTCTGTATCTCTACAGCTACCCCTCCGAAACTGAGGTTTTTCGCGGCGACGCCTATTGCGCGAACGTCACCAAAGGCGGATTTGCCGCTATTGGGTTTGTATCCGCCCTCAACGGTCACCGCTATGCCAACCGGCCGATGAAGGAATGGTTTGTGAGCGAACTGCAAGAGGCGCTTGGCAGCTCGGTTCATGACGTCCAGATGATTTTGAACTATCTCTCCACCCGTGACGACCTGGATATGAGCCGGGTTGGCATGTTTGGAGTGGGCTCCGGTGGGACGATTGCCATCCTCGCGGCGGCAGTCGACCCGCGCATCGAGGCTATCGACGTGATCGATCCCTGGGGAGATTGGCCGGACTGGATGGCTAAGTCCGACCTGATTCCAGAGGTCGAACGGCCAAATTATCTGAAACCGGAGTTTCTTAAGAAAGTCGCACCTTTGGATCCCGTAGCGTGGCTGCCGCAATTGAAATCGCAGCATGTACGCCTGCAACAAGTGCTCGATGACTCGGTCACGCCCAAGGTAGTGCAGCAACGCATCAAAGCGGCTGCCCCGCGGTCGGCCCAGAAGATAACCTTCCACACCACACGGCAGTTTTCCGGTGCGCAGTCGGGAGACAGGTTGTTGCAGTGGGTAAAAGCGCAGGTGCAGTCAACCTCTCAGCTACAGCCAGCGGTTCGGAGTTCAAAGAATTCGAGCGCAGGCCGGCAAGCCGCTGAATTGAATTCTATCGATTCGAACCGATGATGAACCGAAAGATAACGATTAAGGCTCCGGGAGCAGTGGCTCAACTAATTTGGGGTCCCGCATGTTGAAGAATATTCGGCTCGGTTTTTTAATCGCGATGACGTTAAGCACGGCGCTTGCCTTAGTGAGCTGCGGCGGAGTCGGCGCGGCTCCGCTCAATAACGGTGGTCTTTCGGGAGTTGCTGTCAGCGTCTCTCCTCAGACCATGACCATCGCCACGGGAACTACGCAAGCTTTCACAGCGACGGTGATTAACACGGGGGAAACTGGCGTGGCGTGGCTCGTCAACGGATTTCCCGGTGGCGTAGATCCCAGTAACAATAGTTCACCAT
>JBEKGG010000328.1:0-4456 GCA_050012915.1 Terriglobales bacterium | reverse complement strand
CGCATCACCTTCTGAATCGTAACTGCCATCGTCCCAGACGCATTCCAGGCCTGTAGGGTCGATGTAGCTCAATGGGTTGTTGAGGACATAGGCGTATCTGTTCCAGGTCTGCGGATTAGCAGGGTTGACGGCAGCAAGCCCCGCAGGGTCGGGTTGTAACCAGCGGCCCTGTACGCTATGCAATTTTCGAGTTGGGCTGTCGACTACATAAGGTATGGTTGACATTTCCGCCCCGTCAAATCTGATTGTGTTGTCCCACGAAAACGTTGTGTTGTCGTAGGGCGCACCAAACGGCGCGAATTCGTCCTGATTCAAAATACCCATACTGGTATTGGTCGATAGCCGAACATCGCCGCGCCAATCTGGGTGGCTGTAGCCAACTAAACCTGACGGGCCATAAATTATGCTTCCGACAGGCAGTGGTATATCAGCGGAAACCACGGATTGTCCCGACATTTGCGCCACTTCCCCAAGACGGGGGGCATAAACGTGTTCTGCTGTCCCGTTTCCATGTGCCGACGACAGTCATTCCCGTGACGTACTCGTCGGTACCGGAGTCTTGTGCCGACACGAACGCACTCGGCACGCGGCAGAGAAGCACAAGAAAGATCAGTTTCGACATCGCTAGGCGCTTATCGAAGTCCTCAAGTTCACTTCGAGCAAATGTTACGTCTGCGAAACGGAGCAAGTCAATGAGAGCCTTAGACTTGTTAATATTTGGAGGGGATGACTGTTGCAAAATCGCCATTACGCTCATCGAAATCCCTGCACGGGGCGTTTCAGCGCTATCCCAAACCTGATCTCATCGCCGAGGTCCCGGACACGGTAATCCCAGCCCGGCTGCTCGGAAATATCCGCCGACGCGTTGCCCTTTTCCTCCATTTACCGTCTAATCCCTGTTGGGTTGCGCCTCACCCGCAGCCCCTTGGAGACATAACCGGATGCGATTCATCTTTAGATTTTACCGAGCCTTCATTGCAGCTGCCCTTTTAGCCTTATCCCCGCTAGCCATGAACTCGCAGGACGCGGCCAAACAGCATGGCATCGCCGTCGAAAACATGGACCCCTCCGTCAAGCCAGGCGACGATTTTTATCGATACGCCAACGGCGATTGGATCAAGCGCACTCAAATTCCTCCCGACCGCAGTAGAGTGGGCGTCTTTGACACCCTGCGTGACCTGAGCAACAAGCGCACCCTCGGCCTGATTGAAGAAACCGTTAAGGCCAACCCGCCCGCCGGTTCGAGCACTCGCAAGATCGCCGACCTCTACAACTCTTTCATGGATGAAGCCACTATCGAATCCAAAGGCCTCGCTCCGCTCCGCCCGCATCTCGATGCCGTTGCCGCCATCCGCGATAAACACGAACTGGCGCGAGCCCTGGGCGAAAGCCTTCGATCCGATGTCGACGCGCTCAACAATACAAACTTTCACACCCCTAATCTTTTCGGACTGTGGGTCGCGCCCGGTTTTAACGACTCCGATCAATACGCCCCCTACCTGTTGCAAGGCGGTTTGCAGATGCCCGATCGCGAATACTATCTCGCCGATACCGCCCGCATGCGCGACATCCGTACCAAATATCAGGCTCACATCTCCGCCATGCTCAAGCTCGCCGGATTCACCGACCCCGACGCCCGTGCCCAGCGCATCTTCGAACTGGAGCACGCCATCGCGGAAAAACACATCAGCCTGGCAGAAAATGAAGACATCCAGAAAGCCAACAACCCCTGGAAGCAATCCGACTTCACCGCCAAAGCTCCCGGCCTCGAGTGGGCTGAATATTTTCGCGGCGCCGGCCTCAGCAAGCAAACCAGCTTCATCGTCTGGCAACCCACGGCCTTCACCGGCGAATCGGCTCTGGTCGCTTCCACTGATCTTGAAACCTGGAAAGACTGGATTGCATTCCACCTGATCGAAGCCTATGCGCCCGTGCTGCCCAAAGCTTTCGCGGAGGAACGCTTCGCCTTTTTTGGAAAGACGCTTTCGGGCACAACCGAACAGCGTCCGCGCTGGCAGCTGGGAGTCGCCGTGGTGAATGCTCAGCTTGGCGATGCCATCGGACAAATCTATGCCCAGCGTTATTTCCCGCCCGAGGCCAAAGCCCAGGTAGACGCTATGGTCGCAAATATCATCGCCGCGTTCCGCAAGCGGATCGAAGCCCTCGACTGGATGAATCCCGCGACCAAAGCCGAAGCTCAGGCAAAACTCACCGCGCTTTACGTCGGAATCGGTTACCCGGAAACCTGGCGTGACTACTCCGCCTACCAGGTCAAGGTCGATGATCTCTTCGGAAACCTCTGGCGCGGCGGCCTGTTTGATTACCACCGCGATGTCGCGCGAGTTGGCCATGCCGTCGATCGCAAAGAGTGGTCCATGCATCCGCAGACCGTGAACGCCGTCAACCTGCCGCTGCAGAATGCGCTCAGCTTTCCCGCCGCCATCCTGCAACCGCCGTTCTTCGACCCACTCGCTCCCGCCGCAGTGAACTATGGAGCAATCGGCTCGGTTATCGGACACGAAATCAGCCACACCTTTGACACCGAGGGCAGCGCGTTTGATTCCAAAGGCCGGCTGCGCGATTGGTGGACGCCGTCAGACTACGCCCACTTCAGAGCGGCTACCGCAAGACTTGCCGCGCAGTACGACACTTATAAACCTTTTCCCGACACTTCCGTGAACGGCAAACAGACACTGGCGGAAAACATCGCTGACAATGCCGGCATCTCCGCCTCCTACGACGCCTATCGCGCTTCACTCAACGGCAAGCCCGCACCCGTGCAGGATGGCTTCTCCGGCGACCAGCAATTCTTCATCGCCTTCGGACAAAACTATGGATCGAAGGCGCGCGAAGAGTCGCTCCGTCAGCAGGTATTGACCGATCCGCACGCTCCCGCGGAATATCGCGCCGACGGAGCGCGCAACGTAGACGCCTGGTACCCCGCGTTCAACGTCCAACCCGGAGAAACACTTTATCTCGCTCCGGCAGACCGGGTGCAGATCTGGTAGCGTGGGGCGGACGCTCCTGTCCGCCGCAGTTGAACTTTTAAGGGTGTGCTCCATATCTCGCGCTTTTCGAGATGTGGGTCCGGCGAGTGGCCCAGCTTTTCGTCGACCACAATCCGCCATGCTATAATTCTTCATCTTGATTACAGCGATATCTGACGGAGGATTGTATCGATAAACGCTTTATCCGCACGAACGACCGTATTCGAGCGCGTGAAATTCGAGTGATCGGGGACGAAGGCGAACAAATCGGAGTAATGCCCCCGTACGAAGCGCTCAAGTTGGCCCGCGAAAAAAACCTCGACCTGGTTGAGATTTCGCCCACCGCAGTTCCTCCCGTGTGCCGCATCATGGACTACGGGAAATTTCTCTATCAGCAGGAGAAAAAAGAACGCGAGGCCAAAAAGCATCAGAAAACCATCACGGTCAAGGAAGTCAAGTTTCGTATCAACGTGGATGACCACGATTACGAAACCAAGAAGAATCACGTGCTGCGTTTCCTGGACGAAGGCGACAAAGTCAAAGCAACAATTTTTTTCCGCGGGCGCGAAATGACCCGCACGAACTTGGGACGCCAGATCCTCGAACGCCTGATAAAAGATGTAGAAAGCCAAAGCATAGTAGAATTCCGCCCCCGCCAAGAAGGAAATACACTGCATGCGATTTTGGCGCCGAAGAAGGATACGGGGCAAAAGCCGCACGTGGCGCCGCCAGTCCAGAATCGCGCGGGATCGGCGTAGGGTAAATACCAGCGACTAGCATTCTTTTGCTGAGAGCTGATTTCGAGGACTTATGCCAAAGTTGAAAACACATAAAGGCGCCGCCAAGCGCTTCAAGAAAACTGCAAGCGGAAAAGTAAAGCGCGGGCATTCGCATTTGCGCCACATGCTGACTTCGAAGTCTCACAAGCGCAAAAAGAAGCTGGGCCATGCGGTACTGGTCAGCGATGCGGATACCCCTAAGATCAAGCGGATGATTCCGTACTAGTTTTTGTGGGCTGCGAATCTTTGATTACGCGGCCCCCGGTGTGTGAAGAGGTGAAAAAGACTGCTAAAGTCTCCTACCTCCAGCCGCCGTAAATTGAAATAAAAAGGAGCACAAGCAATGCCTCGTGTAAAACGCGGAACCAAACGGCGCGCCAAGCGCAAAAAAATATTAGACCGCGCCAGCGGTTACTTCCTCACAAAATCCAAACTGTACCGGTCGGCCAAAGAAGCGGTCGAGCGCGGCTTGAAGTTCGCCTACAGCGGACGTAAACAGCGCAAGCGGCAATTCCGCTCGCTGTGGATCGTGCGCATCGGCGCCGCCGCCAAACTGAATGGGATGAGCTACAACACCTTCATCCATGGCTTGAAAAAGGCCGGCGTGGAACTGGACCGCAAGATTCTCGCGGACCTGGCGGTGAAGGACGCTGCCGCGTTTAAGAGCCTCGCCGAGCAGGCGAAGGGCGC
>JBEKGG010000327.1:0-4457 GCA_050012915.1 Terriglobales bacterium | reverse complement strand
AGACGGTTCTGCCGGGGTTGATTGATGTTCACGTGCACCTTGTGGCTCCGGGCGGTTTCTATGCTGACATGACTCAGTACAATCCAGAGCCGCACATGCTGCGCAATCTCGCGGCTTATCTCTATAGCGGTGTGACTGCGGTTCGAAGCGTGGGCGACCCTTTAGAGATTGTGCTCAAGGTACGGTCCACTGTGAATAGCGGCGAAAAGTTAGGGGCGGAACTCTTTAGCTGTGGGCCACTCTTTACCGCGCAAGGCGGGCATGGCACCGAATATTTCAAGGAGATGCCGGCAAATATTCGGGAGCAGGCGGAAGCGCAGTTCACAAGACTTCCTACTTCCGCCGATGAAGCGCGGCGTCAGGTTGATGAACTCAAGCGCTCGAACGTCGATTGCGTCAAGGCTGTACTGGAGGCGGGTGGAGGTTCGCGGGTGTTTAATCGTCTTGACAGCGCGATTTTCCAGGCCATCGCTCAGGAATCTCATGCTCAGCAATTGCCGCTGGCTGTGCATACGGGCGACGTCCGCGATGTGACGGACGCGGTGCAGGCTAGCGCGGATTCCATCGAGCATGGGTCTTTTCGCGAGGCGATTCCCGAGGGCTTGTTCGCGGAAATGGTAAGCAAGAAAATCTTTTATGATCCGACGCTCAGCGTGGGTGAGGCGTTCCGAGATTTTGCCGCGGGGAATACCGATCTGTTAAAGCGCTCGCTGGTGCAGCAAGTGGGGCCGACCGATCTGATCGAAAACACTGAGAAGGAGATGGCGTCCAAGGACGTTGAGGCGATCCGCGAGAACATTGCGCGGTTCCCGTTCGACCTGGAAACCGGGACGCAAAATCTGCTGCGGGCATATAAGAACGGCGTCATGCTGGTGACTGGCAGCGATGCGGGAAATTTCCTGGTGCTGCACGGTCCGACGGTGCAACACGAACTTGCACTGTGGGTGCGGGCTGGGATACCTCCCGCGGTTGCGCTTCAGGGTGCGACTTACAATGCTGCCCGTTTGTTGCGCGCGGAAAATCATATTGGGTCGATTCGCAGGGGTAATGACGCTGATTTGCTGGTGGTCGATGGGAATCCGATTGAGGACATCGGCGCAGTCGAGCGCATTTCTATTGTCTTTTTCAAGGGCGAACAACTGGACCGATCGGATTTGTTCAATCAGGAATAAACAAAATCCGAGGTTTGACTGAATGCCGGCAAAGGCAAAGTCTTAAATCGCAGAGGTCGCTGAGAACTGCCGCAGAGTGCGCTGAGAACGGTTGAACAGTGCGTTGAGTTTCTGAAATTACGACGGATCGAGGAGTAAACAAAATCTCGCGCGCCGGGTGCTAGACTCTGGGGGATGCGGGTTCTTGGCATTGATTGCGGCACGGAGTACACGGGCTATGGCGTGGTCGAACTTGGTCACGACGGGGCCTTGAGTTGCCTGGCCTGTGGGGCGGTCAAAGTTTCTCCTCGCAAGCCTATGCCGGCGCGCCTGTCGACTATTTTCGACCGATTGGGCGCAATCATCGTGGAACATCGGCCGGACCGGGTTGCCATCGAAGATGTTTTTTATGCGTTGAACGTGAAGTCGGCGCTCAAGCTGGGACAGGTGCGCGGGGTTGCGATGTTGGCTGCGTCGTCAGCGGGGCTGGAGGTTGCCGAATACTCGCCGCTATCAATTAAGTCTGCGGTTGTCGGATATGGGCGGGCAGAGAAGCAGCAGGTGCAGCACATGGTGACGCGGCTGTTGAACCTGGCCGAGGTTCCCGAACCACCCGATGCCGCCGATGCTCTCGCGATTGCGATTTGCCATCTGCACACGTCAGCCACGCTGGAACGCCAGCGGGCATGAAGATTACATTCCTCTAGAACAATTTGGCATAATTCTTTGTACATGTTCTCCGCTCAGCTCCGAACATTTGTGTTTGTCGGTTTGATCGCATCGTTCATTGCTTTTGCGCAGGCTCAGCAAACAGTCGTCCCCACGGTTACTTTCACTTTTGATTTTCCGGGCTCGGAACCGGATCACTATTTTATTTCGGTGTCCGAAGATGGCCGCGCTTCGTACGACTCGGATGGCAAGCTCAGCCCGGATTCCGACGGAAGTGAAACTTTTCATTTGGATTTCACCGTGTCTCCGGCCGGGCGGGCTCGGGTTTTCGATTTGGCCAAGCGGGCTCATTATTTCGATGGGCAGATCGATTCGAAGAACAAGAAATTGGCCTTGACCGGAACCAAAACCCTGACCTACAAGGACGCACAGAAAAGCACGAGCGCTACCTATAACTATTCGCCCGTAGTCTCAGTTGAGGATCTGACTACTTTCTTCCAGTCGCTGTCGACGACCCTGGAGTTCGGCCATCGGCTGGATTACCACCTTCACTATCAGAAGCTTGCCTTGGACGAAGAGTTGAAAAATATGGAAGAAGTCGCGAACAGCGGTGGCCTGGTAGAAATTTCGACGGTGGCTCCGGTTTTGCAAAAGATCGAGGATGATCCGGCGGTGATCAAGGTGGTGAGGGCCCGGGCTCAGCGCATGTTGGAGCTTGCGGGGACCGGCGGCAAGTGACCGGGCAGACGGCAACGGAATATATGTGATTTTCGGGCAACAAAATATCCCGAATCATGTTCTAATAACGCGAGAGGGGCCTTTCCGGGGGTGTTCTATGTCCAGGTTCAGCATCAAGCTGCTGATGCAAGCGGCGGCAGCTTCTTCTCTAATTTTCGCGATTCCTTCCTTTACCGTTCCCGCCGTTGCCGACTCGCAAATTCGCATGGTGCGATTGAGCGAAGTTCAAGGCGACGTTCAGGTCGACCGCAACATTGGACAGGGCTATGAAAGGGCATTCCTGAATTTGCCCATGACGCAGGGCGTAAAGCTGCGGACCCGAAATGATGGCCGCGCGGAAGTGGAATTCGAAGATGGCAGTACGATGCGGATCACGCCGAATACGGTGATCGAGTTTCCGCAGCTATCGTTGCGCGACTCAGGGGTGAAAGTTTCGACGGTCCATCTGCAGGAAGGTACGGCGTACCTTAACTTTTCGGGCGCGAAGGATGATGAATTCGCGATGACATTTGCCCATGAGAAGGTCGCGCTGGCACAGTCGGCCCATCTTCGAGTTGAAATGGATGACACGACCGGCACGCTCGCGGTGTTTAGCGGTGATGTGCAGGTCGCCGGTGATTCAGGAACGGTCGCCGTCGGCAAAAACCATACTGCGACGTTCGATCTAACGGATGACGATCGGCATACGTTGGCCAAGGATCTGGAGCCGGATCCTTTTGACGCATGGGACAAAGAGCAGAATCAATACCACCAGCAGTATGCCAGCAACGGGTCTAGTAACTATTCGCCTTACGCATACGGCACCAGCGATCTGAATTACTACGGGAGTTTTTCTAACTATCCGGGCTACGGCAACGTTTGGCAGCCGTATTTTGCCGGGGCAGGATGGGATCCGTTTATGAACGGCTCGTGGGCATACGCGCCCGGGTTCGGTTATGGATGGGTGTCTGCGTATCCGTGGGGATGGACGCCGTACCACTCTGGCAACTGGGTTTATTTGCCAAACGGCGCATGGGGCTGGCAACCCGGCGGTACTTACACGGGATGGAACGCGCCGCGGATTATTAATTCGCCGACGCATTACACTCTGCCGCAGCCTCCGACTTCCGGACAGGGAACAGTTGTCGTGAACCGCGGCCCTTTGCCGATCCAATCAGGAAGATCGTTTAACAAGATGGAAATTACGAAGAACTCGGCCGGACTCGGAATTCCTCGCGGTGGTGTCAAGAACCTGAGCCAACTGTCGAGCGCGGTTCAGCAGCAAGGATTTGCGACGGCGAAAGTCCACTCTGCACCAGTCGGTGTCGGTTGGTGGCACGGGGGCTATTCCACCCCGGGACAGATGGGGGGATGGCAAAGCGCCAGTGCTGCGAGCGCCTCACCGGCAGGACATTCCAGCGGTGGACATTCTGGCGGCGCGCACCATTAAAACGAGATTCGCTTGTTTTGAAGGGCGGCCTTTGGGCCGCCCTTTTACTTTGCTTGAGGCTCGCTAGGGTGAAGAGTTGTTCCTGGCTTCACCGGCTAGCTTGCGGTCAAAGTAGAATGTCTGCAAGACAAAGGAGACTAGGGATGCGAAGGACATATCCCGCTTTATTAGCGATTTTGATGGCGACTTACTTGTCGTCCCAGACACGTCGCCCGGGAGGCATCGAGGGAAGAATTCCATGGTGTGCAACCGTGTTCCCTCCACGACAAATCGGCGGCGAAATGGTGTATCCAGTGGCCAATGGAGTTACTGCCCCTGTCTTGGTGAAAAGGACGAAACTTGTCGTGCCTCCCGATAAGGCAAATCTCAGAGGCACGGCAATCGTCTGTGGGATTGTTGACCGGGACGGGCGGATTCGTACCACTTTCATGGACCGCACCATCGGCAACGGACTGGATGAAATCGCCATA
>JBEKGG010000326.1:0-7567 GCA_050012915.1 Terriglobales bacterium | reverse complement strand
TTGGTGGGGTGATACTTGCACATGCCATGGGGCGCAGCAGGGATAGGGTTGCTGGTTGGATTTTTAATTGGTCTAACCGGCATGGGCGGCGGAGCCATGATGACACCGCTGTTGCTGTGGACGGGTTGGGCTGCGCCAACCGTTGCGGTCGGGACTGATCTGGTCTGGAACGCGCTGACGAAAGTCGTGGGCGCGGCGGTTCACTATCGCCATAGGAACGTGAATTTGAAGCTGGTGTGGCGGCTGGCGAGCGGAAGCGTCCCGGGAGCGTTGGTTGGCCTGTACTTGTTGGGTTCGCTGAAAAAGCATGCGGGTTTGGAGTTTGTCGACCATCTGATCGTTCGACTACTGGGCGGAACGCTGATTCTATTATTTTCAAAGCCTACATCCACCATTGGCTTCCAGTGACAGCCACCCGGTCCGCAACGGACGAGAACCTGCAAGGCTGGCAAGTGCCGTTGCTTGGATTCATTGTCGGCGTGCTAGTTTCCTTGACTTCCGTCGGGAGCGGCAGCCTCATCGTAACGACTCTTTTGCTCATGTTTCCGGGCGAGAAGTTGAACCGCTTGGTAGGCAGCGATGTATTCCATGGAGTGCTCATTGTTGGTGTGGCTGCGTTGGGGCACTGGCGCTTGGGAGACGTGAATTTGCCGCTGGTATCGGGCCTTCTGCTCGGATCCGTTCCCGGAGTTTGGCTGGGGAGTTTCATCGCCAGCCGGATCCCCGAAGGGACTTTGCGTCCCGCCGTGGCCGCTCTTCTGTTCGTGACCGGACTGAAATTGGTGTAATTCATGTAAGGACCAGTTTTAGCGGCGCTTAAGAGCTTCCAGCTCATCCAGCGTACGCGGCCAGTCCGATCGCAACAGCCGTGACAAACTTCGATCCGCAAGAACTTTTCCTCCAGTCTGGCAGCGAGCACAATAGTTAGTTTCGTTGTCAGCGTAGCGAATTCGCTGAATTTTTTCTCCGCACCTCGGGCACGGTTCCCCGTAGCGTCCATGAACCGCCATCTCTTTACGAAACGCCGTCACCTTCTCTGGAAAGCCGGTCTCTGCCTCACCGCGCAGCCGATCGATCCAGAGGCTTAACGTTTCGCGGGTCGCGGCGAACAGGCGCTGCCATTCCTCCGGTTTGAGTTTTTGGGTCAGTGTGATTGGAGACAATTGGGCAGCGTGCAGAATCTCGTCCGAATAAGCATTGCCAATACCACTGAGTATGCGCGGATCGGTAAGGGCTCTCTTGAGGGTACGGTTTTCCGCGGTCAGTGCCTCACGAAACGAATCGAGCGTACTGCTGAAGACGTCGATTCCCCCAGGGTCGATAGACTGCAAGGCATTCTCGCCGGCAAAAAAATAGAGTGACGCGCGATGCTTTGTGCCGGCCTCAGTGAGCACGAGGGAGCCGTTGGGAAAATCGAAAGCTGCCAGGCTCTTGCGTCCCGCGAGCTTTGCTCCTCGCGGACGCCAGTGCAATCGCCCGGCGATCATCAAGTGCAGCACCAGCCAGAGATCGCCTTGCACTCCAATCGCAATGCGCTTGCCGATTCGCCGCAGCTCGCGCACAAGACGGCCTTCCGCATCCGTAAGCGATGGTTGTACGGTGCGAAGTAGAAATGGACTCGACAACCGAATCCGCTCGATCGGCTGGCCTACGATTCGTGATTCGAGCGCGCTGATGTATGCGGCGATATCCGGCAGTTCCGGCATGTTTATTAGCTTGCCGTGTCGGAATGCGCTTTTGCAAGCGAGCTACTAAGATAGATCATGGCCAACGTTCGAGTGGACAAGTGGCTATGGGCTGCCAGATTTTTCAAGACGCGCAGTCTGGCTGCGCGAGCCTGTGAACTTGGCAGGATTCAATCCAATGGACAGCCTGCGAAGGCCGCACGCGAAGTGCGGGTTGGCGACATGTTGCACGTGACCAATGACGGCGGCGTTTTTCACGTGGAAGTCCTGGTCCTCAGCGAAATGCGTGGTCCCGCTTCAGTTGCGCAAACTCTTTATCGCGAGACCGAGGCTAGTCGCGAACTGCGCCTGAAAGTGGCGGCGGAGCGCAGGGCGATGAAGCAATTCGAACAATTGCCCGAAGGCCGGCCGTCAAAACGCGATCGCCGCAGAATCATTCAGTTCCGAGGGAGACTGACGGAAGATCGGTGACTGGCGATTAACGCTCGGCCAATCACCTTTTACGTTTATTCAGCTCGTCGAGAGTGCGCTTCAGCTCTTCAAGCTTTTGTCCCGCCTCACCTAGCTTACCTTCCGCCGTGAGGCGCTGGTAGTCGGCAAGATCTTTCGCAGCTTCCGCAATGAGTGCGTTGAGATCCTCTCCGGTCTGCGTTGACGCAGTAGAAGGCGGCGTATTTCGCGTCGCTTCGGCGGGAGCTGCCGCTCCGCTCGTCGACGCAGCAGTCAGCGACGAGGCCGCTCCGCCAAAAAGGGCCGCCATTGCCGACTCGAAGGTTGGTCCATACGCAAGCCGGTCCTGCACCGCGAGCACGACCAGCCGCAACTCCGGCATGGGACTGCGCTCAGCCTGCAAATAAATCGGCTCCGCGTACAATAGCGCCCGCCCGGTCGGAATTACCAGCAGAGCCCCCCGCCGCACGTGCGAGCCTTGCTGATTCCATAGCGTCAATTGTCCGGAGAGCTGCGCGTTCTGATCAATTCGCGCCTCGATTTGCAATGGTCCGTCAACCAGCTTCGTTTTCGGAAAGTTGTAGACCACCGACGTGCCGTAATGCGCGCCGTCGCTACGCCCCGCGATCCATCCAATCAGATTATTGCGGTTCGCCGGCGTGAATGGCAGAATCTCCACGAACTCCATGCCGGTTTCGTCGGGCAGTTTCATCAGTACGAAATTCGGCTCCATCGCCCGTGTCGTCTGCTCACCGCCCTCACTCATGCCGACTTCGGTGGCAACGGTCCACAAATCCTCGCGGTTGTAAAACGCTTCGGTATCCGTCATGTGATATAGGCCGTAAACTTCGGCTTGTCGCTTGAGCAGCAACTCCGGATAACGAACATGCTTGCGCAGGTCAGCAGGCATCGCCGCCGCATCCTTGAACAGGCTGGGAAAGATCCGGCGATAAGCTGCGATGATCGGGTCCTCAGGATCAAAGACATAAAACGTAGTTGTGCCATCGTAGGCGTCGATGACAACTTTGACGCTGTTTCGCATGTAGTTAATTGTGCTGCCGTCGAGAGGGTAGTGGGTCGAGTATGGATAGCTATCAGAAACCGTGAATCCATCCATAATCCACGACAGACGGCCGTCGTCGCCGAGCACGATGTATGGATCGGTTTCGAAGGTGAGAAACGGCGCTAACGTGGATACGCGTTCGCGGACATTGCGCCGCATCAGCAAGCGGCTATCCGGGTTCACGTCATCGCTGAAAGGCAATTTTGCGAGGTCGCCGCGGTCGAATGCGATAATGATGCGTCGCAGAAAACCGCCGAGAACGATTCCACCGTTGCCCTCATAGGAATTCAGATTGTTGGTCTGACCTTGCGGATAGTTGAATTCCTTCTGCCGCGTTTTCACGTAGACGTCGGTATTCGTCAGCTCGCCGAAATAGACTTCAGGCCGCGTTACGTTCAACCCGCGCACGGTGCTTTGCACAGGCATGTTGTTCAGTATCAGGGTGGGCAACCCTTCCGTTGTGAACCCATTGACCGGGTTCATGGTGATGCCGTAACCGTGGGTATAAATCAGCTTTTCGTTGATCCAGTTGCGGCTGCTCTCCGGCAGTTTGTCGACGTTCAACTCGCGCGTGGCCAGCATGACTTCGCGAGTCGTGCCCTCGATTTCGTAGCGATCAATGTCGATGTCGGGAAAATCGTAGTAGGTGCGGATTTCCTGGATTTGACGCAGCGTGTCCTGCAGCGCGCGCCAGTCCCACAACCGGATGTTCTGAAGCGTCGCCTGATTGTTCGCTGGATCCGCTGCCTCGACGGTGGTCTCAGCGGGAAACTCACGCTGCAAAACCCGGTCCAACCCGTAGGCCTGCCGCGTAGACTCGATGTTGTGCGCGATGTATGGCTGTTCGCGAACCAGTTCGTTTGGTTTCACGATAAAGCTGCTGACGTACCAGCCTACAATCTGAACTCCGAAATAACATACAACCGCGGGAACAATGGCAGCTATCAGCCAGCGCCCACGTTGCATCGACACAGCATTGACTGCCGCGATCCCCGCGCCGACGAGGAGCGCTACGCACACGATCAGCATTCCAGTCAGCGTGACGTGCGCGTCAGTATAAGTAACGCCTCCGAAGATCGTGTGATCCTCAAACAGGCGTTCGAACCGGCCGAGATACGCCAGAATCGCGAGGACCAGCAACAAGAATGCGAATGTGATGGAGAATCCGCGCCAAGGCAACGTGACTAAGCTGCGGCGGCGGGCCAGCACATTGCTTCCCCCCGACGCGAAGATGAACAAAATTGCGAGTGCACTGGTAATGAGGGCCAGTGTGAGCAGCCAACCGGAAATGAGCTGCCAGGCTGGCAGCGTGAATAGATAGAAGTTTAGCGGCTTGCCGAAAATTGGGTCCACCACGCCAGCCGCGCCGGGTGCGTACCAAAAGAGTGCGAGCGTCGGCCACTCCACCATCATGCCGGCGCCGGTTGCGGCCGCAATGACGAGTGAAATGCCGAGCGCGATAAGGCGCAGTACGGGCTCGACCGGCAGCCTTACCGGCTGTTGGCCGATGAAAATCGTGTGGCCGCTCGGCAGGTCTGGGAGATGCGCCCGCTTCAAAGCAGCGAACGACCCGTACAAAACGAGAAACGTCACCGCGGCAAACGCCGCGAAGATTCCCCACTGAAGGCTGAGCGTTTTCCAAAACACGCCGCCGTAGCCGAGCGAATCGAACCAGAGCACGTCGACAAGTACGGCCAGAATGATAAGGAAACTGCGGCGGCCTCGCGGCGGATACGCCCGCGGCCAGTCAATCGACTCAGGCATAGCCCATCCCCGTGCACACGTTTCGCATGGTCTGGATTATACGTCCAGGCCACGAAGGGGATAGGAAAGATCGCGGCGATTACATCTCCGAGCCGGTCGTTCCTCTCGCGGCGTCACCTGAGAGGCCGACCGGCTTTGGGTTCAATCAAGATTAGCTATTACTGGGGTGGCGGGCCTTGCTGGTCGGCGCCGGCGCCCGGAGGGCCGTGGTGACCGTTTTGCATCCATTGCTGACGCTTGGTTTGCATTTCGTCCCACTTCTTCTGCTGCGTGGAGTCGAGGAGCGCGCGGATCTGCGAATCGCTGGTCTTGTGGATATCCATCATCTTGCTGCGGCGATCCTGTTGCGACTGCGACGTGTTCTGACGCAAGCTCTCCATTTGAGTGTGTTCCGACTGAAGTATGTCTTGTACTTTCGTTTGCTGGTCGGAGGTGAGATTCAGTTGTTTGGTCAATTCCTGAGTACGCTGAGCGGGATCGGGTGGGCCGTGGTGCCCTCGACCGCCCTGCGCGGGCGGGGATTGCTGGTCGTTGGACGAGCTATCCTGTGCCGTTACGAACGGCGCGGCGGCCAAAATCGTTCCCACCGCTAGAACAACTAGCAGATATTGTTTGAGCATGGAATCCTTCCTTTCAAAACGATCTGTCTACATCTATGAATGGGATTATGAACCGGAAGTTGCGGGAAAAAACGGGATTCTAATAATCTTTGCATAACTTTACGAAACTGGAGATTCGCGCTTTTGGCGAACGCAATTCTGCCGTAAAAAGTTGAGCCAAGGGATCAGTTGGGACCGCGCCGAATTACTCATCATCCGTGGCTTTGCAGTGCTTCGAAATCATGCGGATGTCCGTCTGCACGTTGGTAACCTCGAGCGGTATGCCGTCAACTCCGCGCGCGGTGTCGCTGGGACTGCTGCCCGTCTTCATCGGATTTACACCAGTCTTGATCGTTCCAGACCGCAGCCGGCCTTTTACTTCGATTTCATGGTGCAGTTGACTGTCGAGCTTGTTTCCCACTCCCTTCAGGACATACACGAGACCAGACTTGTCCTCGACCACAACATAGTTCCCGCGCTGGTCGGCGAGGCAGCCACGAACCGTGGTCGCGCTGGATGCAGGCGACCCGGCACTGGCGACCGGCGGAGTGGGTGACTGTTGTGCTACCGCTGCCAGCTCAACGATTAGAAATCCGATCACGGCAATGAAACGCTTCGTGTTACGCATAGAGCTCGTCGAAAAGCTGAGGGCGGCGTTCACGCCGCGTGCGAGAACGCTGGGTCACCAGTGATTTCTTCCCTTACTTATACTCCTTCGCGAGCTGAAGCAAACAAAATCCAAAAAAACAACGACACCCCTCAACAGAAAAGTAGATTTGTGAGTGGGCGCGAATAATGCTGGCAAAAAAACTGCCCATCAATCGCCGAATTGTGCGACAGGTCTGCGCGTCGAGCGGTCTCTCAAGGTGTAGTCCTTCGGACTCTTCTGTTTGTTGAAGATTCGCGCAGTTAGAAACATACCCGACAACGTCACAGTCACGAGCGCCGCTTCATGCCAACCGTTTACAATCGGCGCATCTCCCATGATCGCAAGACCGACGAAACAGAATAGTACGTGGGCGCAGAAGACTTGCAGAGAAGCCTGACCCATCAGCACGAGCGGCCGAATCGCCAGAGGCTTTATGACGGATTGAAACCGAATCAGCAATGCCGCAATCGCTGCGAAATTAACCAGTCGCACCACTCCCAAATGCCATTTGTCGAATGAGACTTCAAAAATGCCGAGCTCAACGCCTCGCCCCACCGAGTACCGCAGGGCAAACAGTATCGGCACGATTAGAACGGCAGGCATCAGCATCCGTCTGGCCCATGCGGCGACCGGCAAATCGTCATTCGACCAGCGGACGCCGCAGTACAGGCCCACAAGCCACATAAATTGCCACGCGAACAAGTCGAACGATCCGGTTGCGCTTAGCGGAATATTGATTCCCGCGACGCGGGTTCCAACATCGTAGAGAACCTGCCGAAGTCCGAATTGCGCCAACAACCACAATGCGAACCCCGGAGCCAGAATGATCTTCCAACTCATTTTCGCCGCTACTTTAAGGATCACGGGTGTTAGCAGCAGGAAGGTGATGTACATCGGCAGAATGTCCAACAGCGGCGGCCGATAAATCAGCAACGCAGCATAAATGAGAGCTCGCTTAGGCGCGGTGAAATAAAAGTCGAGCAGGTTATGCAGTGCCGGCCGATTGCCGCCAGCGGCGAGTTGCGCCACGACCACGAATGCGACACCCAGCAGAGCAACATGATAGAGATAAAGCCTGGCGGTGCGGACCCACAATTGCTTGGCCATTGCTCGATAACCGTTCCGCTTCGCTGCGAGGGAATAAATGCGGCCTGTAAAGAGCGCCGACAGGAAGATGAAACCCTCTGCGCCCGATACGAATCCAAAGGGCTGATTGAAGTACGTGCTGATAATCGTAGGCAGATGTGTGAACGTCATCCATACCAGCATCGCTCCTCGTGCCGCATCGAGTTCGATTCGCCTCTGCATAGCGCACAGAAAAGTAAGATGAGAACCCTTCATAGGGGTTGCTGGGCAC
>JBEKGG010000325.1:0-4543 GCA_050012915.1 Terriglobales bacterium | reverse complement strand
CAGCACCGTCAGTCATCGAGCCCTCGCGCTCGAACATGCACAAGATCGGCTCACATTCTTTTTCAAAGAATTGCCGAGTGCGCGCATTCGCGAGGCGCCACAACTGCCCGTCGTCTGGCAAATATCCCGGTCGCTCCGAAACCCACGATGCAAACAGAAGATTCAAATACCAAGCTTGCTGATAATCCTTCATCGCCCTGTATCGTATGTCTCCCACCAAACGGTGAACGTAGAAGGGAAACCACTCCAAGAGTTGATTTCGTCGAGAACTCACGGGTACCGAGGCCATGATGTAAGGGTGCGTTTCGAAGGGTGCCCGATTGTCGTGACTCGCGCAACAACAAAAAACTCTCAAGCTGTGCACATACTGTGGAGATGTGGTCCAGGTTGTGGACGGAGGCGGAAAAGGGGAGCGTAGTAAAAATCTTGTCGAGTTTTGCTCGGCGGTGAGGACGGTCTCCCCACGGCACCGCGAATTATTCAGAGTGCTTTCGCTTGCTCCTGACTGAATTGCCTCCTGTCGTATCTGCGTTCGCTGCGTCGCGGACCATTTGCAAAAATGCCCGCACCTCGGTTCTCAGCGGACGATGCCGGGGATGGATGATATCCAGGCTTCTCCGTAATGGCTCGGCATTCAGAAGTTTCACAGTCGTCAGCTTGCGCGTACGAATTTCTCTACCTACCGCAATCTGGGGCAGGAAGGAAAAGCCGAGCCCGCGTTCGACCATCCGCTTTGCAGTTTCGATCGAGTCGACTTCGAGGGCCACATTCGGAACCAGGCCCGCCGTGCGAAACAGACTATGAGTGAGCGTCCAATCGCTCGATCCGCGTTCGTAAAAAATGAGCGGCCACGTCGCTACCTGTTCCAGCCGGGCCCGCTGCAAGTGTTTCGGGCTTCGCTTGGGATGGGCGACCAGGAGCAAAGGATCATCCCGAAGGCTTATGGTTTCCACCTCCGGATGTTGTAGCGAGCGAGCCAGACCGATTTCCGCCTCGTCGCTCAGCACCATATCCAAAACCTCTTTCGAGTGACCCGGACGAATGCTGATGATGACGTGGGGATGAGCCCGCTGAAAGCGCTTCAAAATATCCGGCAGAAAATATACGGAGATCGAAAGTGCGGCGGCAATTTGCAGCGGCGTACCGCTGGCCGGTTGCGACTCATGGACAGCTTGGCGGGCAAGCGCTGCAGTTCGAAGGAGCAGCTCGGCATGCGGGCGAAAGATCCGCCCCGCGTCCGAAACAATCAACCCGCCCCGCGACCGCGAGAATAGTCTTACGCCAAGCGAATCCTCAAGAGCCTTGATGCGGGCGCTCACCGCCGGTTGGCTGATGCGCAGGGCTTCTGCCGCGCGGTGGAAGCCGCCAAATGTAGCCACCGCGAGAAAAGTCTCAACCTGGTCAATTTCCACGCGTTACCTGCCTGCCAATTTTCGCATCTAACAACATCCGATTATCACAGACATTCAGTCTGATAACAATTCTTTATCGAGGCGATAGAAACGTTCAGTTTGACCGGCTTCTACCTGTGCTCGACAATCCCCAAAGGATTGGGCCTTTTTGGCCTTGTTTGAACGCGGCGGGGCTGGTCGAGATTCAAATGGCGCGCGGCTAGGCTTAGGCGCCACAAAGGAAAACAAATATGGGAACTAACGGAAACGGCAACAGCTCGAACATGAAAATGGATTGGAAGTCGAGCCCGCGCTGGGCGGGAATTACCCGGCCCTTTACCACGCAGGATGTTGAACGTCTGCGCGGATCCCTCCACATTGAACACACTCTGGCCCGGCAGGGCGCGGAGCGCCTTTGGGACCTCCTCCACAGCGACTCGTACGTTCCCGCCTTGGGTGCGATGACCGGGAACCAGGCGGTCCAGCAGGTGAAAGCCGGCCTGAAAGCCATCTACGTGAGCGGTTGGCAAGTTGCTGCCGACGCCAACGATGCCGGGCAGATGTATCCCGACCAGAGCCTGTATCCAGCCAACAGCGTTCCCAATCTTTGCCGCCGCATCAATCAGGCTCTAACCCGCGCGGACCAGATCCATCATGCCGAAGGCGAAAATGGAGTGCACTGGTTTGCCCCACTGATCGCCGATGCGGAAGCCGGATTCGGTGGCAACTTAAACGCATTTGAGTTGATGAAGGCTATGATTGAAGCTGGCGCTGCCTGCGTCCACTTCGAGGACCAACTCTCTTCCGCGAAAAAATGCGGACACTTGGGCGGCAAGGTACTTGTGCCCACCGTAGAGGCGATCCAGAAGCTCGTTGCTGCCCGACTGGCGGCCGACGTTTTAGGCGTGCCCACGCTGATCATGGCGCGAACCGATGCCGACAGCGCGCACCTGATAACCAGCGATGTAGATCCGCGCGACCGCGAATTTCTTACCGGAGAGCGAACTCCAGAAGGCTTCTTCGGTATCCGGGGCGGCATCGACTCCGCGATTGCACGCGCCCTCGCCTACGCGCCCTACGCCGACCTCATCTGGTGCGAAACGTCGCATCCCGATCTAGACGAAGCTCGCCAATTTGCCGATGCGGTCCACGCGAAGTTTCCCGGTAAGATGTTGGCATACAACTGCTCGCCATCGTTCAATTGGAAGAAGAAACTGGACGACGATACCATCGCCCGCTTCCAGACCGAGCTCGCAGCTATGGGATACAAGTTCCAGTTCATCACCCTGGCTGGCTTCCATGCTTTGAACTTGACCATGTTTGAACTGGCCCGTGGATACAAACTCTCAGGCATGACCGCGTACTCGCGGCTCCAGGAAGAAGAATTCAGCAGCGAGCTCCATCATGGCTACGAGGCCGTTAAGCACCAGCGCTTCGTAGGCACTGGCTACTTCGACGCCGTCACCCAGATAATCGCTGGAGGGGCTTCATCCGTGACAGCGCTTGCCGGTTCCACCGAGGCTGCGCAGTTTACTCCAACGAAGCCGCGAACGCATTCGGAAACCGGGCCAGACGCGGCTTTTCGGTCAATTGCTGGAAATAGCCCATCAATTGCCCTCGAACTGCAAATTGCAGAACCGGGCCCAGAAGAAAGCCTCGTTCCGTCCGGGGATTAACGCTTCAGAGCGAAAAGGAGTTGAAACCGAAAAGCCACTCTCCGCAGCCAGAGCGCAGGAGAGTGGCTCTTGGTTTTTAGGCTGGATTCCAATCCTTGGACACTTTTTCCACTCAGTCGACCCAAACAAGGCATCCAGAGCCGATTTTCACAGTTGACATTCGCCGTTGCCGGGAGCTAAATAAGGCCGCCGGGTTTCTCACTCAGGGAGTGCTTCCCTCCCCGCGCCCTTTGAGGACAAGGAGACCTGCCAGGAGAGATGATGAACAAAGCCGATCTCATTGACCGGATCGCATCTGGTAGCGGCATCAGTAAGGCTCAAGCGGCTACCGCAATCGACACAACCGTGGACAGCATCACGTCCGCCCTGAAAAAAGGTGATCGAGTAGCGTTGATTGGTTTCGGTACCTTCTCTGTATCGCAGAGAAAGGCTCGCAATGGGCGCAACCCGCAGACGGGCGCCACCATTAAGATCGCTGCCCGGAAAGTGGCAAAGTTTTCGGCCGGTGCCGAACTCAAGAAAGCGGTCAACCGCAGTAAATAAGGGGCCAAGTTTCACATCGAATACGGCAGGGGGTCGGCCCTGCCGTTTTTCATTTGAACAACCATGGAGGACGGGCGTCCCCGCGCGTCGAAATCGCAACCATCACTTACCGGAAGCGCGGCGTCAGAAACCCAGCTTGTCTGCGATACTCCCGGTACTGTTCGCCGAATTCGGTAGCCAGCAAGGCTTCTTCTTTGGATGCCTTGCGCGAGAGTTCAACCACAGCCAGCAAGACGGCAACCACGGCGCGCCACTCTCCAATGACGAAGGCGGTGCCAGCCATTGCCAAGATTAGCCCGGAATAGATCGGGTGACGAATGTAAGCGTATGGACCGAAGCGGATGAGCTGGTGGTCTTCTTTTAGTGTAATCCGCCCGCTCCAGTATTGACCCAGGCTGTACCGCGCCCAAATCGCCAAGCCAGCTCCAAGAAATGTCAGGAAGATTCCCGGAGCCCAAACCACCCGGCTTTCCGGCACAAAGCGCCAGCCTAACGGGCCGAAGTCAAGTCTGTCGGAAGACAAAAACATAAACACCAGAACCATAATGCCGATATGCCAGAGTCGGCCGCCTGGGTCTTCCGAGACCTTGATCCGCTTCAGGCGCAAGGCGCTGAAGGCCCAATAAATGGCCAGCGCATACCACGGAGCAATCTCCAAATTTGATAGCGTCAGGAATTTCATCTCTTCCTCCCCGTCATATAGCTGCTTTTCGGGTTTCCCTCGATCCGGCCAAGGCGCCGGATCCAAGCTCGTTCAGATTGGATCTGCTCAATCAGATAGCGCACGACCTCTCCGCCGTAACTTCCCAGATCCAGGTTCTGGCGCATAGCAGCCAATCTTTCCTCGCGGTGTTGCAGGTAGCTTTCTCGCTGTTGCAGGACGCGTGCCCGGACCGGCTCCTCGAGCAATGCGAACATTCCAACCCGTGTGAT
>JBEKGG010000324.1:0-5406 GCA_050012915.1 Terriglobales bacterium | reverse complement strand
CCGCGCTGACGGACTTAGAGTAAACATAACGGAGAAATCTTGTGTCGATGCTGGAACATATCGGGAGCCTGTTTTCCTATGACGGCTGGGCCAATCGCGAAGTCTTGCGTTCACTGCAAGACTTGGATGCTCCGCCTGAACGCTCGATCAAGTTGCTGGCGCACATCCTTTCAGCAGAAAGATTGTGGCTCGAGCGCTTGCGCGCGGAGAAGCAGACGCTTCCGGTGTGGCCACTCTTCACGCTCCAGGATTGTCAGTCGGAAATCGATCAACTCCCGGGACGATGGACCAGCTACCTGACTTCACTCGGCGAGGCCGGCCTCTCGACTTTATGTGCTTATAAGAACACGAAAGGTGAAACTTTCAGCAGCAGGAAACAAGACATCCTGCTGCACGTGGTCATGCATTCCGCATATCATCGCGGCCAGATCGCCGCGGATCTGCGTGCCGCTGGATTCACTCCGCCCTACACTGATTTCATTCATGCGGTGCGGGAGGGTTTCGTGGAATAGGTAAGCTTAAGTTTGCTTTCGAAAGTTGTCCTATGGTTGACTGGAAAACATGAAAAAGATTTTTGGGCTCTTTGTTCTGCTGGTTGTTAGCCGGTTTTCATTGGCGCAGTCCACGCCGGACCAACAATCCCAGCCGCAATCCGCACAGCCCCCGGCGCAGTCTCAGCCACAGCAGCAGGCCCCAGCGCAGCCACGGCAACAGCCTCAGGCCGCGGAAAAATCGGAACCCGACGCGCTCCCCGATCCCATCTCGAACAATGCTGTCGCTGAACTCAGAGTTCGTTGGCAGCTCATGCTGTTTTCCTTCATGGGCATCGGCGCGAAAAAAGACGCAGACGCAATCACGAACACCGGCTTTTCGCTCGACGCTGCGGAAGGAAACGTGGCTGCGATTCATTCCGTTCCTGGCACGGCGGGCCGCATCGGCGCGATGGCCGCGGGTGTCCGCGATCAGCTGTATTTATTCGGTGGCTACGTGGTCTATGGCAAGGGCGAGGAAATGGTTGTCCCCGACGTTGGTTCCTATCAGCCTTCACACGATCGTTGGTTCCGCATCGGTGATCTTCCCAGGCCCGTGGCTGACTCGGTAATTGGAGTCTATCGTGATCGTTACGTTTACCTGGTGGGTGGCCGCTCGAACAATGGAGTCGTCAACAACGTTCAGGTGTACGACGTGGAAAAAGACAAATGGGACCAAGCCACGCCGATCCCCGGACCTGCAGTCTTCGGCCATGCCGGCGGGCTGGCGGGGGAGACCATCGTTTATGTCGACGGAGCGCGCGAGAATCCGTCGGGCAATCCGAAGTACGTTGCGTCCGACGAATGCTGGATGGGCAAGATTGACCATCACGACCGAACCAAGATTCAATGGACCAAGTTGCCCAACCATCCGGGCACGGCGCGTTACCGCATTGCCGGAGGTGGTTCCGAGACCGATCAAAAGATCTATTTTGCCGGAGGCACCGACAATCCTTACGATTACAACGGCATCGGCTTCGATGGCAAGCCGTCGGAGCCATCGCCGGTGACCTTCGACTTCAACTTGCGCACCAAGAAATGGGAGACCATCAACGACAACACTCCCGATCCAACCATGGATCATCGCGGATTGCTGGTCACGCATGAAGGTCTGGTGCTCATCGGCGGCATGGAAAAGGGACAGAAGGTGACGACAAGGATCACGCTTTTGTCGAAAGAACCCAAGGGGAAATAGAGCCGCCGTATTCGCGGTAAGTTCCCATGTTGCGAAACCCAGGTTAGCGTAGACAAACGGAGATAACAAAAACCTGCTATCAGTTGCCGGCTCTCGGTTCTCAGTTATTTCAGCCGAGGGCCGACATCCCAAGCTGGACAAGGCCATCCCTTGGCCGAGGAACCAACAGTCCCAACCCCTTTCTTCGTTATCTTGTTGTAAACTTGCGACGTTACCCGAGCTGTCCCCACAGCCGGGCGAGGATGCGCGGGTCCTATGCAAAAAGACGCGAATGCTGATGACAAAGGGGTAAAGGATCGCGCTGGTGCGGGGAAAAAGCCGTATCAAAAACCGGAGTTCCGGTACGAGCGGGTTTTCGAAACCATGGCTTTGGCCTGCGGCAAGGTAAGCCCCACGGAACTACAGTGCCGCTTCAATCGGAAGAGTTCGTAGCATCTCCCATGGCAGTGATGAGCGAGGCTCGCGACGATCATAAGCTCGATCTTGCGGCGGAAGTTCTCCGCGCGGGCGGCAGCATACGCCTGCAGGCGCTCGGAAACAGCATGCTTCCGTCGATCTGGCCGGGCGATGTTCTCTGCATCGAGAGTAGGTCTGAAAAGATCGTTCCCGGAGACGTCGTGCTGGTTGCGCGAGAGGGGCGGTTTTTTATTCATCGGCTGATCGAGAAGCGCGAGTCGGGATGGATCACGCGAGGGGATTCGCTTCCTCAAAATGACGAAGCGGTTGCAGAGGCGCAAGTGTTGGGCAAGGTTGTTCATCGGAACAATGGAATTTTAGTTTCTGGTTCGCAACTCTCGCGGCTCAATCGCGCGCTGGCGTGGGCGTTTTGCCGATGGGATTTGTTTCGGAATGTTGCTCTGAGGATGTATTTATTGCGCGACCGCCGTGCGTATCAATGAATTCTACTTCCCAGCTTGCGGTCGGTGACGCGGTTGCCATTGGGATCGGCGGGATGGCGATTGCGCTGCATACGCAAGACCTCGCGTTTCGCCGGCTACTTGAGGATCGCTACGCGGGATTTATCGAGGCTGGTTCTCATCCTGAATTCGAGTTCGACGTCGACCTTTTCGAGGCGTCGGACCAGTTCGAGCCCTCGCAAATAAAGCATGCGGATGACGACGTGCAGGTAAGTCTGCAGGGCGGACAGTGGGTGCTGCGGCGCGGCGACTTCTACGCGCGCTGGGATGCACGAGCGGGACGCGGCCGGATTCGGCAATCGCGCAATCCATATGCCGTCGACTCGGTGCTGCGAATTGTTCATACGTTGATTCTGGCTCGGCAGGGAGGATTTCTGGTCCACGCCGCCAGCGCCATTCGCGGCGGGCGCGCGTTCTTGTTTGCGGGAGTGTCGGGTGCGGGCAAGACCACGATTTCCCGCTTGGCACCGCCGGATGCTGCTTTGCTGACCGACGAAATTTCCTACGTGCGGCGTGCCGGGAACGCGTACGAGGCTTGGGGCACGCCGTTCGCAGGGGAGTTGGCGAAGGTGGGCGAGAACCAGGCAGCGCCTTTGAACACGCTTTTTTTGCTGGAAAAGGGTCCGGAAAACCGGATTGAAGAGATCGCCGAAGCGGATGCGGTCCGATTGCTGTTGCGAAACATTCTGTTTTTCGCGGATGATCCCGAACTGGTGAGTTTAGTTTTCCGCTCGGCGTGCGAGTTTGTAGAAAAGGTACCGGTACGCCGATTAATATTTGTTCCCGATAAGAGCGTGTGGGAGATGATACGGTAGCCGCAGGAGGCGACGTGATCGCGGAGAAGTATATTGCGCGGAGTTCGGCTATCGCTGCTCGCCTGATTGGCGGCGAAATGATGATTATGTCGGCGGTCGATTCGACCTTTTTCACTCTGAACGAAGTCGCCACCGTAATCTGGCAAGCGGCGGATGGCCGCACGCCGTTAGCGGACATCGTGGCCAACAGGATCTGCCCTGAGTTTGAAATCGATGCGGAGCAGGCAGGCCGCGACGCGGAGCAGTTTGTCAGCGAACTTTCGCAGCACGGTATTCTCCTGGTCTCAGAAACGCCGATCATGCCGGAGGCGCGATGAGTCTTCTGGCGGAGATGAATCAGAAGGCCCTGGGGCTGGGCATTCCAATCAGCGTGCATCTCGACGTTACCTATCGTTGCAACGAGCGCTGCGTTCACTGCTACTTGGACCACGACGATCACGGCGAAATGACGACGGCCGAGATTAAGGACATTCTGAATCAGCTCTCCGATGCTGGAGTCTTCTTCCTTACGCTGAGCGGCGGAGAAGTTTTGATGCGGCGCGATTTTTTCGAAATTGTCGAACACGCGCGGCGGTTGCTGTTTAACGTCAAGTTGAAAACCAACGGAGTGATGATCCGCGAGGCGGAAGCCAGGCGAATTCGCGAGCTGGGCGTGGAGCAGGTGCAGATCAGCGTCTATTCGCACCGTGCGGAAATTCACGATGCCATCACGAAGTTGCCGGGATCGCTGAAGCGAACAATTGAAGCGATTCGGTTTCTCAAGTCGCAAGGCCTTAAGGTTGTGATTGCCAACGTGCTCATGGGCAGCAATTTCCTCGACAACGCGGGAGTGATGGCGTTGGCGAAGGAGTTGGGAGTTTCCTTCACGCTCGACTACATTTCTCCGTATGGTGACGTTTTTCCGTGCGTGCAGTTCCCGCTGCCCTGCGGCAATCTGCGGCGGCAGAGGTTTGCTGATATCTGGAAGAACTCATCGCAACTGAAAGAAGTGCGCTCGATCCGTGCCCGCGATTTGCCGACCTGTTCAACTTGTGCCCACGTAGGAACGTGTACCCGTTGTCCCGGGTTGGCGTATATGGAAGGGAATATGCGTGGGCCATCCACCGCCGATTGTGAAAAGTCTTTTCAGAGGACGGGCATCGCCACTGCGAATATGTTGTCACGGGCGCGAGTGGCTTCTGCCGCACGGTTGATTCAGATTCAGGCGGCCGTTTAGTTCGCAAGCCCTAAGCCGCTGCGGAGCTTGCTCTGCATGTACCCCTCGGCTTCGCTCGGGGCAGGCTCGCGAGGCGACCGTCCCCACACGGGTTTCCAAGAAGCTTGTCCCGCCATCTCTCTGGCACGTTGGTCACCATGCGGAGACCCGGTTGGTCACCGTGGGTTACGAAAGTAAGGCTCAAGATTCCCGAAACCTAAGCGAAGATAAGAATGGAACGATGATGAAATCTTGAGGAGAGAGATGATGCGAGGGTATTTCTTCGGTTGGTTCTGCGTGACAGCTGGATTGCTTCTGTTGAGCATTCCTCTTTCAGCCCAGGCGGTGAAAGACGAAGCCTCATCGGGCGACGCGAGCGACCAGACGACTCACTTGGGATATCCGCAGGACTGGAGTTCGCGGCACGTGCTGATGCCGGGGCTGCGAGCCGAGGATGTCACGGCGGCGGGAGAACGCGACCCGCGGCATGTTTACAACTGGGTGATGCGGCAGATGGCGGTGGAAAACTCGCGCATAAGCGCGCACACGGGTATCTTGATGCCGCGGCCGCGGCGGCGAATCAAGATCGACTGGTCGGTTTCGCTAGAGAACGGCTACGTGCCGCAAAACCAGTTTCCCGCGAAATACCAGTTTGGCATAGCGCAGGAGAACTGCAATTCCGATTACGCACTGTTTGGACTGACCGTGACCACCGGGACTCAGGCCAATTTGGTCGGGATCAATAATCTATACA
>JBEKGG010000323.1:0-4652 GCA_050012915.1 Terriglobales bacterium | reverse complement strand
AGGGCTGGAGCGACCGTAGTCAGAATTGCCTCCATGACATGCGCATTGTAGGCAACACCCAGTTGATTCGGAATGGTCAGTAATAGCGTGTCGGCCTCCGCGATCGCATCGTCCTTCCTAAGCTGCTCGATAAGAATCTCTGGCTCGGCAGCGTAGCTGCGGCCGAAAATCGCCCGCGTGTTTTCGTCAAGGAAACCGATTTGGTCCTCTTCGTGACCGCCTCGCCCGAAATAGGCACGATCACGGTCGTCGAGCAACGCAAAGATACTACGGCTGACAGAGACGCGTGGCGTGCGCTTGTGACCAGCTTCTTTCCATGCTGCCCGAAAAGCACGAATCTGGGCAGCTTGCTGGATGTGGAGCGGCTCGCCGCTCTCGTCGAATTTGAGGGTTGAGGTCTGCATGTTCATTCCTAGCTTCGCGGCCCAGACAGCCGTCGCGTTTGAAGCGGACCCCCACCAGATTCGATCGCGCAATCCTTCGGAGTACGGCTCAAGACGCAGAAGCCCTGGCGGATTGGGAAACATCGGGCGTGGGTTCGGTTGAGCAAAGCCCTTGCCGCGCAGAAGTTCGAGAAATTCTTCTGTATGCCGCCGGCCCATTTCTGCATCGTCCTCGCCTTCAATCGGGCGGTAGCCAAAGTAGCGCCAACCATCGATCACCTGCTCTGGAGAACCGCGGCTGATTCCCAACTGCAGCCGGCCACTAGCGATCAGGTCCGCAGCCCCAGCGTCCTCCGCCATGTAATGAGGATTCTCATACCGCATGTCAATCACTGCGGTGCCAATTTCAATTTTTCGCGTTTTCGCCCCAGCCGCCGCGAGTAATGGAAACGGTGATGCCAGTTGCTGCGCAAAGTGATGAACCCGGAAGTAGGCTCCGTCCATTCCCAGGCGCTCGGCCTCCACGGCGAGATCGATCGACTGCAGAAGAGCATCAGCCGCCGACTGCGTTTGTGACTGCGGCGAAGGAGTCCAATGACCGAATGAGAGAAATCCAATTTTCTTCATGTAATACGAGTCTCCCATATCGTCGACATGGTTGTGCGCCGATTCTGCCCCGCGGTGGCAAAATGTTTTCAGCGGCGAGGCAAAGCAAATCGAGTGGTCGCAAGGGAACCCTGAAGCGCGAGTCATTCGGCTCGAAGACGAACAGAAGAAGAACAGGAAGCCCGCAAGGTTCCGCTTCCATCGGTGCTCGTCATGATGCTGAAGGAAATCGAGCCGAAGGTCGGCAAAGTTTTCGCCGCAACGATTGCGAAGTCAGTGGCAGAAAGGCCTGCGCGGCCTGCGGGCTGGGCACATAGACCCTGGTCAAGCTCGAGGACGGGGACAGTTACCCGTGGTATAAATATGAAGGACTCATCGTTCACGACCTTCGCTGGCCAGCCGTCAGAATCCTTGTGAACGCGGACGTACCGGAGCGAGTCGCAATGAAAATCAGCGGCCACAAAACGCGGGCGGTTTTCGACAGATACCACATTTTCAGCACCGAAAATGTGACGAACGCCATGCGCCGACTCGAACTGAATGGTGGAAGTTTGATGAAAGCCAACGGGTCCGGCTCCCGCCGGAAACGTCTAAAGCACTGAAAAATACAAACGCGGGCGCGTAGCTCAATTGGCAGAGCAACTGACTCTTAATCAGTAGGTTGTAGGTTCGATTCCTACCGCGCTCACCATCTTTCCAGGATGTTACTGAGGCCACCTGTCGTTCAGAGGAATCGGGGTTCACCCAAGTTCCAATATTTACGCCCTGGGTCCTGGACGCCAGTGACGTCCCGAACGTGTCCGCCGCACTTTGGCGTCTAGAGGCCGCCGCGTTTTTCCGAAATCATCCTCTGCGCCGAAAGACTTTCCGACAGATCGCCTGAGGTTACGGCGAAAGCGACGGACTTTGGCGCGGTTACCGCACGCCTTCATATCACACCAGCGTCGCATCCCGTTGCGGCTGTTATCGACGAACAACCACGAACAGCTTTCTCCCGAGCATTGCCGCACACGTGTCAACGCCTCTGATGTCAGAAGGTTCGCGGCCGAACGGGCGATTTCTTGGGAGACGCGCTCCAAAGGATGGGTCGCCGCCGGCCACATTAGCCGGTAGTGATTGGCTACTGGATGAAATTCGGCACGTCGGATCGCATTCTGGTAGAAGCTCTGAAAATTTCGGAGTGCCTGCGGCTGGGGTCTCTTTCCTGTTGCCGCCCGGCTGAAGATTTCGTAGAGCAACTCGCGCAGCGCTAAGGCGCGCCGGAAGCGCGCCTGGTCGGCGTGAGTCCGCCCCAGTTTATGGGTGTCCTTGTGGCGAAGCAGTCCCGCCTGGGCTGCCCATTCCCCGAAGTCAGCGGCGGTCTTCAGATCGTCACTGGGATCGGACTCTCCGTGGCTGTGCAAGGTGTTGGTGAAATCGAGGGCCAGATTGCCGCCGAGAAATTCATAGTTCATGTGGAATATTGTAACTCGTATTAGCCCATTGACAAGTTACGCTTAGTAACCATTATAATGGCATTTAATGGTTACATACCAACTCGAGAATGAGCGGAGAATCCATGCCAATCCAGCCTTTTCAATTACCTTATTCCGAGAGTGCGGTTCGGGACCTTCGTGAACGGCTCGCACGCACGCGCTGGCCCGATACGATTCCCGGCTCGGGTTGGGAGTACGGATTCGATCTCGCATCGCTGCAACGCATTTGCCGCTATTGGCGCGAGGAGTTTGACTGGAAGGCGGAAATTGGACGGCTGGCGTCCCTGCATCACCTGCGATACGTCACGGGCGACCAGTCAATCCATTTTGTGCACGAGCGCGGACCGGGACCCTCGCCCATTCCGATTTTGTTGGTCCACGGCTGGCCCGGATCGTTTCTTGAAACGCGGAAGCTGCTTGCCCGGCTCATCGATCCGGCTGCGCACGGCGGGGAACTATCCGATTCCTTCGACGTAGTTGTGCCGTCGCTTCCTGGCTTTGGATTTTCCAGCCAGCCGACTGAACATGGAATGGACACCTCCCGGATGGCGGATCTATTTGCCGAGTTGATGACGGAACTTGGATACGAGCGTTTCGCCTGCCACGGTGGCGACTTTGGAGCCGAAGTATGCAGTTGGCTGGGTCGTCGTCACGCGGCGCGCATCATCGGACTGCACTTGAATTACAGTCCGGGATCTTACCGGCCGGGCCTTCATCCCGGAGCAGTCCTAAGTCGAGAAGAGCAGCAGTTTCTCGCAGACGCGAACCGGTGGTTAGAAGAATCTGGGGCATACGATCATGTTCAATCTCGCACGCCGCAAACCGTTGCCTACGGACTGAACGATTCTCCCGCTGCGCTCGCCGCCTGGATCCTCGAAAAATTCAGAGACTGGGCCGATTGCGACGGCGATCTTGAAACACGGTTCACCTGGGACGAGTTACTGGCGAACGTGACGCTTTATTGGATGAGCGAAACCATTCACTCCTCGTGCCGTTTGTACTTCGAAGTGAGGAAGGCCCCGCTTCATCTCGCACCTGGCGAGCGGATCGAAGTACCTTGCGGCATCGCGCATCTTCCGAAAGAAGCTCCGTTTCCGCCTCGATCCTGGATCGAGCGTGGCTACAACGTCCAGCACTGGACCGAATTTGCCCGCGGGGGACACTTCGCGGCGATGGAAGAGCCGGAAGCATTGGCGAAGGATATTCGCACCTTTTTCCGAAAATTCCGAAACAACTTTCACAATGACTGACGGTGCTTGGTTACAACAATTGAGGCCTTCCCTTTCGCGGAAATGCTCGGACCGAGTTGTGAAACTCTTCCCGAAGACTATCGGGTCGGAACGCGGATTTTCTTGTATTATTATTGCCCGTGAGATGCGCCTGGACTGCTGGGATTCGAAAAAGTATCGACATCCGGGTTAAGGCGAAATAGTTCAGGATTGCTGGTTTCGTTTTCGTAAGCATATTGCATGGAGGACGCTCTATGAAACACATCACATTTTTCATGGTTGCAGTTGCAACGGTGGCCGCCCTTGTCGCCCTCATTGCCCCTGCGCCCGGACACGCGAACGGGCAATCTGCCCCGGCCTTCGTTACCGAAATCCCTCAGGGGTACCGCGAATGGAAGTGGATCTCCTCGGCCCACGAGGCAGGCAAACTCAACAGTTTAGGCGCCGTCCTGGGCAACGATGTAGCGTTCAACGCCTTCCGGACAGGAAAGCTTCCGTACCCGGACGGCTCGATCATTGCTGCTTTGCATTACCGTAACGTTCCATCGGACGAAAACAACAAAGTCTTCGGCCAAGCCCAATCTTTCGTTCCCGGGGCCCCCACGAACATTCAGTTTATGGTCAAGGACTCAAAAAAGTACGCCGCAACCGGCGGCTGGGGATTCGGTCACTTCGCGGACGGCAAACCTGGCGACGCGGCGTTTATGAAAAGCTGCTTCCCTTGCCACGAGAAGACCAAAGCGACCGACCTTGTTTTTACGCACTATGCACCTTAGGCGAGATCAACCGGTCCTGTTTCGAAACGGACCGGTTGCGCGAAATTTACCCGTTGTGATAACTTAACTAATTGTCCCGGACATCTGGAAGGGATCAAAGGGTATACTTGTGCCCGGAAGAGCACTTGTCCCCGCAATGCTGGCGTAGCTCAGTCGGTAGAGCACCTGATTTGTAATCAGGGG
>JBEKGG010000322.1:0-4710 GCA_050012915.1 Terriglobales bacterium | reverse complement strand
GGAAACTCTCCAGCAAGATTGTCGAGAATTCCGCCCTGGATCGTAATGTTCTGATCCTCGGAAAGTTGGAAGCGATGCTCCAGTCGCACCTGCGGCGTCCAAGCCCACAGATTGCCGGCGTAGTTAAGCGCGGGCACCGCAAGCGACGCGAAAGACGTCGGTGAGAGCGGAGAAAAGAATGCGTTGTCCTGACCCACGACGACCGAGGTGTTGGTCCAATCCATCCGGGCGCTGGCCGTACGCAAACGGAAAATGCCGGAGTCGACTCCATTCCATGTGCTGGGAAATCCGCCGGAAAAGTCAGCCTGCAAGCTGGCCGATGTCTTCGCACCCGCCCAGGTAGGGCCGAACACTTCCAGCCCGATTTCCGACTGCCGCATCGTTGCTCCAAAACTTCCAGTGCCTGTGCTCGGGCCGGTCACATAACTGGGAACATCCAGATTGTCCGTCTGCCCATGACTGTTAAAGAGATTCAACAGCACAATCCCGGACAGCCGAACCCGGTATTTGGAAGCGCTCTCAACCTTGGTCTGATACTGATCGTCGACCTTGCTGTTGGTCAGTTGGTTCGACTCTTCGAGCGATGCAACGCGCGTTTCTAGTGATGCAGTCTGATCTGCTTTTGGGGGAGCGGTTTGGGCGGGCGGAGGATCGGAATCGGCCGGCGCCGTCGATGGATACGAGTTCTGCGGCGACCGCAGAGTGGCTTCCGATGGGCCGCGAGCACCGCGGATCTCGCTTCGCAGCGCCGCATTCTCGGCTCGATATTGCTCGGTTTCCGATCGCATCTCGGCCATCGCCGATCGCAGTTCTTTGACTTCTTGTTGAAGCTCATGAATCGCGGCCGCAGTCGAATCGCTCTGCGACGATGCCACGGCTGGGCTTGATTCCTGCGACCACCCAGAGACACTACCCAGCAGCAGAAGCATCCCTGCCACGCTTGATCTCCGCATCCAATCAGGCAAACTTTTCCCTTGCTTCACAAATCGCCCTCCCGAAGAAAACTGTGGAAGTCCGTGAACGATGTCGACAGCGCGCTGAACGGTCTTAGACTAGGTTGCGCGCGTTTATCGACGGGAAATCTTACTCCGACTCTGCTCTTTTTGCTCTCGCCAGCGGCGGAATCTCTGGCTTCCCCTCTCCGCCACTGTCCGTGCTGGCCGACGACACGATGGGCAGGATTATGCGGAAAACGGTACCTTCGTCGGATGTCTTCTCTAACGTGACATCTCCGCCGTGATCCTGAATAATCTTCTGCACCACCGTCAGCCCCAATCCCGTTCCGTTTTCCTTGCCATAGCTGATGAACGGTTCAAACAAGTTGCCGCGAATCGATTCCGGAATGCCGCGGCCGTTGTCTGCCAGCCGAATCTCCAGCCCTCCCGGAACTTCACGCAAATCAACGTTGATTTCCCCATCCTGTCCCGGGATCGCCTCACACGCGTTCAACAGCAAGTTGTAAAATGCGCGCTCGAGTTTCCGAGTATCAAACCAGCCAGTGCTATCGCCCTCCTGACGCACGGTAATTCGCACCTCGTGGAACCGCGGATGCGTGCGCACCGCCTGCACCACGCGATCGACCGACTCCTTTACGCTTCCATAAGTCCGCCGCAAAGATTCCCGGGTTCGTGAAAATTCGAGCAGGGAATCAATCAGCTCGGTCATTTGATTGACCGCAATCCGAATTTCCTGATACAGCTCTTCCCGTTGATCGGACGACAAACGGCTCTCGCACAGGAATTCAGCATTTGCGACAATCGCCGCGAGCGAATGCCGCAGGTCGTGTGAAACCGAACTGGCCATGCGCCCGATCGTCGCCAATCGTTCTGCATCGATCAACTCCTGTTGCGTTTTCAACAGGCTGTCCCGCATTCGGTTGAAGGCTCGAGTCACTTCGGCCACTTCGTCGCCGCCCCGAGCGTCCAGTTGATAATGGAAATCTCCTCTTCCCAAAGCGCGCACGCCCGCCACCAGGTTCCCCAAAGGCTTGGTGAATGTGTGCGAGATGAAGAACACCAGCGCGCTCCCGCCAAGAACCGCAGTCAATCCCAAAGCCAGCAGCAAGCGATTGAGACTGTCAAGAAAAGCAGTGGCTTGATCGTAAGACTTGAGCACGACCAGGCGAACGGAAGGTTGTTTGTCCGCAGCCAACTCCAACGAAGTCGCCAGGAAACGTTCATCACCCAGTTGCACTTGTTCCGGCTCTGGAATTGCCGGCGCCGAAGGCACAATCGGATGCCGCGAAAGCTCGGCTTCCCGCGTGGGATCGAGCGTGCTCCGCACAACCGTGTCGCCGTAGTAGAAAGCCACCTGGCTGGCAGCGATCCGGCTTATGTGCGCCGCCACGCTGTCATCAATCTCATAGCCGATCACCAGGAATCCCAGCAGTCTGTTCTCCGACGCTGGACCCGCATAAATTGGCTTGAGAAATACCTGATACAAATGCTGCGCGCCGTACCACCACTGACTTGAACTTTCCTGACTCGACGGATTCAGCGATTTCTGCGCCATCGCCCGAGAAAACCCCGGACTCGTCGTTTGCAGCGCAACGACTTTACCGGTTCGATCGGCTAACACAAACAGATCGCTTCCCGCCAGCCGCCACAAATCGGTAGACGCGTCCTGGATGGTAGCTTCATGCTGAGTCGTCATCAGCGCCCGCAAATTCGGCAGGTCGGCAAGTAGTTCCGCAAGGTGGGTGAGCGTAAGCTCCCGTTCCCGGTAGAAATTCTGATAAGTGCTGACTGAGTTGTGCAGGTCCGCGAAAATGCTCTTCTTCACCTGCGCTTGAACGGTGCGGCGCACCAGCAGCAGGCTGGTCCAGGTAAGCCCAGCCGAGATCAACAGCATGGAGAGCAGAAACTTGGTCCGCATCCTTAGTTTCATCGCGCTCACCGGTCCCCGCGCCTCGACCTTTGCTGGTGTAGTTTGATTGTCATTCCGAATAAGCGTTCTTTGCGCCGTGAGGAATCTGGACGAGCCGCACGAAGCGTCGCGTTCTCTGCGACGCAATGAACGTGCGTCTGGCTCGCTTCCTTATTAATGCACTACCACCAAACGCTTCGCCTTGGGAGTTAACGCACAAACTTGTAACCCATGCCATGAACCGTCCGGAAATGTGTCGGATTGGCCGGATCTTTCTCCAGCTTCTGCCGAAGCTTCAGAATATGATTGTCCACCGTGCGGGTCGACGGATAATTCTGGTAGCCCCACACTTCATTCAGCAACTCATCGCGCGAGATTACTCGCTCCGCGTTTTCTATCAGAAACTTTAAAGTCTTGAATTCCTGCGCCGTCAACACCACCTGCTCGCCACTGCGGTTCACTTCCATCTTGGTGAAGTCCACCGAGATTCCGTCAAAAGTGACTACGTCTCCAATTCCCGTCCGCACCGTCCGCCGCAACGCGGCCCGAACCCGAGCCAGCAGTTCTCGCGGGCTGAATGGCTTGGTCACATAATCGTCGGCGCCCAGTTCCAATAGCAACACTTTGTCCGATACATCGCTGGCCGCGCTTAGAACAATAATCGGAACTGACGGCGCCTGCTGTTTGATCTCCCGGCAAACATCGCGGCCAGAAACCAGCGGCAAACGCAAGTCCAGCACAATCGCAGCCGGCGCAGCTCTGCGGAAAGCTTCGAGCGCCGATCTGCCGTCCGCGCTGATTTCAATTTCGAATCCTTCTGTCTCAAATAAACGCCGCAGAGCCTTCTGCACCGCATGATCGTCTTCTACGACCAGAATACGCTCCATCGTGTTTGCCCCCGGATTAACATACGTCAATGCTTTCTGCAGAGTGCCAGGGGCACGCTGTAAAGTCGCTTCTCGGCTTGTTTCTACTCGCATCATAGCTGCTCCGGAAATTTGAATTCATCGCATCAATACTGAACCAGCTTACCTGCCACTTCGCGGCCTGTCAGCATCGCGGACGAACTGTTGACAATGTTTTTACAATCTGCAGACAATTGCAGATATTTGTCAGACCTTCTGCAGCGGATTTTGCACTTCGGGGATTGGATCGTTACATGCGGCGGAAAGACCGCCAAAACTGGAGGGCCTCGGGGCGCGGCTTCTTTAAGGAGAGACCTCAAACACAATGCCGCACCCACCGTCGCATACCTGCCCTGTGCCGCCCATCTGCGTTGTGCTGTAAAGGTTGCCGTGCTTATCAAGAACCAGCCCGGCTCCTGGGGTTGCTCCGTCCGGTGGGCCCGCAAACCCATACAAGGCCCCGAGAGTCCAGTCGCCCCCCTTCCGACTGGGAGGCTCGATCCTGAAAACATCGCCCTCAGACACGTGGCCCCAACTTGCTGTTCCGTATAGGTCGCCGTGCGCGTCGAAAAGAAGGCCAGCAAGCGGGGTCGCGCCGCCGCTGTTATTGCTGCTGAAGACGTGCAGCACCGTTTCCTTCCACCCATCGCCGTCAACGCTCGTCAGTCGGAAGGCAACACCGTCGCCCTCGTTGTTGTATCCCCCTGCTTCCGCTATCCCGTACAATGAGCCCTTCGCATCGAAGACTAGGCCCCCAGCGGGGTTGGCACCATCGTTCTTGCCTGAGAAGACATGAAGTTGTTTCTCTGACCACTTTCCACTCTTTCCGCTTGGCGGTTTAAGCTTGAAGGCCGTACCGCAACCAACATAGCCCTGATAGGCGCAGTTCCGAGTACCCCCAGCAAAGGTCGTCCCGTAGATTACGCCCTTGCTGTCAAGA
>JBEKGG010000321.1:0-4734 GCA_050012915.1 Terriglobales bacterium | reverse complement strand
ACAATGCATCTACCCCTGCAGCTAAGATGCCGTTTGCGAGCGCTGGATTGCCTCGCCTATCTGCCTGAGAAAACAGCTTTTACCGCGTAAGGTCCGGCGATGAAGTGGGCACTATAACACTAATTGATGGCCCGAGTCCCAGAAAACGTCACTAATGGGCCAATTTGTCCCATTTCCGTTATTTGCGGAAAAGGTCGCTGACGGCCTGTTTTATGACCTCTCCACCGACCTCGGAGATGGATCGGGTTAGCGGGATATCTTTGGGGCAGACCTCAACGCAGTTCTGAGCGTAGCCGCACTCCTGGATGCCGCCGTCGCCCATCAGCGCGGCCAGTCGGTCTCGTTTCAGCTCCGCGCCGGTGGGATGATTATTGAAAAGGCGAACCTGGGAAATTGTGGCTGCGCCCACGAAGCCGGTGTCCTCGTTGAACTGTGGGCAAGCTTCCATGCAACAACAGCAGGAGATGCAGCGCGAAAGCGGATACGCTGCCTCTTGCTGCTCGGGACTAATGCGCGGGCCAGATCCCAAATCGTAAGTGCCATCGATGGGAACCCATGCCTTCACGGTTTTTAGATTTTCAAACAATACGCTGCGATCGACCGCTAGATCGCGAACCACGGGGAACTTCGTGAACGGTTCCAGCCGGATGGGCTGCTCGAGCTTATCCACCAGGGCGGAGCAGGCCATGCGGGCACGCCCGTTGATAAGCATGGCGCAGGAGCCGCAGACTTCCTCCAAACAATTGGAGTCATAGGTGATAGGCGTGGTCGGCTTGCCATCGCGAGTGACGGGATTGCGGGCAATCTCCATCATCGAAGAAATCACATTCATGCCCGGATGCCAGGCAAGTTCAAATTCTTCCCAATGCGATTTGGAGTTGGGATTGTCCTGGCGCTTTATTTTTATGATTACAGTTTTATTAGGCATTTAGCTTTTAGCCTTTAGTGCTTAAGCTCGAACTTTGTCATTCTGAGCGAAGCGAAGAACCTCTGTATTGGGCCGATGCCCGGCAAAATGCATAGATCCTTCGCTTCGCTCAGGATGACGACTTACTTGGCTATGTCGTACTTTCTCGGGCGCGGTGGAATTAAGGAAGTATCCACCGGCTCGAATTCGAATTTCGGTTCATCGGCATCCGGGGCGAAGTAAGCTTTTGTTGTTTTCAGCCAATTCTTGTCGTCGCGCTCGGGGAAGTCCGGCTTGTAGTGTGCCCCGCGAGATTCGTCTCGGATTGCGGCACCCTGCGCAATGACGCGCGCGAGTTGCAGCATGTTGTAAAGCTGGCGGGTGAAGACCACGCTGGTATTGGCCCACTGGGTACGGTCGCTTAGATTAATGCGCCGGAAGCGCTCAAGCAGTTCGCATAACTTGCCGTCGGTTTCCTTCAACTTATTGTTGTAGCGAATGACGGTGCAGTTGGCGGTCATCAATTCGCCGAGTTCCTGCCAGAGCCGGAAGGGATTTTCCTTGCCATCCGATTTCATCAGCATGGAATTGTTTTCTTCCTGATGCTTGCGCTCCGCGTCGAAATGCCCGTTGCTCGACGCCGCCTGCAAACTGCGGGCATATTGCATGGCCGCCGGTCCTGCAAGGAATCCGCCAAAGATGCACGAGACCAGCGAATTCGCGCCCAAGCGGTTGGCGCCGTGATATTGATATTCGCATTCGCCCGCCGCATAGATTCCTGGGATATTCGTGGCCTGATTGAAATCGACCCACATCCCACCCATGGTGTAGTGCATGCCGGGAAAAATCTTCATGGGAACTTTGCGCGGGTCATCGCCGACAAACTTCTCATAAATTTCCAGAATGCCTTCCAGCTTGCGGTCGAGAATCTTGGGATCGATGTGAGTCAGGTCGAGGTAGACCATGGGCTTGCCATCGATGCCGAGATTGTGTTCGAAGACGACTTTGAAAATCGCGCGCGTAGCGATATCGCGTGGCACCAGGTTCCCGTATTTTGGATACCACTCCTCTAAGAAGTACCAGCGCTCGCCCTGCGGGATCGACAGCGGATCGCGTTTGTCACCCGGCGCCTTCGGAACCCAAACCCGTCCACCTTCGCCGCGCGCCGACTCCGACATGAGCCGCAGTTTATCTTCGCCGGGGATGCAAGTCGGATGAACCTGGATGAACTCGCCATTGCCGTAGAAACATCCTTGCTGATAAAGGGCAGATTGCGCCGAGCCGGTGCAGACCACAGAGTTGGTGGACTTGCCAAAAATCGCCCCGTTGCCGCCGGTCGCGATGATTATTGCGTCGGCGGGAAAAGTACGTACTTCCATGGAGCGCAAATCCATGGCACAGATGCCGCGGCAGATTTTGTTGGAATCGAGCACGGCCGAGAGAAATTCCCAGTGCTCGTACTTCTTCACTTTGCCTTCGGACTCATAACGGCGTACCTGCTCATCGAGCGCGTAGAGAAGTTGCTGTCCGGTAGTGGCTCCGGCAAAAGCGGTGCGGTTATAGAGCGTGCCGCCGAAGCGGCGAAAATCGAGCAAGCCTTCGGGAGTACGATTAAAAGGCACGCCCATGCGATCGAGCAGATCAATAATTCCCGGCGCGGCTTCGCACATCGCTTTTACGGGAGGCTGATTGGCAAGGAAGTCGCCGCCATAAATCGTGTCGTCGAAGTGCTTCCAGGTGGAATCGCCCTCGCCTTTCAGATTCTTGGCCGCGTTAATCCCGCCCTGGGCGCATACCGAGTGAGAACGCTTCACCGGGACGATGGAAAACAGATCCACCTGCCCACCCATCTCCGCGATCTTGATGACCGCGGAAAGGCCCGCCAGTCCGCCGCCGATGACAATGATTTTCGGACTTGATGCCATCTTCGAATGCACCGCTTTCGTTGAACTTAATTCGAGGCGCCGGGCCCAGCCTCGACCATGCTTGCGCCCGCTGGATCAATTGGCTGCTGCGGGTGCGACCGGAACGAGGTCAGGCTCGCCAGACCAGCACCGGTCAGCACAAAGAAAAATGCTATACACAGAACCAGGAACCGCTTGCGGGCTTGCTCGCCGGAAACGATGCCCCACTTCGCGCAAAAAAGCCAGATACCGTATGCGAAGTGCCATGAAGCCGCGATCAGCCCGATGACATAAAACAGGAACAGCGGCGTTTGGAATACTTCATTTTGTACTTTGCCGAAAGAGGCGCCGGGAAATTCATGCAAGTCGATGCCGGTAAAGCGCATCGTCCAGGTATGCCAAAGGATGTAGGCAAAGGCAATCCCCCCGGTCCAGCGTTGCGCGGTGTACATCCAGTTTCCGGTCCAGGGATATTCTCCGACGTTGGTTTCGCCGCGATACCAAATGTAGAAGCCGTACAGCGCGTGAAACAGAATCGGCAGCCAGATGCCAAATAGCTCGAGGATCGGCACCATCGGAAGGCTCGCCAGAAAACGGACCTGCCGGGCGTAAGCCAGTGGGCCGCCGATCGCCGAAGCATTCGAAATCAGGATGTGCTCGAACAGGAACGCGCCCACAGGAATAATTCCGGTGAGCGAATGCAGGCGACGTAGCAGAAACGAATATCCATGGCCCGCACGGAGCGGGGCTACGCCACCTTTGACCGGCGTCGGAGCCGCAGGACTGGCCGTTGCTGCCACAGAGTGCTCCTTATGAGTTCAGGTATGAGAACGGAACCTTTTATTATGTTGTTGCGGGAGAAGGGAAGTCAAGGAAGCGGGAGATGATCACGATCACTTTGTTGTTTGATACCAAGCCAGGAATTGGCGGAACGCCGCGCCGCGATGGCTGTACTGAGCTTTTTCTTCTGGAGTTAATTCAGCGAACGACTTTTGGATCTGCGGAAAATAGAACAGGGGATCGTAGCCGAATCCGTTTGTCCCCCGGCCGCGGTTCAAGATAATGCCTTCCGCCTCGCCGCGAAAGACCGCTAGCGTTTGTCCGTCGCGAGCAGCAGCGAGAACGCATACGAAGCGGGCGTTGCGTTTTTCCGGAGGAACATCTTTTAACTCACGCAGCAGGCGGGTGTTGTTGGATTCGTCGTCGGTATTGTTGTCGACGAGATGAGGTGCGTCGGCCGCGAAGCGCGCGGAGTGGACTCCGGGAGCACCCTTGAGCGCGTCCACTTCAAGACCAGAATCGTCCGCCAGGATGAGTTCGCCCGGAACCGCGCGGCTATATTCTTCTGCTTTCTTTCGCGCGTTTTCTTCGAACGTCACGCCGTTCTCGATGACGGGAGGCAGGGCAGCAAAGTTTGGAACCGGGAGAATCTCAATGTTAAACGGGGTGGCGGCGCCGGCAAAGTCGCGCAACTTGCCGCCGTTCGAGGTCGCGATTAGAACGTGATTCACTGACTTGCTCTTGCCGCTTCTGAGAAATGATAAACAGGGATGGAGCGTTTACCAACACATTTTCAATCGGGAAATACTAAACAACATGGGCTATCGGACGCTTGCGCCGGAGGTAGACGAGTAGTCCGATAACTAGAGCGGTGACCGCCGAAATGATTCCTCCGAGCGTTCGGTCCCAGGTACGCGTGAATACGACGGCGACACGGTTTTCGCCGGCTTCAACCGGGATCAACATTTGCCCAGTGACGTCTCGTGTGGAGGTGGCGACGAGCTTGCCATTCACTTCGACACGCCATGCGGGATAGTTAAATAATCGCAATGCGAGTTGGCCGGGTTGTTTGACTACAGATGTAAACATCTTCGACTCAGCTTCCCATTGTCGAATTTGAAGCTGTTGGATTTGATTGGGAGT
>JBEKGG010000320.1:0-4796 GCA_050012915.1 Terriglobales bacterium | reverse complement strand
TTTCGTTGTAGCGGAAGCGCTGTTGGAAGCTCATCCGTCCGCCATCGCTGAACTTGCGCAGCATGCTCAGCACTTTCCACTCGACATCCGTGGGCGGCTTTTTGGTTGGGTTGCTGAAATAAACTTCGTACTCGATCTTGAGCCGGCGCAGTTGCGTTTCGAGCACAGTTAATTCTTCGTCAAGAGTCACCGAGAGTTCTCCAGTTCACAGTTTAGGGGGTGAACATCATGCGGGCGAGGTACCCATTGGTCACGGGAGGGATGGAACGGAAGTAACTTGGAGCTATCAGCCGTCAGTCTGTCAGCCGTCAGCTATCAGCCTTCAGCTATCAGCCTTCAGCTTTTTGGATTCTAGAATAGCGGTTTCGCTGCGGAATGATCTTCTGGCAGTCCGATTTACAAGCTGAGAGCTGACGGCTGATAGCTGAGAGCTTGGTTACTTCGCATTCGAAGCCATCTTCTTCACCATCGCCAGAACCAGCTTGCGATCGCTGTCGTTCAGGCTCACGGAGTAGCGGCGGATCTGGCTCAGGAAGCGGACTTCGTCGTCGGAAAGTTGGGGTAATCCTTTGCCACCGTTACTGTGGCCGGACTCGGCAAAGAATTGTGACAGCGGAAGTTCCATTGCCCCAGCGATCTTGGAAAGCGTGTCCAGCGAAGGAATGGTGTGGCCGTTCTCCACTCGCGACAGATAGCAGCGCAGCAGGCCGGTACGCTTTTCTATGTCGCCCTGGGACATACCTTTCCCCAGCCGGTAGTTCCTGATAGTCTCACCGATGTTCATGGAAAAAACGGCCAAGTTAAGTTCTCCGAGATGGTGAATAGTAACCAGAGTAGTACCGTCTGGCAAGTGGAAATTTTGCTGCACAAAGGGTAGTGCAGTGCGATTCAAGCACTCAGCAAGCAGCAATTAGCATTCAGCTGTGTTGTGGCTTTCGATGAAAGATAAATTGAAGACGCGGCGTGACGTCACGCTCTTCCAACCAGCGCTTTAGACTGACGCCTTGGCAGATTCCGAGCCAACTGCTCTTCGCAACACATCCAGGAATTGAGCGATCCGTGTTTCTTTCTTTTCCGCCAGATCGCCCTGGCGCACGAACAGTCCCGGATCCAGCTCTTCGATCAGCAGGGCATCCTGAAACCGTTCAACCACCCAGTCGAGAATGGACACTACCATTTCAATGTCCAGATCGCGGCGCAGTTCTCCGCGTTCGAGGCCGAAGCGTACGAACTCCACACGACCATAAGGATCCTCAGCGATCAGAAAACGGTTGATCTCTCGTCGCAGGACCAGGTCGGTTCCGTACTGACCGAGCAGATAGACTCGATAGGGAATCCAGTCTTCGCGCACCATGTGCTCGGTGCGCACCAGCCAGTAGTGAAGAACTCCGAAGAATCCAAGCTCGCGCACTTCAGCGGGGACCTTCAAATATGGAGCAAAAGAATAAACCGCTTTCTTGTAAGCCTCGAAAAACAGGCCGTCCTTGCTGCCGAAATGCTGGAAGATCGAACCCTTGGCTATGCCCAGGCCGGCAGCAATGTCCCCAACTCGCGCCGCGTGGTAGCCCTGCTCGGCAAAATGACGCATGGCCGCATCGATGATCTTCGCTCGCTTGTCTTCGGAGCGAGGCCGTGGAGGCAGGTTTCGGTATCGCGGCGGAGAAACAAGGCTGCTGCTGATCCCACTCACAGGTTGACCTCAAGTCATCGCAATGTACTCAATCATCGCCATAAATTCAACTACATTCTTCCCAGGGCTGGACGCGGCTTGGCCTACCGCCGCCTAAGTGTCTTGTGACCAGCAGTCGACATCCGCAGCCGAACAACCCTGGATTGCATTCGGAAAATCAGGTAAATGATGCCGAGGCGAGCTTCGAGGCGGCTCGCTCAACTTACTGAGGAAGGATATTGGAAGCCCCGGGGCATCCGCCGTGAACGGGCCAGCAGCGGATCGCCCATTCGCGTTTCCAACATCTTATGTTTGAAGCGCGGCGGCAGTTGTCAAAGCGGCGTCACGAAATTGTCATTTCACGCGTGCGGAAGCCGTACAAGAACCGCTGGAGCATGCCTTGCTCACCGATGTGCGATGTGACGACGGGATAATAACGTCGCGCGATGACGTTCCCGGAATAAACCGAACTTATGGTTCGGTTTCCTGTCCGCCTTGGGCTCGCTTGTAGTCGTGTGGAATCTCGAACAGGGCAGGATCCGGCTCTGCGCGCGTGATTTGCGTCAAGGTCATGGTCGTGGTTCCCTCGCGCGGATCGCTGTGTTTGATCATTACGTAGATGCGAAGATCCTCCGAATACCAGTATTCATCGGTAATGGCGATCTCCTTCCCCGTGCCTTTATTGTCAGCCGGGACGGTCTGAATCTCGCGCACTCCACGCACTGCCAACCCTTCAATGTCGTGAATGCCCAAGTCTTCTTCTTTCGTGAACTCGTTCTGCGGGAGGCCGTCGCCGGTCGGCGAAGCAAAGCGCACCGCAGGCGGTAAGGTGGAAGGCGGGTGATTTACGGTATGGGTCCAGAAAGTTCGCTCTTTCGGATCGATCCAGGTAGAGACGCGGGTTTGCGGGTCGTACAAATGGATGCGGACGAGTGCAGGCTCCTTGGCGTACGAAGACGGCACAATGGCTCTTCTCTCGTTGTGGATGCGGCCATGACTGTCGCGGCCAATATCCCGGATCGTTTTGGAGTCGAAGACGGAGCCGTCGGGCTCAACGCGCGAGTGCTCCACCTTGACGACGCCACTAAAGGGCGCGTTGGGGATGGGCGTTATGAAGATCTCCTGGGCCGAAGCGCTCGAAACCGCGACGGCGATAGCCAGCGGGACCAGCCGGAATACCGCAGGAAGGGAACAGAGCGAGCGCATCTCGGACCTCCAGCAATACTGTTGTCCGAGAGAATAGCCCGATTGGCCACATTCTGGCAAGAAAATATAGGCCTATCGTGCGCGCCCGCGCACTTCGACGTTTATTGCGCGGGCTGAAGTAAGCCAACTTGCTGCAAAACCCTGGCGTGATCCCAATAAATTCGCTCGCCACAGATTTTGTCGCCGCGGAAATAAACGATAGCGACCAGATCGACTTCGACTCTCTTGGAAGTGGGCGGCACGCGAGGCAGAATCCAGTCCATCCGCGTGGTGTGGGTAAAGGTGAGGAGTAATTCATCCACCAGCGCGTTGTCGCCGAGTACGCGGTGCGTGAGTTGATTGGCTATATCGCTCGGCAGGGAATGCACGAAGCTGTCGCGATAGAAAGCGCGCACTTCGTTCTTGCCCCGTCCGCCCATACCGGTGGGAATGTTCAGCACGAAGGCATCGTCGGTCATGGTTTCGAGCGTGGCTTCGACATCGTGATGGAGAAATTCCTGGTCGGTGTGGATCTTCCAGAGTTGTTCCATTGCGCGCTTTTCCATGGCTATGCTCCTGGGATAGAGATCATAGCGCGGCGGAGTTTCGTACAGAGATTTTTCGGGGTAGAGCGTAAATGCCTGAGGCGATTTTATTGCTGCGCGCTCACCGGAGTGACGATCGCGGTGTTCGATGGCAGAGTGGGCTTCGCGACGAAGAAATTGTGATCGTAGAGATTGCGATACATTAATCCGGCAATTTCTGCTGCCTTGGGGCCGAACGTTGGGCGGCCGCCTTCCAGAAAAACGACGACGACAATGTGTCCAACGCTGGTTTTAGCGTAGGAAGCAAACCAGCCGAAGCGGGTGCCGGCGTGAGAGCAGGTTCCAGTCTTGCCCAGAACTTCTTCTTCACTGAAGTTTGTGCGCAGGCGGCGGGCGGTGCCAAATTGCACAGCACCTTCCATTCCGTCAGAAATTTCGGGGATCAGCGGAGCGATATCCAGACGGCGCTTCACAACGGGCTGGAAGTCCGCGATCTCTTCAGGCGTCGTCGGATGCTGCAGATAGTAGAGCGTGCCGCCGTTGGAGATGGCCGAGACCAGCGCGCCAAGTTGTAATGGCGTTACCGAAACGCCTTCGCCGAAAGAGCACATTTTCCCGACGCCGCCGAGCTTGGATGAGATTTCTTCGTTGGGGTAAATTCCGAGCTGTTCGCCCGGGATGCTGTAGCCGGCCAGTTCGCCGAGTCCGTATTGATGCGCGTAGTAACTGACTTTTTCAAATCCTAGTTGCCGGCCGAGCGCTTCAAAATATTGGTTGTTGGAGTGAGCCAGAGCCATGGTCAAATTCATGTGATACTGGCCGCCCAGGCGAACCTGGGTTTCTTTGGTGATAATTCCTTCATTCAACGCGGCCAGCGCAACCGAAAGCTTGATGGTGGAACAAGGTTGAGCGCCGCTGGAGAGCGCCAGCTTCTGATTCACCATGGCCAGGATGCGTCCACTGGTGGGCTCGATGGCCACAACTGTGCCATTCATTCCGCCGAGAGCGTCGATGGCTGCTTCACGCACAACCGGATCTTCGCCGGTGGTGACGTCGCCTTCGGTAATATCCTGAGCGAAGGAACTGGTATAGAAGCGTTCGTAGTAGCGATGTCTGGGATGTATCGCTGCAGCGGTTGTAGCCGTCGTGGCCCGGGCGTGCGCCAGGTGGTGCATGCGCCGGCGCGCGTGCTGACTTTCACTGATCTTTTGCGAGGTTTTTTTGTGGGGCGTCAGAGTATGCGTGCTGACCGTAGCCGCGATGCCAGCCTGGCAAGCGAATAGAAGAAAGAAAACGAAAAGACCGATGCCAGTGGAACGTTTCCCTGATTTCAATTTCTTGTACCTGTCCCCGGAGTTCAGTGCTTTGTGTAGCAAGAAACCGGCCAATGATCGACG
>JBEKGG010000319.1:0-4805 GCA_050012915.1 Terriglobales bacterium | reverse complement strand
GCCGCGCGACAATCTGTCTCGTCATTATGAGCGGTTACCTTGGTCACCTGTGCGGCGGCGGGAGCCATCTTCGCCACTGCGGCTTCGTACCGACGGACAGCGCGGCTTCGTGCGTCGGCGGATGGCGCGTTTACATCGTTCAATGCTCCTGGCGCAGACAAAACCTCGGAGGAGGGAACGGCCGCCTTCGGCATCAACACGGCGGGCGTAGTCATGGGACCTTATACCGACTCAGCCGATATTGAACACGGTTACGTGCGCGCCGCAGATGGCACAATCACCGATTTCGACCCAACCGGCTCGACTCAGACGGAACCCTGGGGCATCAACGATGCTGGGGATGTTGTCGGATATTGGACTGACACAAACACGGTGGTTCACGGTTTTTTGCGGACCCCGTAAAGTGCAAAAGACAAGGGCTGGAGGCGCTGTCATACTCGGCAAAAGAGACGCGACAAGTTCCAGGGGGACACGGCCCCCCAGACTCCCCGCAATGGCAAGGTGGACGATGTCGATTTGGTCCGAGCATACCTCGGACGCTTTGATGCCAACAAAATGATCCTGAAGGAGGCGGAGACGTTTGACCTTAGTCTGGTGAACTTGTTCTTCGGACGCTAAGCTGGGCTCTCACGCGCAGCGCGCTTAGCTGGTTGCGCTCGCAGAGCGTGCTGCAGTATCGCGGGCGGTGGTATTTGCGTGGTGGGAATTCTTTACCGCGTACATGCGGCGATCGGCTTCGGCGAGCAGGTGTTCGGCGTTAGTGCCATCCGCAGGATAAAAAGCTTGTCCGATGCTCACCGATACCAGACCCTCGCCGCAAACCGCTTTGCCGACATCCGCGATAATGGCTTCGAGCCGTTGCGCCATTTCCGCGGCAGCATCGTGGGTAAGGCCGGGCGCGATGACAATGAATTCGTCGCCGCCCATGCGCGCCGCGTAATCGTATTCGCGGCAAGAGTCTTTCAAAGCCTCGGCGAACAACTGCAAAAGTTTGTTGCCTTGAAAGTGGCCAAAGCGGTCATTCACCTGTTTGAATCCGTCGAGGTCGGAAACGAATACGGCTAAGGGCAGATTGGAGCGCTTGCATCGGGCAATCTCGCGATCTAGATGCAGAAAAAGCGAGCGAGCATTGGGAAGCCCGGTGAGGTAATCGGTAGTCGCGGAATCTTCGGCTAAGCGATATTTCAGCGCATTTTCGATAGTGAATCCGAGTTTCGAGCTGATGGCCAGCAGAATTCGCAGATGATCTTTGGTGAATGCATCCTGTTGCGTGCGATAGAGCGCGAGCACTGCGACCACGCCCGAGACTCCTTCGAGCGGCACGGCTAACGCCGAGCGCAAAGTGCTGTACTTGGTGGGATCGTTCAGGTATCCGGGCTCGACTGATGGATTGCCGTTGAGAATCGGCTTGCTGTTTTGCGCAACCCATCCGGATAAACCTTCGCCCAGCGGAATTCTTAAAGACGAGAACAAACGGAAGTTATCGCCGCTCACATACTCGGGAGTGAGCAGATTGTCCTGCTTGAGATAAACCGCCATCGAGTCGTACGGCACGAGCCGTTTCAACCGCACCGAGAGCATGGATAATGTGTCGTCCACGCTGAGCGAATTGCCGAGATCGTGACTCAGTTCGAAGAGCATCTGCGCCTCTTGGCGCGCGGCAGCGATGGACGCGAGATAATCGCGGCGTTGTTCGGGTGGTTGCGCAAGTGGAGCTTCGGCTTCCGCGAAACCCGCGGCCGGGGCCGATCCGCGCTCGACTTTCACGTCGGTCGATAGTTTCGCGGGAACTTTCGCGGGCTGCGAACGGGCGAGTTTCTCCAATTCAATATAACGCCGCTGCAAAACTTCGACCACCCGCGGATCGAAGCTCTTACCAGCTTCCTCGACCACGCGCGCCATGGCTTCGTCTAACGGTAAAGCCCGCCGGTATTGACGATCGGAAGCCAGCGCGTCGAGGCAATCGACAGCCGAGAGAATTCGCGCTCCGATGGGTATGGCCTCGCCTTTTAGTCCGTTGGGATAACCGCTGCCATCCCATTTCTCATGGTGCGCGCTTACGATGGGCACTACGGGATAAGGAAACTCGACTTGTTCCAGAATTTCCGCCCCAATGATCGGATGGATCTTCATCTTCTCGAATTCTTCCGGCGTGAGTTTCCCCGGCTTCGAGATGATGTGTTCCGGAACCGCGAGCTTGCCGATGTCATGCAAAACCGACGCAGCCTGCAAGGCCTCGGTTTCGTCTTCGTTCAAGCCAAGATCTTTGGCGAGTTCCACGGCGTAGATGCGCACCCGCTGAAGATGCTCGTGGGTGGTGTGGTCTTTGGCTTCGATGGCGAGCGCGAGAGCTTCAATGGTTCGCAAGTGAAGATTCGATACTTGCTCGGCATGTCGGGTTTCATCTTCGAGCTTGCTCAAATAAAGCCGGTACGAGCGGTACATGAGGTAAACCGGAGGCAGGACGAGAAGCGAAGACTGCCATCCGATATGCCGGTTCAGGAAGCTCACCAAGCCCGCGATAGCCGCGCCTACGAGATAGTAAGGGAACGACCAGAAATAGCACTCCGACCATATTTTCAAAATCGGCTTGCCTTCGGTCAACCGGATGATGATGGCCATGGCGAAGGTGTTGACGGCGAAGTAGGTGATGGCGACCAGCAGCAATGCCAGGGGGTCGCTGCGATGCAATCCATGCGTGGTGATGAATTGGTATGCGACATACGACGCTGCCGTCCCAACCGGTAACTGCGACATGTTGAAAACGACGTGGATCGGCTTGAGATTTGACGACCTCCAATAAGACTGGACCAGAACCGCCGCGAATCCGATCACCAGGGTTTCGGCGAAACTCAATTCCAAAACTCCCAGAAGAATGAACAGGAAGTTCACCGACATAGTTCCGTTGATGCCTGGAAGCTTTATTTTCAGAGACGAAGCGAGAACCGTAACTCCCAGGTAGCAGAGAAATTTAAGAGGGTCGGTCGACTGCCAGTGGACCACTGCGATGCAGAAACACCCCAGCGCTGCCAGCGCCATGGCTGCGATAAACACCTGTGCGCCGAGCTGACGAGGTGAGCTCTGGGACATTCTAAGATTCTTGCTCAGCCCGCGCGAAATGTCCGGGCAAAACGGTTCCGGGTGATTACCATCGTGTTCTGCTTATGAGCCAATCACTTACGGATATGCAATTGATGGTTTTTATGGGTGCGAGACGGGGTTCTACCGTATGGATTCGAGCCTGCTTTACGCCGGCATCAGTGCTAGGCTCAGTGGAAGTGCAGATCTCTCCGATATTCGCGACGACTCGGCACCGTAACATCCTCTTAGCGATCCTGTTTACCGTACTGCCGCTGTATTCGCTCGAAGTTCCGGCGGCTACATCGAAGAGCAAGTCCGCAGATTCCTGGTCGGTTACGTGGCAGCCGGTGGGACTGGTCAATGGATCGCCGGTGATACTACGAGTGACTCCGCCGGAGCGATTGAAATCACTTACCGGGACATGGCTCAAACACGAAATCTACTTTTCTGCTGATTCACAAAGCAAAGTCTGGTACGCAATCGCGGGCGCGAGCCTGGAAACGCGGCCGGGAAATTATCCGCTGGAGCTGAAGGGTGTAACTGCGACTGGGAAAGATCTTTCGTTTGAAAAACCAATTGCGGTCGGCAAAGGAAAGTATCACAGCATCGCGGCCAGCGTGCCCAAGAAATATACGGAACCCAACCCTGAACAACTTCAAGAAATCAATCAGGACAAGGCGATCAAAGAACGTGCATTTGCCAATGTAACTCCCGAGCGCGAGTGGGCGGGCAGTTTTCACCCTCCGGTAAAGGCGCAGATCTCGGATGTGTTTGGAACGTCGCGCACCTTCAATGGCAAGACCCAAAGCGTGCATCAAGGGCTCGACTATGCGGTCCCGGAAGGCACACCGGTTGCGGCGCTGAATAGCGGAACGGTTCTACTGGCACAGCCGCTGTACTTCGAAGGCAATTGCGTGGTGCTCGACCATGGTCAGGGTTTGCTCACGCTTTATATGCATCTTTCGAAGATCGAGGTCAAAGCAGGCGAACACGTTACCGGCGGCCAGAAAATCGGAGTGAGCGGCGGAACCGGGCGCGCCACCGGACCACATCTGCATGTGGCTGTCCGCTGGGAGGGCGTTTATTTGAATCCAGAGACTTTGCTAGGTCTCCAACTGCCGTGAACCTCGGCGTTGAGAAAGTTGTGTCGCCGGGCGTACGCTCGGCGACGAGTGGAGCGCCTCTTTGAGATCGAGATTACGAATCAGCCGATGAAGGTAATTGACATTCACTCCGAGAATTTGCGCCGCCTCCGTGTAATTAAGCTTGGTCTGCTGTAGAGTTTCGAGGATGAGCTGCTTTTTCCGTTCTCTTACTTCACTGTGATACTTCGATCTGTCGCCGGTCGAGACAACCGCTTTCTCGAGAATGGGCTCGGGCAAATCCTCGGGTTGAATGGAATCCGATACGCTGAGTACGAGAGCGCTCTCGATGGCGTTCTCCAGTTCGCGCACGTTTCCCGGCCAGTCATAATTCACCAGGCGCGACATGGCCTCAGGAGAAATCCTCCTGACTTTGGTGTTGAGCTTTTTGATGTACTTGGAGACAAAATATTCGGCAAGAATCGCTATATCTTCGCGACGCTGGCGGAGCGGAGGCATGACCAGCGAAAGTACGTTCAGCCGATAGAAAAGATCTTTGCGGAAGGTCCCATTCTTCACCGCTTGAGCGAGATCCTGGTTGGTGGCCGCGATCAGACGTATGTCTATTGAAATCGGACGCGT
>JBEKGG010000318.1:0-4820 GCA_050012915.1 Terriglobales bacterium | reverse complement strand
TGCTGCGCCAACATCGATTTGCCCAACGCCAGGACTATACCCGCTTCCGGCGCTGGGTACGATTAACGGAGCCTACGCGCCGCAGCCTTCTGTTTTTCAGGGTTTTGGCGGAGGTCCCACGACAGGCTCTCCAGTGTACTCGGGAAACATCGACGGCCTGTTTGGTCTTGCCGTCCCCCTCAACTGGAGTGTGCCCACCACGCAGCAGTGGAACCTAACCGTGCAACGTCAGTTGGGCGGAAATTGGATCCTCGAGCTCGGATACGTGGGCACCAAGGGCAGCCACTTGCGCTCCACGTTCGATCCCGACCAACCGGCGCTGGCCAGCCCAACAAATCCCATTACGTTGACCGCGCCCAATGGGACCACGTACACGATCACGGAAAATACGACAGCCAATGCTCTGGCGCGTGCTCCCTATCCCGGCGTGAATCCTGCCTTGTTGGAGGCTTTCTATCCCAACTCCGATTCCGCCTACAGCGGCTTCCAAGCTACGGTTTCGCACAAATTCTCGAAAGGATTGTACTTTCAAAGCGCGTACACATTCTCCAAGTCGATCGACGATGTCTCTACCGCCAGCGTGGCCTTCATCACGCGGGTCAACGATCAGAACAGTGGAGAAGCCTCACGAGGTCTATCGGACTTCGATCACCGCCACCGCTCCGTCACCAGCTTGAACTACGACTTGCCTTTCTTCAACGAGCGTCACGACGCCATGGGATACGCGCTGGGTGGGTGGGGCATCAGCAGCGTGATCATCGCACAATCGGGTTCGCCCATCACGATTATGGATTCGAATGGCGCAACCGCCTATACACTGGCCAGCGCTCCAGTAGCTACGGCCAATTTCGCTCCCGGCTTCAATTGCGGCAACGCTTTGAATTCGGGAAGCCTCGCAACCAAACTGGCGAATTGGGTCAACCCTCTCGCGTATCAGTCGGCTCCGGTTGTTCCGTTCTCCCCGGACGGCGCCACCGGTTATGGCGACTCTCCGCGCAATTGCATCTATGGCCCGGATCAGGTGAACGTCGACTTCACCCTCGCCAAGACATTTAAGCTGGGCGAACGGTATAGCCTGCGTTTCCGCACCGACGTGTTCAATCTGTTCAACCATCCGTCCTTCCAGAATCCGTTAGGAACTGGATTCGCGAACATTGCCGCCGGTCCTCAAGTCGGCGAGATTAACCAAACCAACGGCACACCGCGATTGATTCAGTTCTCGTTGAAGTTTTCGTTCTGACAAGTGGGAAGCCGGCCGATTCATCGCGCCTTTAAATTTTGAAGGGACACGGCTTCAAGCCGCGCCGCCAAACAACCAGTTCGGTACAGATTAGAAACTGCTTAGAAATAGGCACACCCACACCCGAAGAAACCACAAGCTAGCCCAAGTCATTTGTTTCCAAGGGACGAGTCTTTGCCATTACGGGGCGAGGACGCGTCCTAAAGTTTGTCACCCAACCGCCGATGACGGGGATAACGGAGCAGGCAACCGCTCCCGAACGAATTGGAACAATGACAGCTCTAAGGTGTGTCACGGTTCTTCGAATTCACCTCACGACTGGCGACTTCTGCCAGTCGCCCCACGAGCACCAGGAGGTCGTATGAAAAAGCACGGTTGTTGCGTTCTGCAGAAAACAATGATGTTGGGTATGTTCTTAATGCTGGCAGTCGGCTTGGGATCTGCCCAATCCGGGATCAAGGTCAAGGTCCCGTTCAGCTTCGGAATTGGCGGGCAGACGTTCCCGGCTGGGGAATATACTTTCGGGGCCTTGCCTCAGTTTCCGCATACCGTGCTCGTGCGGAGCCGGACCGGGGGAACCCCGTTTTATATCGGAACCAACTCCATGCAGTCCAGAGATGTAGCAAGTTCAACCAAGCTGGTCTTCAACCGGTATAACGGTCAGTATTTCTTGACTCAGATGTGGATCGCGGGAAGTGAAACTGGATGGGAGACGATGAAATCGCCTCTCGAAATTCAACTGGCGAAGTACTCGCCCGGGCCGGAGACCGTGCTCCTGTCCCTCAACAGTCGATAATTTGTGCGAACTGGCCGGAATGTTCGCGTCGGCAGCGACGCGGCTCCGGCCTTTTCATGTTTGCCATCTGACCTGTCGAACTGCGAGTTGATCGAGATATCGTTTTGCGTATTCGCAGCCGTAGCGACCATCACCCGCATAAGGGGACCCTACTTTAAGGGGCTTGTGGACGCAGCCAATCGGCGATAGATTCGATTCCGCTTAGACATTTTCGGAGCGGAAGAGGAACTATGTTTCACCGATTCGCCTTACTAGTGGTATTTCTGACTTTGACATTCGCAACAATGCGGGCTGGAACCATCCACGAAGTTTTCAGCGAGACCTTCACCGGGACAACGGCTCTCGCCACCACGAATTTGCTAACGCCACCCACCACCGACAGGAGCTATCTGATTACGATTTATTATTCGCTGTCCGGCACTTCTTCGGCTGGCGTGAAAGATACGGTGAGCCCCTATTTAACCTGGACGGATGACTTGGGCACCGAGCAGTTGGGTAACGGTTTATGCCCGTGGAATGAGAACGGTACGCCCAAGAAATGCACTCTCTCCCAATCCTACGGTCCATGGCTTCAGACCTTGCAGGCTTATGGAGGTACCGCGGGGACCCAAACCAACGCTGGCCCCCTTGCAGCCACTTTTCCTGTTCGCGTGCTGGCTAACACGAATCTCGCGCTGACAATCCCAGTGTCGAATCCCGATAATCTCACCTATGAAGTGAGCGTCCAGGTTCAAGGCTGGTAATCAGCCTCCAACGCCTCGGGGCGTAAACGCTCCACGAAGTCTGATCGGGGGGAATGGGATTCTTCTTTTGCCAGCCTCCACAAGAGTAACGGTAAAGGTCGACGCAGGGATCGATGGATTTATCCATCGCGGAAACGTCGAGGCTGGGAATGTAAGGCAATGCGGGCTCGCCGGAGGCTTGCGTCTGAGCTCTCGCCGAAGATGCCAGAATGAGAAAAAGACAGAAGATGCCGATCGCGAAGATTCTCTTCATAATTAACTTGGACTTGATTCCTCTGAAAGAGTCAACCAGGACCCGCGATAGTAATAGGAGTGTCGCTCTTCCGCCAAGTGAGTCGGGCGGAGCCTGTTCCCTTATTTTATAAAATGTCATCCTTTATAAAATGTCATCCTGAGCGCAGCGAAGGATCTGTGCATTCCGCCCGCAGCGGAGGAATGCACAGATCCTTCGAGCCCTCACGACGACACTTCGAAATCCGTCAAACCCTCGGCGTCGAAGATGTTTTCCGCGGTCCAGCTTTTTCTCGCGGTCCCGAAATACGCGGAATCGGCTCCACTTTAGCTGGCGTGATCTGAATCAACGATCGATTGCCCACCCGAACGTAGCTCAACTCCCTCGCAGCCAGCAGGGCTTTCACGGCATCTTTGACGCGCGAGCGAGGCACGAAGTTGCCGAAGAACGATTCGAGTTCCTGCTGATCGACCGCGACCACCGAGCTGAGATATTTCGAAATCAGCGCGGTGAGCGCTTCACCGACTGAAAGATTTATGCCTTCGCGCACCGCCTCCGGCGACCACCGATACAGGACATCCCAAAACGCACCTTCGACCGGATTGTAATCAACCCGCGTAATGCGCAGCCTGGACCACAACTCACCCAGCGCATGATCGAGCGCGACGAAAGACACGCTGCCGCCCAACTCTTCGCGCATCTTCTGCTTGGAGATCGGACCCTCCCGGTCGATCAACGCAAACGCATCGCAAGCCAGTTGGGAATAATCCGAATGCGGCTTCGGTTTCGGCGCCTGCTTGGGATTACGCTCTCCGACCAGCGCATAAAAATACGGAAAGATCGAGGCCGCAATCAGGAAAGCGTTGTTCTCATCGAAGCGATTGGCTTCGTAAGCCGCCCGGTCGCGCAAAAGGCGAACCATCACGTCGCTGGCTTCCTGTGCCCGCGGATCGGCGAAAGCGTGCTGCCACGTGGGCAATTGCTGATCCGAACCAACCCAGGCGCCAATGAATGTTGGCACCAACGCCTGCTGCCGCATGGGATACATCAGGCAAAATCCGACCGCCTCAAGAAACGAGCGCGCCTCGTCGAACGTGCGCACCGCATGTCCGTCGAGATGCCACTTCTCCCGCCGCACCTGATCGAGATCGGTCATAAATCATTAGACCACAGAGCGCAGACATGAAAAACCTTTCACAGCGTGCGAGCACGTCGGATGGACGTCCACCTAGCGCGGACTTCAGGCCAGGAGGGGGATGGGGTCTAAGGACGATCCCGATTTCCCGAGTGTCATGATAAACCACGATAGGCCAGCCACTCAGCCGTCGGGCGAGGTCTCCGCCAAGTCCGATTCGAGGCTCAATCCACAACAGAATGTTTAGGGCGACGGTACCCGCTAAATCACATATATATAAATGTGGGGTGCCCCATTCTTTCCGCGCCCTTTGCGGAAAGAATGGGGGGCAAAAATGCAAGAAGCGCCAACCAAGGATCCCAGACCCGTTTCAATATCACCTTTCGACCAAGCGTCGAATCCTCAACTTGGAACCGGCACCGCAGCCCGCTTTCTCCTTGACCTTGTCGCCTCAATTGCGATAACATAAGAACAAATAGATTATCTATAAGATAATTGAAGATCTTTGACAATCTGCTAAGGGCGCGGCTTCTAACGGCTCGAACAGCCATAAGCCGAGGCGGAAACTTTGCCCACTTGTAAGGTCCGCAGTTCCAAAATGGAACTGCGGGCGGCCTGGAATCGCCGTAACTCCAACGTTTCCAAGATTTTACCCGTAACTACCTGTAGAACCA
>JBEKGG010000317.1:0-4820 GCA_050012915.1 Terriglobales bacterium | reverse complement strand
GGCTGTCTTCAAAATCTCCACCAGTGGTACTTACACTGTTCTTCACAGCTTCAATGGAACCACCGATGGGAATCAAGGTTACTCCGGCCTGGTACAAGCCACCGACGGGAATCTCTACGGCGTAACCGGCCTGGGCGGCAGCTCCAGCGTGGGAACGATCTATAAGATCACGACTAAGGGCGCTTTTTCCGTTCTTTACAACTTCGACACCACCCACGGTGCGAATCCTCAAAGCTATCTGACCCAGGACACGAATGGCATTTTATATGGCGACACTCAATTGGGGGGCACGCAGAATCAGGGCGTCTTCTATAGCCTCAATCTCAAGCTCGCGCCCTTCGTGAGGTTGGTCAGTACTTCGGGCAAAGCGGGCTCGAAGATTGGCATTCTCGGCCAGGGTTTCAGCAAATCCTCTGTTGTGAAGTTCGGCGGGGTTCAGGCTAAGACGTTCACGCTCACGGGAACAACCTACATTTCAGCCACTGTGCCCGTGGGTGCAATCGACGGAAAAGTTACTGTGACCACCGGCTCAACCACACTAACCAGCTCGCAGACTTTCATCGTTCACAATTCCTGGAGTAGCGGAGCAGCTTTGCCAACCGCGCTTCAGGCTCCCGCAGCCGGAGTTATCGGAGGCAAAGTCTACGTTGTAGGCGGAGCGACCAACAGCGCCATTGTCGCCATCAACCAGATTTACGCCCCTGCAACCGGCAAATGGACGACCGGGGCATCTATGCCGACCGCCCGTTTCGCTTCCGCTGGCGCTGTGGTGAATGGCATTCTCTATGTGATCGGTGGAAACCCCAACGGGAGTTCGCAACTCGATGTGGTTGAGGCTTACGATCCCGGCACCAACAAATGGTCCACGAAATCGCCCATGCCTACTGCACGAGACAGCAGCAGCGCAGCGGTCGAGGGTGGAATCATTTACGTGATTGGCGGCTACAACAATACCGATGGCCGGCTCACCACCGTCGAGAGCTACGATCCCGCCACCGATAAATGGGCTGAGGAATCTCCGCTGCTGGTCGGCAAATCCGAACCTGCAGTCGGTTTGCTCGGGTCAACCATTGTCGCTGCCGGCGGTCTGAGCGCCAACGGCGTCACTGGAGACAACGAAGGCTATAGCGCTAGCAAGAATTCGTGGAGCGCCCTCACGGATGATCCAACCCCTCGGCAAGCGGGCTGTGCCGCTTCCATTTCTGGGCACCTGTACTTCGCGGGTGGAACGAATGGAAATCCGCTGAATGTGGTCGAATCCTTCAGTGCCACCAGCGACAAATGGACTAAGCTGCTGCCGTTGCCCAAGGCGATTGTCGGACCCGGCAGCGCCGAAGTGAACGGCCTGCTGTATTGTGTCGGAGGCTCGAACAACGGCGCCGTGTTTCAAGGCACCGTCTACAACTACCTGCAGATCTACCAGCCCTAGGTTTGCGATTCGAACCCGTCGAGGGATGCCCGCCGTGATCAAAACACGGCGGGCGCTCGCGGCTCCTAATATCAATTCTGCAATAGTTTATCCCCGTTTCCTGATACCTCTCTTGAACGGTTAGCAGGGTCATGAATGTGCAAACAATTGCACATTAGCCTCAGGCATTCCGGTCGCTAAACCACACATTTTTCAGGCTGCGGCGGTTGGTACCGGGCTTGCCTATAGTCAGGGCAGGAGCAGAAACAGACGGGATGAACGCAAGAACTCAACCGCCGACTCTGATCCGATATAGGGGGAACATGATGAAAACTGGATTGTTGGTTTTATGCCTTCTTTGCGCCTCCACGGCCTTTGCGCAAGCCAGCCTTGGCAGCGCAGCCATGAGCAGTCAGGTACAGTTTGCGGTTCATGACGAACGCGCTACTCAATTACCGCTGGCGCAAGAACAGAGTTTGCTGGCGAACTCCAGTTACTTTTTTGCCCAAGGCGAGCGCCCGCTCTGGGAAGTGCAGCCTTTGTCGCACGCAGTGCCTCTGGGCGATGTCGCGCGCATGCTGAAAAAAGAACACGAAACAGCCAAGAAAGCCGAAATCGTTTGGAATAACTAAATTTGCGCTGGAGGCGCTGCGAATCTGGCCACGCACGGCCCGCAGCGCCTCTAACCTTCTTCCCGCTCGCCGCAGGGCTTTCCACACCTTGCGGAAAAATCGCCGGACCGGCGGCTCGAAGCTTCGACGGAGCTGGGGTTCAAGCATCGCCTTACATCGATTTCAAAGGCTTACGGCATGGCTGAGGCCATGCCCTTTGAAAACTCCCGACGCCGGGAGAGCATTCATTCTGGCACCGTCCCGACTCGACCTGGCCTCAGCGTCGCGCGAGACTTCGCCGCCATTTTTGCGGTATACTTCGCCCTCACAGCGGCGACAACGTCGATGTGTCACTCGGACGCAACGGATGTCGGATGAGTGTCCGCTCCGGATTCCGGTAGTACAGAGCGGAAACAGATGAGCCACGCCCACCAGGGAGCGAACCCAAACTTAAAGGCCCTGCCAATCGCCATCCGTGAGGCGACATGTTGCGCCTGATTCGCGAGCTGATTCGGCCTTATCGGGGAACCCTTCTCGTCATATTGGTCGCTATGATGTTCGAGACGCTGATGAGTCTCGCCAGCCCGTGGCCGGTGAAAATCATTCTCGATAATGTAGTCGGATCGCATCATCTTCCTGACTGGTTCGGTCACTTTATCGCTTCGATGACCAGTGGGTTCGGCCCCGGCAAGATGAAAATCGCAGCCGTCGCGGCCCTTAGCGCAGTCCTGATTGCGGTGATCGGATCGCTCGCGTCCTACATCGACAACTATTACACCGAGAGCGTGGGTCAGTGGGTGGCGCACGATCTGCGCATGCGCACCTACCAGCATCTGCAGCGCCTGTCGCTCGCTTATTACGATAGCCATCAGACCGGCGTGCTGCTCAGCACAATTACCGACGACATTCAGACCATTCAAAGTTTCGCTTCCTCTGCGACTCTGGGCATTCTGGTCGATCTTCTCACCATCGTGGGAATGCTCGGCCTGATGTTCTGGCTCAATTGGGATTTTGCCCTCATGGCCGTTGGGATCACTCCGTTCCTGTTGCTATTTGTATCGCGGTTCAAACTCGCGGTGAAAAAAGCCACGCGCGAGGTGCGTCATCGCCAGGCCGACATTGTCGCCGTGGTCCAGCAAGGATTGGAATCGGTGCGCGTCGTCAAAGCTTTCGACCGGCAGGATCTGGAGCAAGAGGAACTGAGCGAAGCCAGCCGCGCCACGGTCGATGCCGCGCTCAAAGCACGAAGAGTGAAGTCACTGCTGTCGCCCGTGGTGACCGTGACTGTGGCTCTGTGTACAGCGTTCGTGCTTTGGCACGGTGCATCGCTGATTTTGATTGGAACCATGACGGCGGGGTCGTTGATCGTCTTCCTTTCGTACCTCAACAAATTTTTCAAACCGGTACAGGATCTCGCCAAGATGACAAACTCCATCGCACAGGCGGCGGTGGGAGTCGAGCGAATTCAGGCCATCCTTGAGACCGACAGCGCCATTCGTGAACTTCCAAACGCGCGAGACCCAGGCTCAATTCGCGGCGACATCTCGTTCGAGCACGTGGCCTTCGGCTATAACCAAGAGGAGCCGGTGCTGTTCGACGTCAGCTTTACCGTCAAGCAAGGCGAGTTAGTCGGGATTGTGGGCACGACCGGCGGCGGCAAGTCCACGGTGGTAAGCCTGATCCCACGCTTCTACGATCCGACTTCTGGCTACGTGCGCATCGATGGCGTCGACATCCGCGAGTACCAACTGCATCCCCTGCGCAGCCAGATTGGTTTCGTGCTGCAGGACACGGTGCTGTTCCGCGGGACGATACGCGATAACATTGCTTACGGGCGACTCGGCGCTACGCAAAAACAAATCGAAGAAGCCGCGCAACTGGCCAACGCCAACGAGTTCATTTCACGAATGCCCAAGGGTTACGACACCCTGGTAGGTGAGCGCGGGCTTACGCTTTCGGGGGGCCAACGGCAACGAATCGGAATCGCTCGCGCCATCATTCGCAACACTCCGCTTCTTATTCTCGACGAGCCCACCGCTGCGCTCGACACAGAATCCGAGCGGCTTGTGATCGAAGCCCTGGAACGTCTGATGAAGGGACGGACCGTCATCACGATCGCGCACCGTCTCAGCACGATCCGCGACGCCGACAAAATCATTGTGCTGAAGGCGGGCATGGTGGCGGAACAAGGCACGCATGAGGAATTGCTGGCCCTCGGAGGAGTCTATGCCGCACTGCACCACACACAGGTTGAAGGGATGTCAGAAAAAGTTGGAACCTAGACACATATTTTCGCCGGCTGCGGTCCGCAGTTGCTCGCATGATTCCACGGAGGCAGTATGTCCCGTTCTTTAGTCGTTCTTCCCGACGACTCCGCTCAACCGATTCTTGATGCCATCCGTGGGGCCACGAAATCACTTCGGGTCAAGATGTTCGTTTTCTCAGATCCCACGCTATTGAAAGCGGTCATCGACGCGCATCGGCGCGGGGTAAAGGTGCGCGTGATGCTGAATCCCGCTCGCCGCAGTGGTGAGGCGGAAAACGAAGAGTCCCGCAAGACGCTCACTGAAGCGGGAATCGAGGTCATTGACAGCAATCCAGTATTCGATCTGACACATGAAAAGTCGATGGTCGTCGACGATCGCATTGCCTTCGTGAAATCACTCAACTGGGAAACCAAGAACCTGACAGAGACCCGGGATTATGCCGTGATCACGGACCACAAGCACGAGGTCAACGAGATTATCGATTGCTTCGAGGCCGACTGGAACCGTAAGAGCTTCGATCCGGGCGAAAACGCG
>JBEKGG010000316.1:0-4840 GCA_050012915.1 Terriglobales bacterium | reverse complement strand
TTGCGGCAGATCGCGATTTGTGCGAACCAGCATATTCGCGCACTCCATCAATACCTCGGGCTGATCCAGCGGAGCTGCACTGGCGTGGCGGATGGCGTCTTCCATGTCGTCCAGACGGCCCGTCTGGCGATAGAAAGAGGCCAGATTTCGCCAGGCGAGCGCAGCTCCGTGACTGGCTGAGATGGCGGCCCGGTAGTCATTCTCCGCCGCGACCAGGTCTTTGTTCTTTTCTGCCAGGCGCGCCTTCACCCATCCGGCGCGGACTGGATCAAGGGCGGCGATTTGCTGTGCCTGCGCTTCGGCCTTGTCGCGTCCACCCCCGACCATTCCAGGAGCTTCCAGATAAAACTCGGCCAGATCAGTGCGAGCTTCTACGTTGTTTGGATTCAGCCGCACCGCGGTTTCAAATTCAACATGCACTTTCTTGGCCAAGCCGGCCGCGGTCAAGAAGATGGAGTGAGCGGCCTTTTCGCCGTAAACGCGTCCCAGCCAGAGGTGATATTGGCTGTTGCTTGGATCCAACGACACAGCCTGCTCGCATGCCGCAATGCCCTTGTTCCATTCAGCCAGCGCGAAGTACGCGCGACAAAGCAGATTGTACGATTCGGCATCTCGGGGCGCGCTACTGATTCTGTTGTGCAGCGACACCACCGCATCGTCCACGCGGCCTTCGGCGAGCAGTTTCGTGTCCGCCGAATCTGCTGCGCACAGGGATGGAAGCAGTGCAAGGCAGGCTATAACCGATAATTTTTTAATTGAAATCATTTATTAACGAACCACCTTTACTGCTAAACCGTTGCGCAACGGTTTGGAATTGGGATTGGTAGGCCCCAGAGCGATCAAAGCGTTTTCCGTTAGCCCTCCGGTAACTTCGACTTTGGTCAGATTCGAGATGGAAGTTTGCACATACCGGCGCTGCAATTCGTTATCCACGATCTGGTACACGTAGACTTTGCTGTCGTCATCCTGATGAACCGACTCGCGCGGAACGGTAAGCGCGTCCCGATGCTCCGCCGTGATGATCGTGACACTCACATTGACGTTGGGCAGCAGCTTGAAATCCTTGTTGTCGACGACGCAGGTTGTTTCTCCCACGTTGCGGGTGCCATGCAATTTTATGACGGCCGGAATTACGCTGACCGTTCCTTCCCAGGTTCGCTCCGGCAACGCATCCCAAGTGACTTCGATTTTGTCCCCGGAAGCCAGGCGTCCGATGTCGGGCTCGTCCACGAACGCCCGTACACGAACCTTCGAAAGATCCGCTTCCTGCAATACCAGGTCGCCGGGATTGAGATATGCGCCTTGTAAGACTGGAAGCGAATAGACAACGCCATCAAACGGAGCGCGAATATTCAACTGATTGAGTACATCCTCAGCCGCGTCGTAGGCGGCCTGCGCCTCTGATTTCTGTGCGTCGACCCGGGCAATCTCCGGCTGCGAATAGCGATTCTTCTGCTTTTGCAGAAGAAGATTCAGATCGGCATTGGCCCGTTTGTCCTGATCCTCCGCATTCTTGATCTCGCCCGGCGAAGCCGCGCCCTGCTCTCGCAAACGGCGTAGTGCGTCCAGGTTGCGCTGCGCAGTGTCGACCGCGGTACGGGCCGTGGTTATTTGCGAATCGAGGGTCAAAATTTCCTCGCGGTTACCACCTTTTTGGACAGCGCTAAAATCGGCCTCTGCGCCGAGGACTTGAGCCTTCGCCTGTGCAGCCATGCTGCGGGCTTTTGCGTCGTCCAATTGCACCAGCAGTTGCCCTTTCTTGACCTGATCACCCTCATGCACCAGATTTTTTTTCACCGTGGTGCCCATCGGCGCGTGGGCCTCAAAATTCTGCAGCGGCTCGACTTTCCCATTGGTAGAGACTACGCTCCGAATCGTTCCGCGCTGCGCCGTTACCGCTCGCACCGGAACTGCAGGATCGCGCGATAAAGACGCGAACAGCACAACCGCTCCGACGATCGCGAGCGTTGCCGCGAGCCAGCGGTACCGGGTCACAAAACTGGCGCCTTTATCCGTCATTTATCTCGTTAATAACAACGCATGAATTACTGAACGCAATAACTGTACCATTTGCTGCCCCTAAGAGATTTAGAGAGAACCAGCTGAATTAGATGCGCGAGCCTCTCCGGATGAACCGTAAATCCTCGGAGAATCTGGCGAATTCGTCCGGTTACAATAGGTCATGTCCAAACCGCCACGTTACACGCCGGAGCATGCCCAGGCTGGCCTGGATGCCAAGTTTCCCGAGATTGAGACTTGGCCGAATCAGTTTGTCGGATATGAGATCGTCGTCGACGATCCAGAGTTTACTTCGGTTTGTCCGAAAACCGGATTGCCCGACTTCGGCATGCTTACGATCCGCTATATGCCCGACAAACATTGCCTGGAATTAAAGTCGCTGAAGGAGTACTTGCAATCTTATCGAAACCTGGGAATCTTTCAGGAGAACATTGTGAACCGGGTGCTGGATGATGTAGTGCGGTGGGCGCGTCCGGTGTGGGCTGAAGTCAAGGGCGATTTCCGTCCGCGGGGTGGAATTTCGACAGTGATTGTGGCGAAGTGGCCGCGGCGGAAAGGGAAGTAAGTTTGGTTTCCGAGAACAAGTTAAGAGCTCATCGCGGAGTTCGCCGAGAAAAATTCTTTTTTTCGAAACTAAGTTGCTATTTCCGCCGTGTTCAGCGGCTCGATCTGCTCCAGTTCCCTCGCCAGTTCAACCCTCGCGCGGCCAATGTCATAAGCATCCTGCAGATTCAGCCAAAACTGCTCCGTAGTTCCGAAGAAGCGTGACAGACGAAGTGCAGTATCCGCAGTGATGCCGCGCCGTTCCAAGACGATGTCATTGATGCGCGGCGGCGGAACACGAAGCCGCTTCGCTAAGGCGTATGCAGAGACACCCATGGGCTTCAAGAATTCTTCCCGCAAAATCTCTCCCGGATGAATTCTCCAGTTTGGCGTGCCTTTTCGCAGAATACTCATCGGCTTTCCCCGTTCCCATTGTATTCCTGTCTGCGATCCACAATGCCACTCTAAACCCCACGTGATATATTCCTTCGCCAAGTGACCCAGACGAAACTTTATCCCTGGACCGCGCTCACTCTGCTCACGGCGCTGAACCTGCTCAACTACATTGATCGGTCAGTTTTGTTTGCGGTGCAGCCGCTGGTGCAGACTGAATTCCACCTCACCAACACGCAGGTCGGATACCTTACCAGTGCCTTCCTTGGTTTTTACATGATCGCCGCGCCATTTACCGGGCCGCTGGCCGACCGGTATTCGCGAAAAAAGATCATCATCCTGGGAGCGATCTTCTGGAGCGCGCTCACGCTGCTGACCGCGATCACCCACACGTACTGGGAGTTGCTGGTTCGCCATACGCTGGTGGGAATTGGCGAGGCGACCTTCGTGACCATCGCTCCAACGTTCGTTGCCGATCTTTTCCCCGAGAACAAACGCGGCCGTATCTTCGGTGTGTTTTATCTGGCGATTCCGGTCGGCACAGCGGCGGGCTATCTGCTGGGAGGCCATCTCGGCCCTCATTTGGGATGGCGGTATCCGTTTTATATCGCGGCATTCCCCGGGTTCCTGCTGGCTCTCGCTTTATTGTTCGTTCCCGAGCCGCCGCGCGGCCAGTTCGATTCGTTGAAAGAAACTCCAGACCGCGCCACCCTGCGAGGCTTGGCGCGTAATCCCGCATTCTGGGCGGTCACCCTGGGCATGGCTGCAGGGACCTTTTCGCTCGGCGGAATACAAGTGTGGATGCCGACGTTTCTCTCTCGCGTGCGCGGCTACACCCTCGAATCGGCAAATTTAACCTTCGGCAAAATCGTCGTCGTCGACGGCATTCTTGCATCTCTCGCCGGAGGTTGGCTGGGGGACCGCCTGCTTCCCCGTATGAAAAGTTCGTACTATTTTGTGTCGGCGGTCAGCATGGCGCTCGGCGTCCCGGTCATGATCGTCGCCTTGTTCAACAAGGGACCATTGATGGTGCCTGCCATCGCGGTGGCGGCGTTTCTTTTATTGTTCAACACCTCGCCTCTCAACACGGCGCTGGTTAATTCCGTTGGCGCGCACATTCGCGCTACCGCGATCGCGATAAATATTTTTATCTTCCATCTCTTGGGCGACGTGCCTTCGCCCACGCTTATGGGATACGTCGCCGACCGGCGCTCGCTCGAGGCCGCCTTCATTCTGCCGGTCATCGCCATGGCGGTCTCTTCTGCCATACTGTTTTACGGCATGCGATTCGCTCCTCCGGTACGCATCGACGGCGAGCCTGGATGATTCATTGGGCCGTTTTTCATTGGATCGCCGGCAGCTTCCTCGCGCTGGTCTGGTTTTCCCGCTTGCTCGATGCCGCTCTCGGCATGCCTAAGGTAGCCGACATATCCCATCCCGAATGGAATCGCAAACCAGCCACGGCGAACGGAAATCCCCGCGTCAGCATCATTGTTCCAGCTCGCAATGAAGAAGAACACATTGGACCGGCGCTCACCAAGTTGTTGACTCTCGATTACGACAATTACGAAATCATCGCGGTCAACGATCGCTCCACCGATCGCACAGGAGAAGTCATCGACGGAATTGCATCTGCGCCGGAAGCCAGCGGGCGCTTGAAAGTAATTCACATTGCGGACTTGCCGTCGGGTTGGTTGGGGAAAGTTCACGCCATGTGGAGCGCGGCCAATCAGGCCACCGGCGATTGGCTTCTATTCACCGATGCCGACGTGTTCTTCCGGCCCGACGTTCTGACTCGCGCCCTGGCCTATGCCGAGGCCGAACCCGCCGACCACCTGGTCTTATTTCCTCGCATGATCATGCACAGCCCAGGCGAAAGAATGAC
>JBEKGG010000315.1:0-4888 GCA_050012915.1 Terriglobales bacterium | reverse complement strand
CGCAGCCCGTCCATTGGATGACCGGTTTACCTTTGTGAACCTTCGTGTCCGGAGCCTGCCCTGAGCGAAGCCGAAGGGTAGTTAACGCCCTTGCGCGAATCCGTGAGAATCCGTGTAAATCCGTGGCCAGTTTTTAAGCGCAATTCCGCAACACCAGAGCCGAATTCTTCGACCCAAACGCGATGCAATTGCACACCGCATGTTCGACCGACTGCTTCCGTCCAACCTCCGGCACATAATCCAAATCGCATTCCGGATCAGGCGTTTCCAGATTGATCGTCGGAGGGATCTGCCCGCTCTGCATGGCCACAATCGCAGCCGCCACGCCCGCTGCGCCGCACGCTCCCTGGGGATGCCCAATCTGCGACTTCAACGCCGACATCGGAACTTCCCGCGCCCGTTCGCCCAGCGCCAGCTTCAATGCCCGCGTCTCGATGCGATCATTCAGCTGCGTAGAAGTCCCGTGCAGGTTCACATAATCCACGTCCTGCGGAGCAATACCGGCTTCCTTCATCGCCAGACCGATCGCTCTTGCCGGCTCTTCGCCGCACTCTTGCAACCGCACCCGATGAAATGCCTCGCACGTGGACCCATAGCCGCAGACTTCCGCCAGCATCTTCGCCCCGCGGGCCCGCGCGTGTTCGTACTCCTCCAACACGAACATCCATGCTCCCTCAGCCAGCACGAAGCCGTCGCGATCGACCGAGAACGGACGCGATCCCCGCTCCGGCTCATGATTCCACGAGTCGGTCAAAATCTTCATCAAGACGAATCCTTTGATAATCCCGAGCGCGATCGGAGCATCGGCCCCGCCGCTCAAGACCATGTCCAACCGTCCCGATTGTATTTGCCGCAAAGAATATCCAAACGCGTCGGTCGACGAGGTGCACCCGGTCGTGATTACGTGACTCGACCCGCGCAATCCAAAACGCACATTCAATTCGCTCGATAGCGCACCCATTACTCCCGTGGGCACGCAAAACAAACTCATATGCTTGTATTCGTGATGAAAGAACAAACGATATTGTTCCTCGGTAAACTCTTGCGATCCGCCGCCCGAACCGATGATCACCCCAAAGCGCCGTTTCTCTTCAAGCGGCAGGGTAGCGTGATCGAGCCCGGCCGAGCCCAAAGCCTCAGTAGCCGCAGCCAAAGCCAGCGGCAGCACACGCGAGACGTGCTTCCGGTCGCGCTTTTCCACCCAGGCCAGTTCGTCGAAGTCGAGAACCTGGCCCGCGATCTGCACCGGAATTTCCGCTGGGTCGAACTGCGAAATCCGCCGCACCCCGCTGCGCCCGCTCAGAACTCCCTCCGAAAAAGCAGCGCTCCCCACGCCGTTCGGACTCACCACACCCATCCCGGTAATCACAACCCGTCGTTTCAAATCGCCTCTTTTCATCGAACTTTTCTCAAGTCTTGAAAGGGTACGGCCTCAGCCGCGCCGTTGCGGTCGCCGAACATGACGTTCAGCCGCCGCCGTTTGAAGTATAGACGATAATCCAAACGGAACCTTCAGTTTTGAACGCGGGAACCCACGGAAGGGAAAAAAAGGGAACGAGCGCCACAGGCTCATCCCCTTCGAATTATTACTGTTGATGCGGTAATTGCAGCATCAACCCACTGCCTTGCCCCGCTTCAACCGATGGCAACTGCCCGTTCCATCGATCAATCAAGGCTCTCTGGTTTTCGAGCCGTCGCAGTTCAAGCAATTGCGCCGTCAGCGAACTCTGCCGGATACGATTGGCATCCGCTTCGCCTTGCGCTCGGGTGACTTGCGACTTGGCATCGCCTTCGGCCTCGGCAATTTTCTTGGCAGCCTCGGCTTGCGTCGTTGCCAGTTCGTTTTTCGCCCGTTCAGCTTCCTGGATAGCCTGCGCCTTCGCGGTGATCGCTTGCGCAATCACGGCCGGAACGCGAGGCGCCCCGATGAAGCCAAATTGCTGCACCCCCACTCCGACGTTGGTCACTTTATCCTGAATCTGTTTTTCGACTTGGCTCAGAAACTCTGCCTTCTTTTCTCCGTACACATCCTCCACCGTGTACGTGGACGCGACCTCATTCAGCGAGTTGCGTACGATGTCCCGCAATATGCCGTGTGTGAAACGATCGAGGTTGTTGACCCGATATTTCACGTAGAAATCCGGCACCTTCGAGGGCTCGATCGCATAGGACAAAGAAACGTCAGCAAAAATCTCCATCCCTTCCTTGCTGTTGAATCCCATCTCCTCATTCAGCGGATTACCCTCATTCACGTTCTTCGTCCACTTCACAGTTTGCACGTAAGTGGGGAACTCGATGATCTGTGTGGTCAGCGGGCTGTAGAAAACCCAACCCGTTCGCACCGGAATCTCAGACGCTCCCCGCTGGCTGCCGGCAAGGTTGACTTCCACGCCGACGTATCCCGCCTCGATGCGCGTCACGCCGATCAAGAAGCTGAATATCAACCACACGCCGATCACGACGGCTACAATCGTCAGCAGCAACATTACCGTCGAACGCGACGAAAAACCCCCGCCCCACGCATGATCGATAATCGGCGGTGTCCTCTTCTCACGGTCATTGTTGAATAGCGTCATAGGTTCCTCCAAATCGTGCGCACCACCAACGGCACGCAAATCAGCAAAACAAAGATTATCGTGATCCCGCCCAACAGCGCGGAGTCCCGTGGCTGGTTCATCAGGTGGAATCCACCTACCAGCACTGCGTATGCGATCAGGCATGCGGCCAGAATCGCAACCAGGCGAAAATGGTGTCTCATGGCTTATGCACTCCTGCCTGAATCTGGTCAGGCTTGGGGCAATTTGTATTTAGCTGAAACCTTGCCAGATGCGGCTTTTGGTAGGGTCTTACATGTTCTTGAAAAACTCGAACAACAGCTAATAAGATGTGCCCTGCTTCAGACCGATTCAAACTACATTAGCCATCAGATCAACGGTTTGCAGGCGTTCATTCGAGTCCTGTTTTATAATCGCGTTTCCCCACCGGAGGGCTTTTGGCCTACGAAGATTTGCGTGAATGGATCGCCGCACTTGACCGCGCCGGCGAGTTGAAGAAAATCCGCACCGAAGTCGACCCCATTCTCGAGATCACCGAGATCACCGACCGCGTCAGCAAAATGCCTGGCAAAAATAATGGCCGGGCGTCCTCGCCGGGCGGCCCCGCTCTGCTCTTCCAAAACATCAAAGGCCATGCCGGCGCCCAAGTCCTGATCAATCAATTCGGCTCCGCCCGCCGCATGAATCTTGCGCTCGAAGTCGACAAGCTCGACGAAGTCGCCGACCGCATCCGCCAATTCATCGACGTGAAATCCCCACAAGGCTTCCTCGACAAAGTAAAGATGTTGCCCATGCTCGCCGAAATGGGGAAGTTCTTCCCGAAAACCGTTTCCAGCGGACCCTGCAAAGAAGTCATCGTCCGTGACAACTTTTCGCTCGACGAGTTTCCCATCCTCCAGTGCTGGCCAAAAGATGCCGGCCGCTTCATCACCCTCCCATGTGTTGTCACGCGCGATCCAAAAACCGGCAAGCGAAACGTAGGCATGTATCGAATGCAGGTTTATGACGGACGCACCACGGGCATGCACTGGCAAAGACAAAAAGTAGGAGCCGAACACTACCGCGAACAACTGCGCGCCGCGGAAAAGAATCGTGTGGGGACGGACGCCCCCGCGCGCGCAAGTGTCGACATTATGGCGCGCACTTCCGGCGGTTCCATGCTCGCCGACGGCGATCGTCCCGCCGGCAAAATGGAAGTCGCCGTAGCCATCGGCACCGACCCCGCAATCACATTTTCCGCCATCGTCCCCGCCCCACCCGACGTCGAAGAATATCTCATCGCCGGATTCCTCCGCCAGAAACCAGTCGAGCTGGTAAAGTGCGAAACCGTCGACCTCGAAGTCCCCGCGACCGCAGAAATAATCCTAGAAGGCCACGTAAACCTCGACGAACTAAAACCCGAAGGCCCCTTCGGCGATCATACAGGCTACTATTCGCTCGAAGATTTGTATCCAGTTTTTCATCTCACCTGCATCACGCATCGCAAAAATCCGATTTACTCGACGACGATTGTCGGCAAGCCTCCGATGGAAGACGGTTGGATGGGCAAAGCCGTCGAGCGCATTTTTCTGCCGCTCATGAAACTCACCATCCCCGAGATCGTCGACATCAACCTTCCCGTCGAAGGCGTCTTCCATAACCTGATGATCGTTTCGATCAAGAAGTCGTATCCCGGACAGGCGCGCAAAGTCATGAATGCCGTTTGGTCGCTGGGGCAGGCCATGTTCACCAAGTGCATTCTCGTGGTCGACGAAGATGTCAACGTGCAGGACATCGCCGAGGTCACGCTCAAGGTGCTCAACCACATCGATCCCGAGCGTGACATCCAATTCATGCTCGGCCCCGTCGATTCGCTCGACCACGCTTCGCGCCTGCCCAACTACGGATCGAAGATGGGCATCGACGCCACCCGCAAATGGTCGAGCGAAGGATTCACCCGTCCCTGGCCCGACGAAATCCTGATGGACGAAAAAACCAAAGCGCTGGTCGACAAGAAATGGAAAGATCTGGGTCTGGAGTAAGTATAGGAGCGAGCGTCCCCGCTTGTGTGGGGGCGAGCGAGAACCTAAACTGCCGTGGAAGGGCACGGCTTTAGCCGTGCCGATAAAATCGGAAAGAATACGGGCTTTAGCCCCTGAGGGAACCTCTCGGCCGAGTCGAAAACCTCCACCCCGGGTTACATTCCCCTGAGAACTTTTATGCGCATTTCAAATCGATTACCCGCGCTCATCATTCTGCTGATCCTCTGCGCGTCCGCCGCCCTCGCCCAGAAAACTTCCGACGCCGAGCGTCAACTCTTCAACTCGGTGAACCAGGAACGCAAGGCCCACGGA
>JBEKGG010000314.1:0-4889 GCA_050012915.1 Terriglobales bacterium | reverse complement strand
ACGCGATCGGGACCAACGGTCAGCTGACCATGCAGACGAGAACTACGATCTCCGAAGGCGGCATCGGAGGCGGTTACTTTGCGGCAAACCGGATTGACGTCCTGGACAAGGGAAATGCCCAGTGCGTCTACGCTTCCGTGGCAGCGACCGGGCAGATCGAGGGAATTTCCATAGCGACTCTAGAAGTCACCGGATCCGCCAATGGCTCCAAGGACGATACCGGTGCTTCCAACGGCGTCGGTTTGGCCATTAATTCCAAATATCTCTACGCCAGCTTTACCGACTCGAGCAACATAGGAACCTTTAAAGTTTTGTCTGGCTGCAAACTCAAGTTTGTTAGCGACATCACGGTTGCCGGCCTGCAGGGCGGCTTCGTCGACGGCATGGTGATCCACGGCGACATCATGGTCGTCACCTACGGCGATGGTTCGATTCAGTCTTTCAATATCTCGGCGGGCGTGCCGGTGTCGAACGACGATGAACAGAATTCCACTGGCTCGCGCGCCGGCAATACTTATCCCAGCGCGATCGATATCACACAGGATGGGCATTACGCCATCTTTGGCGATACGTCGCCTTTTACGATCGTTGAAGTTTCCGATATTTCGTCGGGCAAGCTTACTCCGACCGTCGTCTATCACTTGGGCAGCGCTATCAATGCGAGCAACATTCTGTTGAGTCCGGATGAGACGCTGCTCTACATCAGCAATAATCAATCGGGCAAGGTTACGGCCGCGCTTTTCGACGCGAGCGCGGGCACGCTTTCTAAAGGTTGCGTGTCCGGATATCTGAAGGGATTCGTAACTGACTGGGCTTACACAGCGTCTTTAGCGTTGCAAAAAATCACAGGCACTGGCGGGATGATATACGTCGCGGAATTTGGCGACCCGTCCACGATCGGGGAGATTAAGGTGACGTCGTCAGCAGGCAAATGCAAGCTGACGGAATCGTCGACATCGCCGATCGCAGACCCAAACAGCCCGGGGTTGTTATCGATCGGAGCTTTTCCACCCCGGCCGTTCTAACCGAGAAATAAGGAGTTGAATATGCGCTCTGTGTTTAGATATTTACTTGCGATTCTCATAAGCGGATTTTCTTTTGTCAGCCTGCAGGCCCAGTGCCCAGCACGTCCTGACCCGGGCTCTGTAGTTAAGGATGCCTTGGTTCTCAATAGCGTCAATGGCGTTTTGAATGCCGACTTCACCATGAAGTACTCGGTCGATAGCGCCGGCTACAGCCATTATTGCTACATCTACGACACCGCTAAGGGAGAGGTTGAGGCACCGACCTTGCGTCTGAATCAGGGCGATCATTTGGTGCTCGACGTCAAGGATCGCATCGACAGCGATAATGAATCAGGCGAGATGAGCGGAATGGATATGTCCGGCTCGACGGTTTGCGGCGACACCGGAACTCCCACCTTAAATTCAACCAATGTGCATTTCCACGGTCTGAATGTTCCGCCGATATGCCATCAGGATGACGTTCTGACTACTCTGATTCAACCAGGCAAGCCCGCCTTTCACTTTGACATACAGATTCCAAAAGACGAACCGCCGGGGCTCTACTGGTACCATCCCCACGTCCACGGGTTCACTGAGTTTCAGGTGAACGGGGGCGCCGCTGGAGCGCTGATCGTCGAGGGTATGGAAAAGGTGCGTCCGGAAGTGGCGGGACTTACCCAGCGCGTGTTCACCATCCGCCAGCAGTACTTAGTTCCCTGGGTACCCGGACCGTACCAATTGAGCATTAACTTTGAAGTCGCGGATTCTCCCGCCTTTCCTGCTCCCATCATTCAAATGAAGCCCAATGAGAAGCAGTTCTGGCGTGTTGCTAATGCGACCATCCAGGACTTCATGCCTTTGCAGGTTTGGTTTAATGGCAAGCCGCAGAAGCTGGAGCTGATTGCTCTTGACGGCTATCCACTCGCTAAAACCAGACTTGAAGAAACCATTCTGGTGCCCCCGGCCGGGCGCGCGGAGTTCATCGTTCAGGCTCCTCCGGCAGGAACCCAGGCCGCGTTCATGTCGCTGGGCTATTCGACCGGCCCCACTGGCAACCCCGATCTCGAACAGGAACTCGGCAGCATCCAGCTCAGCAGCGACGATGAAACTCAGGCGGCAGAGACGAAGCCTGCCCAGCCTGGGCCTGCCATCACCAGGCAAAACATTAAGTTTTCTGACTTGCAAAGCGTAAAGCCAACCACCTTGAGAAAACTCTATTTCTCCGAGGAATTTGGTGGAACCAACGGCCCCATACAGTTCTACATTACGGTCGACGGACAAAAGCAGAAGGTTTTTGAAGCTAACGAAAAGCCTGCCATCACCACTCACGTTGGTGCGGTCGAAGACTGGATCATCGAAAACCGGGCCCTCGAAACCCATGACTTCCACATTCATCAGATCCATTTCATGCTCCTCGAAGTGGACGGGAAGCCGGTGCCGCCGGATCTACGCGACACCTACGAGATCCCCTTCTGGGAAGGGCCGGGTCATCCCTACCACAGCATCAAGGGTCGGTTTGATTTCCGCGATCCCACGATTGCTGGTACCTTCGTGTTTCACTGTCATATACTTTTGCACGAAGATCTGGGCATGATGCACAAGATTCTGGTTCTTCCAAAAGAGGACTAACGCCGATGCGAAAGCGGATTCTGTTTATTCTTGGAACGGCGCTCCTGTTTGTCGCGGGATATCTCGCGGGAAATAGGAGCGCAACCATAGCGCACGCTGGAACTCTGACGCAGGGCACCGTGCCTAAATCCTATGGTCGCCTGGTTACGGCGATCGCCGACCAGATCGGCACCGGCTTGATCTTCGAGGACGCGCAGGGCGTGATCCGCTTCGTCAGCGTCACCGGCATGAAAGAGGGAGAGCTGGCTCGTTACGACCAAACTCCCACTCGAGGCGGCATCCCGAAGTCCTACGGTCGCTTGGTAACCGCTGTCGTGAACCCCGACGGCACCGGCTTGATTTTCGAGGACAGCGAAGGCGTGATCCGCTTCGTCACTATAACCGGCAAGAAAGAAGCAGAATTAACTCGTAACTAACAGGGTTTCGGCTGCCATTCTGAGCGAAGCGAAGAACCATGCAAGGCGGCTAAACGAGCGTGGTTGCAGGGCATTTCGACCACTTACTCGCGCTTATTCGTTGATCCCGGCCGCGCCCTATGCTCGCAACTCGCGGTATTGATGCAGGACTCCCGCATCATCAGCCGCTCCACCGGCTTCCCGCCCACAATGTGAGAGTCGACGATTTCCTCGACATCCGCCAGCGTCACTTTGCCGTACCAAACCGCCTCCGGATAAACCACCAGGTTCGGACCGTGCTCGCACTGATCCAGACATCCAGCTTGATTCGCCCGCACTCTACCCTTAAGTCCCCGCGCGGCTAGCTTTTCCTTGAACAGCTTCTGCAACTCCCCTTTTGCCTCCGGATCGCAACATCCCCGCGGATGCCCCGGCGGCCGTTGATTTCCACAAATAAAAATGTGCCTCTCGAACTTAGCCATAAGACCAATGTACAGGATGAACCGGCCACAGGCAGGCCCGGACAGGCAGCCGAGCGAAGCTCAGCAGGATTGGTGTCAAGGTGTAGGCTTTAGAGGCTGGCGCAGAATTTCCGGCGCGTCAATCCTTCAACGGCACAATCGCCTGATTGCCGCGGCAGAAAGTCGCCACGCGCTGCAGTTCGCCATCTGGCCCTCTTACCAACATCACCGGACCATAGCAGAACACGGCATGACCGCTCTCCGCCATATACCAGATTCCGCTTTCGCGCGCGTGCTGTGCCACAGAAGGGTCGGCCGGCGGGCGCGGAGGCGCAGCCAGCTTCGAACCGGGCAGAGATAGAGCTAGTAGTACGGTTGCCAGGGCTTTCATCCACTTCCCCTGGCCCTGAAATTCAGATCGTCTTTACGATCCTGCGTCCATCCACAATGTCCGAAATGCCTAATGGCGGTTTTGGCGGCATCGTCTTTTGCACTTTGCCTGCATTGCGGCTGCTCTGGGCGGCGACTCCTGTTTTGTCCTGGGTCAGTGGAGCCTGGGTCAAAGGACCTTGGGTCAACGGAGTTTGCGCCTGGGAGCCAGATCCTGCCTTCGCCTGGGCCTGGGCGTTGGCACGCTGCTGTTGAATCAACTTACCTTTAAGGCTGCTGAGTTCGCTGCTGTCGCCGAGCAACGATCGGATCATCCAGCGCTGGGACGAAATGGTCCGATCCTGTTCTACCGCCAGCAGACACATCAAACCGTAGGAAACGAGGAACAACACGATCAAAATCGGGAGCAGCGAATATTTGCGCTTGGGCGGCGGCGCAGGCAACGCCTGCGGGATTGCGAGAGTATCTTGCGTCCAGCTCAACATTTGGGGCTCCGATTCCTGCGCCGCAAGGCAGCGGGCATACGGGGAAATGCAGCTAGACCACCATCGCAGCAAGCTCTGACAACTATCTGATAAAGCAACAGTTAGCCAATAAATATCGCCCACCGTCGATCACGGTAGATGCAACCCAATGCACATTTACGAACTAAAAATGAGCGATACTGATGTCCGGGCCTGTGTGGCGGGTCTTCGACCCGTTCAGCGGAGCAAAGCGCCCTGCCATTCTGAGGCAGCGGATTTCCGCAGGTCAGGCGACGGGCTCCCAACCAAGGATCCCTGAACGCCGTCTTTAACAGGCCCTTTCTTCAGAATCCTCAAGCTCGCCTATTGACACACTGGCAAATCGTGAACATAATCGCGGGTACAAATCTTGGGTATCCGCCACGAATGGCTTCACTTCGTCTCGATCGTATCCGTCCGCGAACTCTAGTTCACTCAGCGATTCGCCGACGGAGGCCACTTCTTAACTTCACTTCACTGCTGGAGGAAAAACAATGAAACGCAGCA
>JBEKGG010000313.1:0-4899 GCA_050012915.1 Terriglobales bacterium | reverse complement strand
TATGAGAAACCAACCAAGCGTTCATGTCGGTGTCGATTTGCGTCCGAAATCCCGACGCGCGCAATGTCTCCACCACCGCTTGCACTCGGCTCGATCGGGTGCCGTTGGGTTCGCCGAGCGTGGTTGGTTGTTGGGGGATCATGATGTAACGGACGACATGATCCTGAAGTGTTCCGCCTGCACCTGGGAATCCTAATAACGCGCGGCCCCCCAGCGCGGCGGTCAATCGGGTCGAACCTCCGGGATTGTTGAGCATGAAGAGTACGGTCGGCGTGGTGCAGTTCGCCGCAAGCTCGGGCAACGTTCCGGACAGCTGATCCCACCGGACGGTGATCACGGCCATATCGTAAGCATCTTCCGGAGAAAGACGTTCTGCGACATTTACTCGAGTAGTTGAACGAGCGCCGCTCATGACATCTTCTAGCATCAGGCCATGGCGTCGAATGTCCGCAAGCCTTGAGCCGCGCGCCAGAATCGTTACTTGATGCCCCTGGTCCTGTAACCGCGACGCATACAGCGTGCCGATCACTCCTGCTCCGTAGACCAGGATCTTCATCAGTGCCCTCGATGTGGAGCTATCTTCAATCCGCTGCCAGGCAGCGATTAATCAAGCTCGATAACGCTCGGCGATCCTGCAGAGATTGACGGATCAGACTCATTAATTCTAGCGCCCGCTCGCAGATCCAGAAGAGCTGTCACCGAGGAAGAAATTGGCCCTGGAGCCGTGCGGAGACCAAGCTTGTCGCCTAACCGTCGCATGGCGAAATTCTCTGACAACATCTCGGCCGACACCCGGCTCGCCCTTCATGCCTCGCGATTTCTATGAGCTTGCGGAACAACTTCGTTCCCAGACCCTGGCCTCGGGATTGGTCAGAGACCAGGCCTGCAACTTCCGCGTGATTCCCGTCGCGCAACTTAATTACCCTGCCGATTCCCAAAAGGCCGTGATGACCGGAGACAGGCTCACGCTTGTCCACTACCAGAGCGATCTCGCGACCATAGTGCACGAAACAGAGACGGGCTAAGCGTTCGTGCGCTATCCGTGTATTCAGGTCGGGAGAACTGAAGTAGCGGGCGTACACACTCCTGTCGGATAGAGTTTTGTGGAAGGCCCACTCTTTGTGTCGTTGCCTTCGGTTCAGCTCAGTTTGCGTCATGTCGATCATTCCGCAGGCATGAATTTGTGTGTCTCGAATTTTGGAAGTCTATAAAACAGGACACATATTGGGTTCGTTTTATCAAAACACCATACATGTTCCCGATCCGTATTTCTCGCCGTCTCCGACAATATATCTTGTAACGATATATTATGATACGATCTGCCGGCATCGTGCAGCCGGTCGCCCCACGCGCAACTAACTCATCGCGGAACGGTTACACTAACGCTCAAGACGAGCCTGCTAATCTTTTGCTTTGTAAAGCGGCATGACACCGCGGAGTGTCGTTTCTGTGTGACAATTGCGCTGGCGAAATCCGCTGGCCACGCTATCGCTTCAACGCTAGGTTCGCGCCATGTCCCAGTCTCCAAACCCGGCCGCGCCGATGCAGGTAGCGCCTCTGCTTGCGCTGGCCACAGAGTTTCTCGGGGCCGGACGACCTGCTGATGCGATCGCGCCGTTGCGCGACGCAGCGCGGCTGCAGCCGTCCAACGCCGTCATTCAGCACGATCTCGGCCTCGCCTGCCTCGAGGTCGGCCGCGTAACGGATGCGATCGGAGCATTGCAGCAGGCTGTCGCCAGCAATCCGCGATACACCGATGCATATTTCCGTCTGGGCATCGCCTTGGAGAAACTGGGCGACATCGGCGGGGCACTCGCTGCGTACGACCGGGCCACTCGGCTGCTCCCATCACTGACCGAGGCGTGGTTCCGCGCTGGCGCCCTGGTTTACACGCTGGGCCATGTCGGCGAAGCGATCGGTTGTTTCCGGCGTGCGGCGGCGACTGGAGGTAAGACCAGCTTCGGCCGCCTGGGGAAAGCGCGGGCGCTGGTGATCGAGGATCGCTATCCAGAGGCTGAACGAGAATTGCGAGAGATGTTGGTGGCCGATCCGACGAACGCCATGGCGTACGATTTGCTAGGCAACGTGCTCTCTGAACTCGGACGCTTCGATGAGGCCCGCGCGTGTTTTGAACGGACGATCGCCATCGCGCCGCTGCTGGCGGGTAGCTACTACGATCTGGTTCGGTGCCGCCCGGTCACGAGCGATGACAATGGTCTGCTTCAGGCGATGCAATCCGCTCTGGCCACACCGGGACTGGAAGCGGGACAACGCCAGCGGCTTCATCTCGCGATCGGCAAAGTCGCGGAGGACCTTGGCGACTACGCCTTGGCCATGCGGCATTTCGACGCCGCAGACGACGTGCGCCGCGGCTCTTCGTCATTCGACTCGGCCGCGTTCTCCGTCGAGATCGATCGGCTGATTGGCCGCTTCACACCCGATTTAATCGCGCGGGCACCCGAACTCGGCAGCCGCGATGCGACGCCGGTGCTGATCATCGGCATGCCGCGGTCCGGCACAACTCTGGTCGAGCAGATCGTCTCCATGCATCCCGAGGTCGGGGGCGGCGGCGAATTGAATTTCTGGAAGCAGCGCGGAGCGGAGTGGCACGTCGCGCCCGCGGACGAGATTCAGTTCCTCGCCAAGGCGGCGGCAGATTATCTTGGCGTGCTGCGCGCGATTGCGCCGGCGGCGGCGCGAGTGACCGACAAGATGCCGTTCAACTTCCTCTGGGCCGGGCTGATCCACGCGGCATTCCCGCGAGCAACCATCATCCATTGCCGCCGCGCTGCTGTCGACACGGCGCTGTCGATCCATCAAACGCATTTCCATCCGAGCCTGGCGTTTCCGACCGGAGGCGCCGAACTGGTCGCGTATTTCCGCAGCTACCAGCGGCTCATCAACCATTGGCGGAGCGTGCTGCCGGCGGATCGCTTCATCGAGGTCGATTACGAGGACCTGACGCGCGCGCCCGAACCAGTCATCCGGCGGATCATCGCGGCCTGTGGTCTGGCGTGGCACGATTCGTGTCTGCGCCCCGAATCCAATCCGCGGGCGGTGAAGACTCCCAGCAAGTGGCAGACCCGGCAGCCGATTTATCGCACGTCGGTTGAGCGCTGGCGACGCTACGAACCATGGCTGGGGCCTCTGCGCGCGCTCGTCGATGACGGGGTACCCCCCTCCCCCCTCTAAGTTGCAAAATCTAGAGCGCAAACGACTTATCTTGCGACTACGTGCTAGATCTTTGAGTTTACAGGACTTACACGCAAAATCTAGAGAACATTGGAGTTACGCGGGCCGGTTGTCCCATTCTGGAACCGGGAGCGCCTTTTGAGGACGAGACTTATCGTCCGCTAAGGTCTAGGCCACTCGCCAGAATTTCTCTCAAAAAAAATCACTCGATTCCGCCCAAAATCTAGAAAACAAAGGACCGGGAAAAATTCTGCCTCGTAGATCTATGGTTCTTAAGGTAGTTAGAGGCAAAATATTCTAAACATTGGGGTTAGCATGTCTTTTCCAGAGCAATCTGCCGGGCCGGTTACGCCTACGCTCTCGGGACAACAGCAAAGCGCCGGAGAAGGTTTTTGCCTTTGTCTGGTTGGTCGGACTCAGCAGTTGGTAGTGGCCAAGAGCTGCGTCCTTGTCAGGTTGTCAAAGAACGCGGTTATCTTAAAGATAACCTATGTTGCTATATATTATCAGTTTTGAGGGAACAAGATCAATGGAAAAGTGGATGGTCCTCAAGACGGTTCCCGAAATGGGAATTAAGAAGTGCGCAAACTGCGTGGGTGACGGCGCAAGACGATCTATACCTGTGACGTCCAGGGCTGTCTCCTTCGGAATATGACGAAACCCAGGTTAGCGCCCGACGCCTGCCTAGAGAAACAGCGCCGGCGAAACCTTGAACCGCTTTCCCAACCTGCGGATATGCTCAGTCGTCAAACTCCGCTTCCCCTTCAAAACCTCCGACGCCACGCTCGCCGTCTCAAACACTCCCACCAAGTCTTTCTGCTTGAGGCCATTTGCTGCCATCAGTTCGCGAATGGCCTCGATGGGTGAAACCGGCCGGCTCGGATAAGTTTTCTTCTCGAAGTCCTCGATCAACACCGCCAGCGTCTCGTAAAGATCGCGCTCGGCCTTTGTCAAATCGTCCCAGCGGGCATTCATCTCATCGATCTTGGCCAAGTAATAACGATTTTCCTTCTCGCTGTGGATCACCTTTGGGGGAACTTCCGCGATCAGCTGTTTATACTCCGCCACCGGACTCATGATTGCCACCCTCCGCTACTGTACTCCGCATGTGTCAACAACTTTTTCACGACTATGGTCTGGCTCGCATAATTAACTAGAGCGATCAGCCGGTAGCGGTTCCCTTTGATATTGAATATTGTTTGGCCCTTTACACAATCCGTATTACGCCACGTGTGCCGAACATCATTAAGACTCGTCCATTTGGATTCCCGTGCAACCGCTAACCACGTCGCGACCGAAGCAGTCAGGTCGCCGTGCGCCTTCTTCGCCTTGTCCAGCACTTCGGTTCCTAATACCTTCAAAAGGGGAGACTCGGTCCGTCGGGATTATTCGCACAGGTCTTCTATTATTCGCGATTTGCGAAGCCTGTGCAAGCCCGAAAACAAAACCAAAGATTAAACATCAAGTAACTTCGCAAAATGCGAAGACTAGGATATAATCCGGGCCGAGATCAATTGGGGGCAAAAAAATCGTGGGCGAGATTGTCGACTTTAGCATTCGCCTATCCGAACTGCGAAAGGCTGGCGACTCTTGTTCGGGGGGAAACTGGGGACAGGCGGAACGTTCCCCAATCAGAAAAAATGGAAAACGTCCCGTCTGTCCCCAGTTTCTTTTACAAGCCTGAATGTACAAGGAACGGGCGCGAAC
>JBEKGG010000312.1:0-4911 GCA_050012915.1 Terriglobales bacterium | reverse complement strand
GCTCGGCCAAGCGTCCGCAACGTACGACGCTGGATGGCCGCATTGTCAGCGTTGTGCCGCTTGACCCTTTGGCGCATGCGGAAGCACTTTTCGACGGCGCATGCGGGGGAAAAAACGAACATCTGTGGCTATATCTTTTCGAGGGGCCATTCGCAAGTCGGGCGGATTATGACTCGCACCTCAAACAAAAGGCAAGTTCGGACGATCCTTTGTTCTTTGCGATTCTCAATAAGTCTTCCGGCAATGCGGTTGGGTACGCGGCGTATATGCGCATCGAACCGGCACATCGGGTGATCGAGGTGGGAAGCATCCTCTATACGCCTCGTTTGCAGCGGACAGTGGGAGCGACGGAGGCGATGTACTTGATGGCTCGCCATGTTTTTGAGGATCTCGGATACCGGCGGTACGAATGGAAGTGCAATGCACTGAATGCGCCTTCGCGCAGAGCGGCTTTGCGTCTGGGGTTCACGTTCGAGGGAATTTTTCGCCAGCACATGATCATTAAAGGACGCAATCGCGACACCGCGTGGTTCTCTATGCTTGACTCGGAATGGCCGAAACGAAAAGCGGCGTTCGAGCGCTGGTTGGATCCGTCGAACTTCGACGCGAATGGACGGCAGAAGGTATCCCTTTCCGAACTGAATCGCGAAATCGAGAATGGCGGCTGGTGAAAAAGCTGTGAAACGCCAAGGTTGATTTCACGCTCTGTGGTCCGCTTCGGAGAGCATGAAGGGCGTCGTAGATTCAAGAATTGAATTCTGGGGCCTATAAACCGGGCAAGATCGAGTGGGGACATTCTACCCCTCGAGTGGCGCAGTTTGTTTTATGCGATCCCCCTCCGGGGTGGCGTACGCCATGGTTACGTCGGCGACCTTGGAATAGGTCATGTTTCGGAGTAGAGTCTGGCAGTGCGACATATTGCGCCGCTCCTGATTCTGGTAATCGTCGTTGGCGGTGCCGCGTTCGCCCAAACTGACGTGCAATCAGACATGCCTAAGGGCGAGCCGGTTATGGTCAGTCTTTTTGATCCCATTTACCCTCCACTGGCATCGCTAGCCAACATAACCGGCGATGTGGAATTGCATCTCGGAATCAAGAATGACGGGAGTATTGAATCAGCTGTTGTTGTAAGCGGTCATCCGATGCTCAAAGATGCGGCGTTAGACAGTGCCCGCAAGTCTCGCTTTGAATGCCCAGGATGCCGGGAATCGGTGACGCCCTATTCGCTTACGTATTCGTTCCACTTGGTTGCAAGCCCAGACTTTCCGTGCGCCGAAACCCACAAGCACGTGGCGCGATCGCAGAACCACGTAACCGTAACGGGAGAACCGCGCGTGGTCCATCCTTACTTCGCAAGCATCGCAGTTCCGTCCGCGAAATGCCTGTATCTATGGCGATGCGGTTCCCGTTGGGGCGGGGAGGACTACTACTTCTATCGAGTTCGTTCCGCCAAATGTCTGGACTTGTGGAACTGCGGCCACCGTCTTCGTGAGCCTTTTGCCACGTGTAAACGGCTTCATCGCGAGGTGTGGTGATAGATTGCGGCTACATCAGGATGTGGAAGTACATGCTCTTCGGAAGCGATAATAAAGAGATGAGGCACGCAAGAAAAATGACGCCTTGTTTCGCGCTAAGGTTCTTACTTGCCTTCGGAACGCTCGTGATGTTGCCGGGGAACGTCGTCGCCGGTGCCCCATGCGAGGCGGTCAATCCGACATCCGGCCCGCCGGACGCGTCCACGAACAACACTGTCCTGGTGCAAGTGCGAATCGACAAATCTGGCGTTTTCCGTGACATGAAGGTAGTCAACGGCGCCCCAGAGTTGAGCGTGGCTGCAATTAAAGCCGTGAAACGATGGAAGTACAAGCTGGCATCTTGGGCCACTGGTTCTCCCAACGAACGGCAAACATTGCTGGCGGTTACGTTTGTGAAGGGCGCTGCACCTAAGGTTCAAGAGGCAATGCCAGCCGGCGTATCCAGTTGTATACCCGCCCCCTCCCGGGTTCGCGTTTCGCAGATCGTGATGCAGTGGTCTCTGATTCGCAGGGTCGATCCAGTCTATCCACCGGATGCGCGCGCCAAACACCTTGAAGGCACCGTCGTTATGAAAATAACCATAGATAAAGAAGGTAGCGTGTACAAAGCGGAAGCCGTGAGCGGGGCTCCCGAGCTGGTTCCGGCCGCTATCGAGGCGGTTAAGCAATGGAAGTACCAGCCATACCTGCTAAACGGAGAGACAGTTGAAGTCGAGACTACGGCGGAAGTAGGCTTTACACCTTAAAATCTTTGCGGAGGTCTAGTTGGGCTGCTGACCGATCCGCGTCTGCTAACTGTGCTGATTCCCGCTTAATTCGTGGACGATGCTGTTCACGAACGCCTTGGCATCGCCGAAGAGCATGAGGGTTTTGTCGAGGTAATAAAGAGGATTGTCGATGCCCGCGAATCCGGGGCTCATGCTGCGTTTGATCACCATCACAGTGCGGGCTTTGTCGACATCCAGGATGGGCATACCGTAAATCGGGCTGCCGGTGTCGGTGCGGGCGGCGGGATTGGTAACGTCGTTGGCGCCGATCACCAGGGCAACGTCGGTTTGGGGGAAATCGCCGTTGATGTCATCCATCTCAATCAGGCGGTCGTAGGGAATATCTGCTTCGGCGAGCAGGACATTCATGTGTCCGGGCATGCGTCCGGCAACGGGATGAATGGCAAAGCGCACATCCACTCCGCGTTTGGTGAGGGCGTCGAAGAGTTCGCGCACTTTATGCTGCGCTTGCGCAACGGCCATGCCGTAGCCGGGAACGATTACGACTTTGTTGGCCGCGGCCAGGATTCCCGCAGCTTCTTCGGGAGTCGCGCTGCGCACGGTTTTTTCTTCTTGTCCCGCCGCAGCGGCAGGCTGCACTTGTCCGAAAGCTCCGAATAAAACATTCGTGAAGGATCGGTTCATGGCCTTGGACATGATGATGGAGAGAATGAGGCCGGAAGATCCGTCGAGCGCGCCGGCAATAATAAGGAGCTTGCTGTCGACCACGAATCCCATGGCTGCGGCCGATAAACCGGCGTAGGAATTTAGCAGCGAGATCACCGTGGGCATGTCGGCACCGCCGATGGGAACGATCATGAGCACGCCGAAGAGGAGCGGAATGGCAATCATTACGGGAAAGAGTTGGTGGGCGCCGGGATTTACTACGAGGTAGACGGCGATTGCAACCGAAGCCGCGAGCAGCGACAGATTGACGAAATTCTGTCCTTTATATGTTAGTGGTCGTTGCGGCAGAATTTCCTGGAGTTTTCCCGCGGCCATCAGGCTGCCGGTAAAAGTCAGCGAGCCGAGGATTACTTCCATCGATAGAACTGCCATCATGAAGCGCGGAACGTTGGGCGTTCGCAGATAGAATTCCGCCGTGCCGACAAGAGTTACGCAGAATGCGCCGAAGGCGTGACTGAGGGCGGTCCGCTGTGGGACCGCGGTCATGTGAACCATGCCGAGCGGGATTCCGATTCCTGTGCCGAGCACGAGCGCGATGGCGATCCATTTGTAATCCACGATGCCGTGGTGCAACAGGGTGCCGGCGATGGCGAGAACCATGCCGATTTCGCCGGCCCGCACACCGCGCTGGGCGGTGGCCGGAGAACTCATCCATTTCAGCGAAAGAATAAAGAGGACGCTGGCGATGAGATAGGTGATCTCGATGATCTGCTGATTTCCCGCCAAATCGGTGTTCATGGTTTTGTCGGGCGGCTCGACTTGAACATTCTGAGCATGCGGTCGGTGATGAGGAATCCGCCAACGACGTTGCTGGTCGCGGCGACGACTGCCAGGAATCCGAACACGAACGAGAGTGTGCTTTTGTGTTCACCGACCAGCACGATGGCGCCGACGACCGCGATGGCGTCGAGGGCATTGGTGAGCGACATTAGAGGAGTGTGGAGCAGAGGCGAGACTCGGCGGATGACTTCGAATCCGATGAAAGCCGCCAGCATAAAAACGAATAATCCGTTGATTAAAGCTGAACCCATGTTTCCTCCCGACGGTCAGACTGCGGAGTTTGTGTCTTCAAGTTCCCAGTTTTCGGTTCTCGGTTCTCAGTCGACTATGCGCTGACCAGCGCGGGCAGTGAGAAAAATTCCCGAATGCGCCGGTTCACTATTTCGCCATCCCGTGTCAGCAAGGTCTCACGAGTAATTTCGTCTTCGAGATTGATCTGCAGTTTTCCATCTTTCACTAAATGCAAAAGAAATGCGGTGAGATTGCGTGCGTACATTTGACTGGCGTGATATGGGACTTCAGTCGCGATATTGATGCGGCCAATTATTGTGACTCCATGCGCGACGATCGTCTTGCCGGATTGCGTAAGTTCACAGTTGCCTCCGCGCTCGCCGGCGAGATCAAAAATGACCGAGCCCGGCGCCATTCCCTTCACCATCTCTTCCGTTACCAGCACTGGCGCCTTCTTGCCGGGGACGACCGCAGTGGTAATCACAACGTCGCTCTCGGCAACGACACGGGTAAGCAGCTCGCGCTGTTTGGCGTAGAAGGTTTCATCCTGCGCGGTGCCATATCCTCGGGCGTCTTGCGCGTCTTTGGCTTCAATAGGGAGCTCGACAAAACGACCTCCGAGACTTTGCACTTGCTCTTTCGAAGCGGGCCGAAGATCGTAAGCGGAAACCACGGCACCCAGCCGGCGCGCGGTGGCGATTGATTGAAGCCCGGCAACTCCGGCACCAATTACCAGAACGCGAGCTGGAGTAATAGTGCCGGCGGCGGTGGTCATCATGGGAAAAATTCTGGGCAGAGTGTCGGCTGCGATGAGCACCGCTTTGTATCCGCAGATAGTGCCCATCGAGGAAAGCGCGTCCATACTTTGCGCCCGGGTGGTACGCGGCATCAACTCCACCGAAAAAGAAGTA
>JBEKGG010000311.1:0-5030 GCA_050012915.1 Terriglobales bacterium | reverse complement strand
ACTCGAAGCCGACGGAAGCGAGACAGAAAGGGAATCGGCTCCAAGATTCGCCATCAAAATAAGTTCATCCGCCCGGTTCGGAAACTTCCAACCCACCGTGAGGACTCGATCTCCAAGGATTTCATAATTCGCATCGAGGCCGCACCCGGCAAAAAGGCGGGGCACGATGTGCTGGCAGCGCAGCGTTAATAAGTGGCGATAGAAACGTAGCCGCTCGCGATGCCGTGGTTGCTCCATCTCCTTCCAGTCAAGGCCCGAGGCTTCAAAAGTTGCAACAGCATTGGGATCGGGAATGCCTTCGCGTTGAGCGGGATCATTAAAGCGGGCAAAACGAGCGAATTCATTCCGCCGTCCTTCTGTCACAGCCTTAGCGAGGTCCTTCTCGAAATCGCAGAAAAACAGAAACGGCGTGTCGGCTCCGAACTCTTCCCCCATAAAAAGCAACGGTGGCGACGGTGCGAGAAGAACGATTGCCATAGCCGCGCGCACGGCGCGAGCATCTGCAATATTTGTAATCCGTTCTCCGAATGCACGGTTTCCTATCTGATCATGATTCTGCAGGAACGAGACGAACGCGGCAGGCGGCAAGCCCCGCGTGCATTCGCCACGCTTTTCGCCGTTGCGCAGAAGGGAAGCCTCACCTTGATACGCGAAACCCTCAACCAGGCAGCGGCCCAACTGCTCAAGAGGATGCTCCGAATAGTCCACATAATATCCGTCGCGTTCGCCGGTAATCAGAACGTGCAAAGCGTGATGGACGTCGTCATTCCACTGCGCGGTGTACCGCTTAGGTCGGCAGTGCTCTTCACGTTGTAGATAGTGAGCCTGGTTACGATCGTTTTCCAGGAGGAGGTGTACATGACGATCGGGCTCGATCGCATTTCGAACTGCATCGGCCAATTCTTCGAGGATGTGCGGCGTGGAGTCATCGATAATCGCATGAACTGCATCCAGGCGCAGTCCGTCGAAGTGATACTCGGTCAGCCAATAAAGCGCGTTTTGAATAAAGAAATCGCGCACGACGCGACTGGCAGGACCATCGAAATTGATCCCGTCTCCCCAAGGCGTGCGGTGCCGGTCGGTGAAGAATTGTGGCGCGTAGGACCTCAGATAATTTCCTTCCGGGCCAAAATGGTTGTACACGACATCGAGCAGAACCATGATGCCGCGCTCATGCGCACTTTGAACCAGTTCTTTCAAATCTTCCGGTCGTCCGTAAACGCTATCGGGAGCGAATGGAAAAACGCCGTCGTAACCCCAATTGCGCCGGCCGGGGAAGTCCGCAATCGGCATCAACTCGACCGCCGTGATTCCAAGATCAGCGAGATAGTCGAGGCGCTCGCGCATGGCGAAGAAAGTTCCAGCCGGCGAAAAAGCTCCGACATGCAGTTCATAAATAACTGCTTCTTCCCATCGGCGGCCACGCCATGCGCCATCGCGCCAATCAAAGGTGTTGGGATCGACCACTTCGCTTGGCCCATGCACATCTTGAGGCTGGAATCGCGACGCCGGGTCGGGCACTTCCTGCTCTCCGTTGATACGAAAACGATATTGCGTTCCGGGTTTCGCCGCGTCGGTCACGAGTTCGAACCAACCTTGGTCATCACGTGCGAGAGGAATCATCACCGAGGCACCCGCGAGGCAAAGCTCGACTTGCTCCGCCGCAGGCGCCCACAATCGAAAGCGCACGCTTCCATCGTCGCGGCATTGGGCGCCGAACGGCATGCTATATTGCCGTTTCACTCGACTCTTCCTTTTTTCCGTTTCCGCGTCGTTCCAGCAACACGACCATCGATCGCGCCTGCAAAGGATAAGGTGCGCCACCGTCGTAGGTTTCCACGGAGCGCAAACCCGCTTCGCGCGAAGTATCCATCCACGCAGTCCAGCGCGTGCCGGGGCGGAAAGACGGCAAGGCGAACTGAACGTCTTCGTGATAAGCATTGAGCAGCACGAGGAAGTTTTCGTCGCTCAGTTTCCGCCCGCGCTCATCAGTCTCGTCCAGTCCCTGACCCGACAGAAACATTCCTAAACAGTGAAGCGAGCCATTGCGCCACTCTTCCTCGCTGATTTCGTTGCCGCCCGGATTGAGCCACAGGACATCCTTTACGTTCGCACCTTTAATCGGACGTCCTTGAAAAAATCGCCGCCGTCGGAACAGGGGATGTCTTTTGCGCAAACTGATCACGCGCTGAACGAATGCCAGCAGGTCGCGATCCTGCGGCTGCAAATCCCAATTCAACCAGCTGATCGGATTATCCTGGCAGTACGCATTGTTGTTTCCCATCTGCGTGTGCCCGATCGCATCTCCCGCATACATCATCGGTACGCCCTGGGACAGCAGCAGCGTCGCTAAGAGATTTCGTTTTTGCTTGGCCCGCAGGGCCAGAATATTGGGGTCCTCCGTAGGGCCCTCAACCCCGCAATTCCAGCTGCGATTGTCGTTGTTGCCGTCGCGATTGCCTTCGCCGTTGGCTTCGTTGTGCTTTTCGTTGTAACTAACAAGATCCTGCAAAGTGAATCCGTCATGCGCAGTGACAAAATTAACGCTGGCGTACGGACGCCGTCCGCTGTGCGCGTAAAGGTCGCTGGATCCGGTGATGCGATACGCCAGATCTCCAACAACTCTTTCATCGCCCTTCCAATACGAACGCACTGTATCGCGATAGCGATCATTCCATTCCGCCCAACCCACGGGAAAATTGCCGACTTGGTAGCCTCCCTCGCCAAGATCCCACGGTTCGGCAATCAGCTTCACCTGCGAGAGCACCGGATCCTGATGAATGATGTCGAGGAACGCGCCCAGGCGATCAACCTCATGAAGCTCGCGCGCGAGAGTGGCGGCGAGATCGAACCGGAAACCGTCCACATGCATATCCAGAACCCAGTAACGCAGACTATCCATGATCAGCTGTAGAACACGCGGATGCTGCATGTTCAATGTGTTCCCAGTGCCCGTGTAGTCCTTGTAATACCGCGGATTATCCTGCATCAGACGGTAGTACGTGCTGTTGTCTATGCCTTTTAGCGAGAGCGTAGGCCCAAGATGATTGCCTTCGGCAGTATGGTTGTAGACAACATCGAGAATCACCTCGAGACCCGCTGAATGCAGGGTCTTGACCATGGTCTTGAATTCGCGGATGGACTGAGTAGCCATGTACCGCGGCTCGAGCGCAAGAAATCCGATGGAGTTATAACCCCAATAATTTTGCAGACCTCGCTCCACGAGTTGACGGTCGTCCACGAAAGCATGCACGGGCATGAGCTCGACCGAAGTCACGCCCAGTCGCGTTAGGTATTCGATAACGGGTGCCGTTCCCAGACCTGCATACGTCCCCCGCAACTGAGCGGGGACGTCGGGGTGGCACATGGTGAATCCCTTAACGTGAAGCTCATAGATGATGGTCTCGTGCCAGGGAATGCGCGGTGGAGCATCCGCTCCCCAGGTGAATGCAGAGTCGATCACGCGGTTCTTGGGCATTCCTGAAGCGTCGTCGCGTCGATCAAAAGACAAATCTTCTTGTTTGTTTCCCACTCGATATCCAAAGTGTGAGTCGCTCCAACGGATGCTTCCTTGAATCTGCTTACCGTAGGGATCGAGCAGCAGTTTGTGATGATTGAATCGATGTCCCTGTTCTGGGGCGTACGGGCCGAACACTCGATACCCGTACAATTGGCCGGGACGCACCTCGGGCAGGTAGCCGTGCCAGACCATGTCCGTTTGCTCGGGAAGTGGAACCCGAAGGATCTCTCGTTTGCCGCTAGCATCGAAAAGGCACAGTTCTACTTTCTCCGCGTGCTCCGAGTAGAGCGCGAAGTTCACTCCTTCGCCGTCCCACGTGGATCCCAAAGGATAAGGTCGGCCAGGCCAGACGATGGGCTGAGGTTGATGGGTCATTTATTTTGAAAGTCCATGTCGCACGCTCATCTGGGTTCGTAACCCTGGTCGCTCCGCGAAATTAGCGAGGATCTCCTGAGCCGCACGATGCCCGCTCGCAATCGCGCCGTGCACAGTGCCGTTGTGTCCAGTAATATCGGTGGCTTCGCCGGCAAAGAATAAAGTATTCTCGATGGAATTCGCCAAAGCCTGTTGCGCATCGTCTGCCCCTACGCCGCCGTAGCTGTAAGCCCCGCGGGAAAACGGATCATTCTGCCAATCATGAAAGTAGGCATCATCCAGCAATCGGGTCAGTTCTTCCGGTTCGACGCTAAGCAAACGGCTCAGCGTTTGCAAACATCGATCAATCACAAACGAACGACTCTTGCCCGATAACTGCTCGGCGCAGCGGAAGGGCGCCCACGCCGTAATCATTGGCAATTTGTTAGGCATCGTCGTCCACCAGGTAGGTAACCATTCGTCATCAGAAAACAGAAAGCCCATTCCAGATAAAGTTTTCTCCTGATTGTTGGGGGCAGGAACGTCGTCCCAGAAGCGCTGACGAAAACGAAGAGTGACGCGAATGACTTTGCCCATCTCCAGCTTCTTGAGCGCTTCCAGCTTTGTGTGCGGCAATGGCGGAGTAAACCGCACCGCGCCGTGATCGTCCGCCGTGGCTTGCAACAACGCCAACGGCAGTGTCACGAGTACGCGTCCTGCGGAAACCTTCTGCGCGCCGCCGGCTCCGTGGGCTGCGATCTCGACGTCCCCCTTCGTCCACTCAATCGCGTCCACGACGGTTTCGGTCTGAATGTGGACATTAAGCGCGTCCAATTCTCGTCGGAAAATTTCCACCAAATCGGAGTACCCGTTGGCTATGCGGAAAGCGCGATCCCCTTCGATTGTTTCCTCCGCTCGCATCCCTTGCACCAGCCAATGCACACCCACTCGATCGGGATCGGCTGCGTTGAAGCCGGTAACATAGGCCAACGCTCGTTCCTTCGCTTCCTGTTGTTGCGGGCTATTTCCTGATTCCTCGCAGCACCGCGTCAAAAAGCGCAGGAACGATTCATCCGGAGAACGGTCATCCATCTTCTGGAGGATGTCGTCGACTGCAGAAAAGAAATCGCAACCCGACAGCCGGCCTTTACGGAAG
>JBEKGG010000310.1:0-5035 GCA_050012915.1 Terriglobales bacterium | reverse complement strand
AACGTAGTCAAATTGAATTTCGTCGACGCCGGCTTCGGCGGCCTTCTTGGCCAGCGCGATATCGTATTCCTGTACTTTGGGTTGCGAGGGATCGGTCCATACCAGCTTCCCGTTTTCACGCCAGGGCTGGCCGGTCTTATGGGATTTCACCGCCAGCTCAGGATGCGCAACCACCAACCGCTCGTCGCGAAAGATGGCGACTCGCGCAATCGCATGCATGCCCTGCGAATGCAGGAAGTGAGTGAATTTGGGCAGGTCATGAATGGCAATGTGGTGTCCGCCGGCAAGCGGGTGATCGAAAGGAATGTTGATGCTTCCATCGCTATCTTTCACGTCGAAAACCACGGCATTTCCGCCCAGTTCGCGCCAATGCTTGATGATGCGCAGGCCGTGATCGCTGGACGCCATCAGTCCGGTTAAGTAGATCGCGCGCACTTCAAAATCGCGAGGCACCGGAATGGTCTTTTCGACAATCGGCGAGGGCAGGATTCCCGGTACGACCAGCTCTTGTCCTGGCTTGAGATAGGTGCCCTGCGGATTTCCGCTTGCCTGACGAATGGCTTCACCCAATTCGCTGGAAGTCAAGTAGGATGTCTGCGAAAGAAACCGATGGGCAACCAAGGTGACGGTGTCTCCGCGCTTGGCTATGTAGGCTGCGCTCCCCGGCGGGGCGATGCTCGTGACCACTGCAGGGTGGGCGTCTGGCTTAGAAGGGGTTGGCGCCGGATTCGACGTACGCACGAGTTCAGTATTTTGCCCGGACTGGGCGGCCGACGCCGGTACTTCAAATGCCAATCGCCAGGAAACGAATCCTAAAGCCAGACAAGACAAAACTATGATGAGAATCGAGCTAGCGTGGCGCAAGTTTTTCTCCGTGAAAACGCGTATGGCGCTTTCTCCGGATGCTAGCGGGCGGCCAATTCCTGTGCTAGTTACGTGTGGTCAAGGCCGTAGAGGTATATTTATCGCTCACCCCCGCTACCAGAGGAACTTCCCGCGTGCGCAAAGTATTTCCTTTTCCATGATTTCTCCCTGTCATGGAAATGCCACGTCCGGCTTTCATCAGCATCTAAGTTATGGAGGAATAAGCGATTGGCAGTTCGCGGGGGATGGCGAGTCATTTGCACTAAGGGACGATGCGTTAAGTAAGGTGTCGACAAACAGCCCGGAGAGTGACAGAATTTGTCGCTCCCGAATCACCAAGAGTGCAGCACTCTCGCGCAGTCAACGGAAAGCCAGGAAAAGGAAGCGCCCGGAATGAAAAACGTCCTTAACACAGTGCTCGACCCCACCCGCCGCAGTACTGATGCCAGAGATTTTGACAACACCTTGCGCCGCAAGATTGTGGGCCAGGATGCCGCGCTCGAAAAGGTGGTCGAAATTTACCAGATGTTCCTGGCGGGACTGAATCCTCCGGGACGTCCGGTGGGAAATCTGCTTTTTCTGGGGCCCACGGGATCGGGAAAAACCCGCGTGGTTGAAGCCATGTCCGAGACTTTGTTCGGAGATGCGCGGGCTTGCATTAAGATCGATTGCGCCGAGTTCCAGCACTCTCATGAAATCGCCAAGCTGATCGGATCGCCTCCGGGATACCTGGGTCATCGCGAGACGCATCCGTTGCTAACGCAGGAAGCGCTGAATCAGTGGCATACCGAGAAGCTCAAGCTGTCGATTCTGCTCTTCGATGAAATCGAAAAGGCTTCTGATGCGCTCTGGCAGTTGCTGCTGGGCATTCTGGATAAAGCGACGCTGACTTTAGGCGACAATCGCCGGGTCGATCTGTCGCAATGCATCATCATCCTGACCTCGAACCTGGGGACCAGCGAGATGAGCAACCTGGTGGACGGTGGCATGGGTTTTACTCACAAGCCGAAGCTGGTGGATTCGAGCCTGGACGACAAGATTGATCGCACCGCAGTCGAAGCTGCTCGCCGCAAGTTCACGCCCGAGTTCATGAACCGCATCGACAAAGTCGTGGTTTTCAAGACTCTTCGGCCGGAGCACCTTGAGCAGATTCTCGATATTGAGCTGGGCATGGTGCAGCAGCGCGTTCTGATGGCTTCAGCCGCAAACCAGTTCGTGTTCAATTGCACCGACAAAGTGAAGAGCTTCCTGTTGCAAGAGGGCACGGATCCGAAATATGGAGCGCGGCACCTGAAGCGGGCGATCGAACGTCACCTGGTATTTCCTTTGGCGAATTTGGTGGCCACGGGTCAGGTGCGGCTGGGGGATTTCATTCGCATCGACATGGCGGCCGAAGGCGCGCTGACTTTTGTAAAAGAAGCGGAAGGCGCCATGGTACCCATGCTGATGGAACGCTATGGCGCAGCCGCGGGAATGCCTCCCATGGCGGCACGAACCGCACGTACTATTGGACGCCGCGAATTCGGCGCCACGCCAAGCGCAGATACAAAGTAGTTTTGTAACGTCCGGACAGGAAAAGAGCGTCGCTAACCCGCGACGCTTTTTTCTTGAACGCGACATTATTGCGTGAACGATCGCGCGCGGGCGAGTTCCGGCCGGTCCGAGTGGGCTCCGTTGTCGCAGTTTTTCAATAGCTGTTCGTAGTAAGTCTTGGCTTTCTCGGGCTGATGCGCCAGTTCGGCTGCCTTGGCCGCGCCTGCCAAGCCATTAAACCGGTTGGGATCGGTCTTCATGGATTTCTCATATTCGGCCAGCGCGTCTTGTGGCCGGCCCGTTTCCAGCAGCATGTCGGCGAGCATTTCGCGCGCGGGCAATTCGACTTCGCCCTTGCCTTCGGCGTCCTGTTTATCTGCGACAGCGCGCAGCAACTTCAACGCGTCATCGTTTCGTTCCTGCGCAAACGCGAGCCACGCGTGGGCCTCATCGTGATTGGTGCTCATGCGATCGGCGCGATAAGGATGCATGCCCTTTCGCGTGGCATCGAGCATCGCATCGAATTGATTGACCGCGTCCTGGGCCGCAGCCGCATCGCGTAAATGTCCGGCGCCGATCGCCCGCGCCCAGTAGGTGATTTGGCGGTTTTCGGGTTCAATTCCCGGCGGCGGTTGCAGGGCGACAGCTTCTTTCCATTGATGCCGTTCGAGCACATACATGGCAGGGAAGTGCGCGCGCATCTGGTTGAGATAACCGTCGAGGCCCTTGTCCAGGTCTTGCTCGCGCACATTCCCCAATCCATTCGAAATGGCTTCAGCTTTGCTGTCTTCTCCAATTTGCAAATATGCGTACTCGAGAAAATCCATGGAATGGACTTGATGCTCCGCCCCAAAATGAATGGCAGACGGTCGTTGCGTTGCTGCGATAGTGGCAAGGTTCGATTGAATATCTTCCTGCCATAAGCCGAGTCTCGCAAAAATGTGCGATGGCATATGCAGAGCGTGCGGAGACGCCGGGGCAATTTGCGCGTAACGGCGCGCGGCTGGCAATCCGAGTTGCGCCAATCGCGGATCGTCGGCCGCATGAATTAAATAGTGGGCGATGCCGGGATTATTGGGATCAGCGGCAAAAAGTGGGTTCAGGACCGCGATGGCCTGCTTCGCGTTATCCAACGCCGCAGCGGCGTCGGGCGCCCACGTCAGCAAAGATAGCGCATAGAACACAGCCGCCTGATGGTCCTTGGGGTAGTCGCGGTAAACCTTTTCCATTGCATGCGAATACTCCATACAGCGCTGCTCGTGATCGACTTTGTCGTAGTCGCGATAGAAGAAGGCCAGCGCGTCGATGTAGTCCCGCTCCCGCTGCGTCTTCGCGCCAATCGCCTCGCCCTTGCGAATTAAATCCCACCCTTGTTTCAGATCGGCTTCTTCGGGGCGAGCCCACAACTGGTGAAACAGGCTCATCGCCTCACCCCAGTAGGCAATGGCGCATTGCGGATCCTGAGCGGCTACCGACTGAAACTGTTTGTCTGCTTCGTCGTACCAGAAGGAGTGCAGCAAAGCCACGCCACGCTCAAAAGGCTTTTGCACGGAACTTGCGCACGACGTAGGAAACGAAACCGTCCCCAGTTTCTGGTTTGCATCAACATGGTGGTGACCATCCTGCGCGCACAAACTGCCGGCCAGGAAAATCAGCATGACGCCGAGGCAAAGCAACTGCTTCTTCATGCAACCTCGCAGAAATATTCCGGCCCAGCCGGACTGCGGGCGTGCCATCACCACACGTCACAGCGTTTATCTGGGGGCCGGACCATTGGCGCGTCAGCCTTGCAGCTGAACGCCGCTTGAAACTCAGGAAGATTCGACAGCGGGCCTATGACCCGATATTTTCCGATCGGGTGCGGGTCGGATTGCATCATGACTCTTTGTTCTTCGATGCGGATGGCGTCTCCGCGCCATTGTCCCCAGGCGATGAAGAATTGCTGCTCGGGCGTAAAGCCATCGACATCAGGAGGGCGCGGTTTGCCCACGAGCGATTTCTCATAAGCCAGAAATGCAATCTTCGCGCCGCCCAGGTCGCCAATGCTCTCGCCGAGCACCATTTTGCCATTGTGGTGGACGCCGGGTTCTATGAAGTAATTATCGAACTGATCCGCCACACACGCACCGCGCTGCTGGAATTGCGCCAGATCAGCTGGCGTCCACCAGTTTCGCAAACTTCCCAGGTAGTCATACTTCGCGCCCTGGTCGTCGAAGCCATGAGATATTTCGTGGCCGATCACGACCCCAATCGATCCGTAGTTCACGGCATCGACGGCATTGACATCGAATCCCGGAGGTTGCAGAATGCCGGCGGGAAAGACGATCTCGTTCCAGCGGGGATTGTAGTAGGCATTCGAGGTGGGCGGCGTCATTCCCCAGCGGCCGCGGTCGACCGGCTTTCCGATGGTTTGAAGGTCGTCTTCCACAACAAAACTCCGCGCCGCAAGATAATCTTCAAAAAATACATCCCGGCGAATATCGACCTTGCTGTAGTCCTTCCAGTTGTCGGGATAGCCAATCTTGGGATTGAAGGTGGCGATTTTGGCCATCGCCCGCTCTTTGGTTTCGTCGCTCATCCAGGGCCGGCTAAGAATGTCGTCTCGCATGGCGGCAAGAATGTTCCGCACCATTTCTTG
>JBEKGG010000309.1:0-5042 GCA_050012915.1 Terriglobales bacterium | reverse complement strand
CGCCACGCTCACTCCGTTTCGTTCGAGCACCGTAGTGATGGGGCCAATCGCACTGGGATCGCCAACCGTGAAACGCAAATAATGTTTGCCGAAATAGCTCTGGGCCGTGGCGTTCACCCGACCTTCCGAACTCATGGCAAAACCGCCCTTGTGACAAGCAATATCCACAACATCGGAAAGCACCGCACTGGCGCTCGGCAGGGCGCCCGCTCCTTTGCCGGAAAACAGCATCTCGCCGACCGCATCGCCGCGCAGCAATACGGCATTATTCTCATCGCGGACCCCTGCCAAGGGATGTGCCTTCGCCAGCAGCATCGGTGCGGCGCGCAGCGAGACATCGCCGTTCACCAATTCCACGCTGGCCAAATGCTTGATGACGTAGCCGAACTCTGCTGCAGCTTCGATGTCGGAAGCCGTAATGTCGCGAATTCCCTGCACCGGGACCGTATCCGTAGCGATCTCTGCATGGAACGCCAGCTCCGCCAGAATCTTAAGCTTCTGCGCCGCATCGTGACCGTCGACGTCGAGCGACGGATCGGCCTCGGCAAAACCTTTGGCCTGCGCCTCCCGGAGGGCAGCGTCGAAGCTGACACGATCTTCGGTCATGCGCGTCAGGATGAAATTGCACGTGCCATTGAGAATGCCGCTCAGACTCTGAATGTTGTTGCCGACCAGCCCATCCCGCAGCGCCCGTATGATGGGAATGCCGCCGCAGACACTGGCTTCAAATCCGAGCCGCACCTTGCGAGTTTCCGCCGCCTTCATCAAGCCGAACCCGTCGAGTGCAAGGAGCGCTTTGTTCGCGGTCACAACATGCTTCCGGCAAGCGAGCGATTGTTGGATAAAGCTGCGGGCAGGCTCAATCCCACCAACCAGTTCGACCACCATGTCGCAACCGTTCTCGATCACCTTCTCGGGATGGATGGTTAGAAGAGAACGGTCGACGCCGGGACGCTCCTTCTGCAAATCCCGTACCAGGATTTTTGTAATCGTCAGCTCCGCCCCGGTTCGCTGCCTGATCAACGAAGAGCTTCGGTTGACCAGTTCGACCAGGCCACGCCCGACAGTACCGCAACCGAGAAGTCCGATTTTTAGTTTTCTACTGCTCATAGAAAAATCGAAGGAGGAGGTGTTGGCGAGGTTGTTATGCCATTCGTTCCGCTTTGGCCAGTTCCCTGGGTTCTCGTGCCGCTTCTTTGGGCCTGCGAGAGAGTCGCGCGAAGTGCACGACTTCCTTCACGACATGCGCCTGCTGGTCCGCAGTGATGTGCGGGAACATCGGCAAAGATACGATCTCAGCCGCAATTTTCTCGACGACCGGGAAGTCGCCTCGGTGGTAGTTCAACGAACTGTAAGCCTTTTGCAGGTGCAGGGGAACCGGATAGTGGATTCCCGTGCCGATGCCCGCGGTTTTGAGGTGTGACATCATTCCTTCGCGATCGTCGGTGCGAACAACATAAAGGTGATACACAGCGCGTGACCAGGAAGGCTCGTACACCGGAGTCACTGCGTCCGGCGCAGCGGACAGCAGTCGCGCGTACTCAGCCGCGCGTTCCCGACGCTGGGCATTCCACTTCGCGAGGTGAGCCAACTTCACGTGCAGCATTCCAGCCTGCATGGCGTCCAGTCTTCCGTTGTAGCCCTCGATATCGTGAAAATACTTCTTGGCCTGACCATGATCGCGCAGCATCTTTATCTTGTTGGCTAACACGGCGTCGTTCGTAGTCACGGCTCCAGCTTCCCCACAAGCTCCCAGATTCTTTCCCGGGTAGAAACTGAAAGCGGTGACCCGGCCCATCGTTCCTGCCTTCATCCAGCGGTTGTGTTTTTTGGAAAAATATTCAGCGCCGTGGGCCTGGCACGCGTCTTCAATCACGGTGAGCCCGTATCGATCCGCTAGCTCTTGAATCGCATCCATGTCCGCCATCTGCCCATAAAGATGGACTGGAATGACAGCAGTCACTGGCCGGCCGCTCCGGCGGCTGATGAGTTTGCCGGATTTATCCTTGGTGCACTGGACCTCGAGATACTCGCGAAGCTTCTCTGGATCCATGTTGTAGGTCTGCTCGTCGATATCCACGAACTCGGGAAGCGCGCCCGCTTGCGAAATGGCTTCCGTGGTTGCGATGAAAGTGTGGGGCACGGTCACGACTACGTCGCCAGGCTGGATGCCGCAGGCCATGAGAGCAAAGCGCAGAGCGTCGGTTCCGCTGCTCAAGGCGACGGAATAGTCGGTGTCGCAGAACTTTGCAAACGCACTTTCGAATTCTTCAACCATGGGACCGCCGATGAAGCCGGCCGTGGCCAGAACTTTGTGAAACACCGCGGTGAGCTCTTTTTCGAGCTCCATATGTGGAGTAATCAGATCTAAGAAAGGAATATTGCCATTTACACTCATTCAGTTATCTCCAAAACTTCTTCGATTTGACGTAACACTCTTGCTGGATTTCCCGCAACGATCGTGTTTGCGGGCACATCTTTGGTCACAACGCTTCCGGCCCCGATGATGGCGTTTTCGCCGATGGTGATATTAGAGAGAATCGAGGAGCCCGAACCGATCGACGCGCCCTTCTTGACCAAAGTTCGCTCGACCTTCCAGTCGGCTTCGGTCTGCAAGCCGCCCTCGGCGGTTGTCGCTCGCGGGTAGGAATCGTTAATGAAGGTGACACTATGACCGATGAATACGTTGTCTTCGATCGTGACCCCTTCGCAGATGAAAGTGTGGCTTGAGATCTTGCAACGTTTGCCAACCACCGCATTCTTCTGAATCTCAACAAAGGCACCGATCTTGGTTTCGTCGCCGACTTCGCATCCGTAGAGATTGATGAACTTGGAAAGTTTCACATCCCGGCCAAGCTTCACGTTGGGCGCGATACAAACATGTGGATTCAGATTCATAGAGTAGACAGGAGTTCTAGACGCGAGGCATTAGAGGTGAACCAGGGCGCCTCTTTTTTGCACGGACTGGTTGGCTGCTTCCAGGAGTTTCACGACCCGGAGGCCGGCCTCGCCATCGTTGAACGGTTTGTGATCGTTGGCAATGCAATCGATGAAATACGCGAGTTCCTGACGCAGGGCCTCGATCTGTTCAACCTGCGGCGCCCACATATCGCCGGAGCGGTAGTTCACTAGCAAGTTGTACAGGCCTTCCCGGCTGGTGATGTGCACGCCTTTGTCGTAGACCTTAATCTTTTCGTCGGCTTCGAGATCGTTCCAGACCAGCATCTTCTTCTCGCCGCCGATCAGCGTGGTGCGGACCTTGACCGGCGAAAGCCAGTTGACGTTGATGTGGGCGATGATTTTGTTGGGGAAATAGACAGTGATGAACGCCACGTCCTCATGGCCGTTGAGATGGGTCTGGCCGGTAGCCGAAACAGCTTCAGGAGTTTCCTTGATCAGATGATCGATAATCGAAAGGTCGTGAGGAGCGAGATCCCAGATCACGTTCACATCGTGCTGGAACAGGCCAAGATTAACCCGCGTCGAATCGTAGTAGTAAATCTTCCCCAGCGTGCCTTCCTCGAGCAGTTGGCCGATCTTTTTCACCGCTCCGGTAAACAGGAAGGTGTGATCGACCATGATTTTCAGATTCTTTTTTGCCGCAAGGTTGATGAGCTCCTCCGCCTGCCCCGAATCGCTGGTAAAGGGCTTCTCGACAAACACATGTTTGCCGTTTTCCAGTGCGGCCTTGGTAAGTTCATAGTGGCTCCACACCGGGGTCACGATCGCGACTGCATCAATATCAGTCGATGACATGAGCTCCGCGGTATCGGAGACGACTTTGATGTGTGGGTAGGATTTGTGAATGCGTTTGCGTGCCGTCGGGCTCTTGTCGCAAACCGCCACCACAGTAGAACCATCCAACTGGTCGAGGTTCCTGACCACGTTGGGGCCCCAATATCCGTATCCGACTACGCCGAATTTAACCACAGTTTCACCACTCCCCTTGTGCATAGATTCATTCGAGACCGGTTCAACCGGCCGGCTGGCGGGATGCAGAACAGTAGACATATATGCAGGGGGAGATTTTTTTAGTAGGCGCCGTCGCCGAACATGACTGCGACCGGAGTCCGTAGCAGAATTTTCAGATCCATCCAGGGTGACCAGGTTTTGGCGTACCGCAAATCCAGGCGAACCATGTCATCGAACTTAATGCGACTGCGTCCGTTCACCTGCCACAGTCCGGTAATTCCAGGCTTAGCTTCGAGCACCCGACGGCGATGCCAAATGTCGTAGGCCTCGACTTCGTAGGCGATCGCGGGACGCGGCCCAACCAGGGACATCTCGCCTTTCAGCACGTTGATGAATTGTGGTAGCTCATCAAGACTGGTTCGTCGTAAGAAACCGCCGATACGGGTGATTCTGGAATCCTTGGTCAGTTTGTAAACGCCATTGCCGTTGCCATTTCCTGGCTGACTCTGCGCGTTGCCGGCGATCAACTGCTTGACGTACGCTTTGTGAACACTGGCGTCATTATTGACCTTCATTGACCTGAACTTAAGAAAAACAAACTGTTCGCCGTGTTGCCCCACTCGCTTCTGCCGAAAGAAAACCGGGCCCTCTGACGTCAGTTTTATGGCGATAGCAATGGCCAGAAGAATCGGAGCAAAAAGCAGCAGGGCTAACGCGCTCCCCACGATATCCATCATCCGCTTGATCGCGCAGAAGAACTTTTTCGCATTATCGCGACGCGCCAGGTCCGGATACAGTGTGGGATTGCTCGGCCTTTGCGGAATATCGTGATTCCACTCTTCCGGAAATAAATGAAAGGAAATGCTGATCAAACCGAATTGTTGCGAGCTCAAATGGTTGCGCAGCGTCTCACTGACCCTGGTCATCATGGTGCTGAGTATTGTGTTGCGATCCTCGGCGCCAAATTCCGTGAACATGACTCCCACAACCGAATTGTTCTCGTACCAGCCGGTAACGTCCGTCTCCCGGGTCGAGAGAGAAAGTGCTGACAGAATCTTGTCGAGGGCCTTCTCATTCTTATCCGACCGCAGGCCGCTCCCCATATCCAGAAGCATTAACAGGAAGGGCTT
>JBEKGG010000308.1:0-9596 GCA_050012915.1 Terriglobales bacterium | reverse complement strand
GAGGCTTGCCGTTAAACCAAACCTGCAAGGGCATGAAATCCTGAATTGTCGCATTGGCCACGCGCCAGAACTGCTTCTCGTTGGGCTTCATCTTAATGATGGGAGCAGGAAAGCTGGGAGAAGCGGCGACCTGGAAGTTAATGGTCAACTGGTAGGGACCGGGAATCCAGGGAACCAAGTACTGCTGGCGGATAGTGAACACGCGCTGAGTAAGTCCCGAGACTTCCGGCCGTACCTTTTCCATGCCTTCGACGATCAGCGCTCCGGCCGCGCCTCCGTTGACCTGGAACTCGGTGAACCCGTGGATGTGAGGGTGATACCAATAGAGTCCCGGCGGCTCGTTGGTTGGAATCTGCATGTCAAAACGAAAGGCGGGTTTGTTGGGTTGAATCAAAGTGGTGAGAACGTCGTCCTGATGGCAGACCGGCGGAACATTCAAACCGTGGAAGTGGACATTGGTCGAAGCCAAAGTCGGGGTTCCGGTGTCGCCGCAAACCGGGGCGCCAGACATTTCCATTCCGCTCATCCCGCCCGAGTCGTCATCGCTTTCAATGCGGTCCTTGACGTCGAGAACGAGATGGTCGCCTTGATGGAGGCGCAACGTCGGGGCCTCGGCCTCACCCTTGGTGGTGTCGTAGATGTAACAATAATGATTGAAGCCGGCGATATCGACCGAGTGCTTCATGGTGAATTCGGCACTGAGAACGCCATTGACGCTAGTCAGAGCGAGGGCATCCTGAACCACGGTGCCGGCGTCGGGACGGGCGGGGCACTGGGCGTGCAGACTCACAAAAGAAAACCCGCTTAGGAGGATGGTTAGCAAATATCTAAAAGCAGATTTCGGTTAGAACGGCCGAGGTGGAAAAGCTCCGATGGACAACAACCCCGGACTGTTAGGATCTGCGATGGGCGATCTGGAGGATTCGGTCAGGGTGCACTTTCCGCTCGCTGATTTCACCTCCACCTCTCCGATCGAGGAGGGCGCGCCAAACTCAGCGACATAAATCATTCCGCCAGTCCCCGTGATTTCTTCCAAAGCCAGAGACGCGGTATAAGACCAGTCCGTCACGAAACCCTTGAGCGGCCGGGAGACGCAACCTCTTGAAACTTTGCCCGTGCTCTTGTCAAAAAACGCCGCCGTGATGTTCCCCGATTGATTGTTGCTGATGTAGAGCAGCGACTCGTCCGGGCTCAGCAGAATGTTACTGGAATTCTTCGCATTCCCCAAGCGATAAAACACCGTCGGAGTCAGCTTGCCCGAGGAAATATCGGAGACTTCGACTACGGTGAACGGAGAGGTGTCGCCGAAGATGGCGTAATGTCCATCCTGCGTGATATCGACACCGCTGGGATAAGTATTGCCGCGGCTCGAACCGGTAGAATTCTGTTCATCGCCATTCGATACCGGAACGCCCGCCGATATGTTGAAAGATTGGATCGAGCCGTCGCCATAGGTGACGACCATGATGTCGCCGTGGATCACCATGCCGTCGACCACGCCGCCTTGCAGGCCGGCCACGGTGATGTCCCCGACAAAGCTGAGTTTGCAACCCGGCTGCACCTCGAAGGTTCCGATGGTGCTGAAGTCGGTGAAACTGGCATAGATATATTTGGAGTTCATGGCCAAGCCAATGCCGTTGGAGGCTCCGGTGTCTTGCTTGGAGCCATTCGCGTGGCCAGCAATCTTTAGAGTTGCAACGTCGATCCCCTGGATCTCTCCAGTCTGAGCGTCGGAAGCATAGACACATTCGGCGTTTCCGCTGTCGAGCACATTTACCCGATTGGCAGCAAAGTAACCGCCCCCGATGCCACCGCGCCCGGTCAAAATTTTGGCTTTCATGGCCAGTTGACCGGTGGTCGCGACGGTGTAGAAGGTGACGCTGGTGGCGAGGCTGGGCGGCACATCGTCATTGGTCACAATGTAATGGGGCTTATCGGCGCCAACTGCGACGCCGCTCGCGAAACAAAAGGCAAGCAACACCGCGATTGCGCGCGGTAAACAAGATCTCCGGGACATCCTCATAATTCTTCCTTAGCGGGGCAAGAATAGAACCAATCAAGGTAACCGCGAGTCGGGCTGCGGTGCAACAATAAAACAAGCTATTCCGTCCGCGAAAACTGCCACGGTTGAAAAACTTTGCGGAATAGTGGAAAACCGCAATCCCGCTTCCCCAGGGGGCATTGGGGATGGTTTCTGCCTTCCGGCAGGGCAAATCAGCGATCACAATATACACCAAAAACAAACTACTACTTTGCTCAGTTTTGCTTTTATTTTTGCGCCTTGAACTCTCCTCGAATCAACGACAGCAGCGACGCCAAGTTGAGGATTGTCATCTCTCCCGGTCCTGTGCTACGGTAGTGAAAAGTTCACGCCTTCAAAATCCACAATCAGAGTCGCGCCGGGTTGTGGCCCGCGTAAAAAGCGTGTCAAACAGGTGAAGCTATGGCCATGAAAGATGCGGTTGATTCCATGCCGGACGAACGGACAACCGAACCTGAAAGTTTTGCCAACCGGAAGCTGATTCGTCCTTCGCTGAACCGCAACGCCACCTGTGGCGGAGCGGCGGGATCGCCCCGAGCGGTCCAACGAGCGCAATGATCGAAACGACCGCAACGGCGGCGGACGCAAAGTAGCACCCCCCGAACAAACCAACGCCGAGAATTTCTATTATCAGAAACAGATGCAGGCGCGAACCCCGATGGTCATCGTGCTACGTGATGGCGAAGAGATTCATGGCGTGATTGAGTGGTACGACAAGAGCTGCCTCAAGGTGACTTGCAGTGGTACGCCCAACCTGATGATTTACAAGCCTGCGATTAAGTACATGTTTAAGGAAGGCGAGAACCTCAGGAAATAGGCATTAGGCTCCTGGCTGCTGGAGTCGCGCTGACGCCTGAAGCCCGCCGCCCCGTTTCTTGTTTTGACTGATCAGATAACCTCCCGTTGACAATCTCTCATATGTTCCTTAGCATCAATCACTTGGTGCATTGTTACTGACTCCATCGCTCGAGGGGAGCCAACTGTGATCAAGCTCGACATCATCAATGAAGTGGTAAACAAAACCGGAATCACGAAGACCAAGGCCGAATTGGCAGTGGAAACCGTTTTTGGCAGCATGAAGCGATCGCTGGCCAAAGGCGATCGCATTGAACTGCGCGGGTTCGGCGTATTCAATGTCAGGCCTCGCAAGACCGGCATCGGGCGCAACCCACGCACCGGCGCTGAGGTTTCCATTCCGCCGGGCAAAGCGGTGCGCTTCAAGCCGGGCAAAGAACTGCAAGCCATCGACTGAGACGCCGTGTCTCGCGTACGATGTAGATGCGGGCGTTCCTGCCCACATTTGTTCTAGCCCTGACAATGCGGAACCTTGATGCCTGAATTTCTTCCCCCAGTTTCTTCTTCTTCGACCACCGATTATTACCGTCCCGTCGAAGTTTTTGTGGTGCAGCCTCCAAAGCAGCGTTACTGGCTGCACGTCGTGCTGTTGTTGGCGACGATTTTTACCACGCTGGTCGTGGGTGCGCGAATGGAATTCAACTTCCTGCACAACCAGCCGTTCTTTTACACCAGCGATGACAGCATCACCAGCGTTTTCCCGCTAACGTGGGCCTTGCAAGGGTCGAATATTCTGCTCGGAATTCCGTTTTCCCTGACCCTCATGCTCATTTTAATGGCCCACGAAATGGGACATTATCTGTACTGCCGCCACTATGGTGTGTCAGCCACACTGCCATTCTTCATTCCGTTCCCTTCGCTGTTCGGAACCATGGGGGCGTTCATTCGGATACGATCGCCGATCCGTTCTCGCGCCGCGTTATTTGACATCGGCGTTGCGGGGCCAATCGCGGGATTTTCGACAGCTTTAGTTGTCCTGCTTCTTGCTCTGCCACTGTCCAAGACGGTACTGCCATCCGCAGTTGCTCCCGAGATTCAACTGCAATACCCGCTGATTTTTCGGCTTATCTGGGCAATGCTTCCGCGCGGAGGGTCGACATTAGACGCTGTTTATCTCCATCCAGCTGCGGTCGCCGCTTGGGTGGGGATGTTCGCTACGGCACTCAATCTCTTACCCGGAGGGCAACTCGACGGCGGGCACATCGTCTTTTCGCTTGCGCCCCGCGCGCATAAAACGGTTTCGCGGCTGACGATTCTTGCGCTGATCCCGATGGCGCTTTATTTCTGGGCGGGATGGTTAATCTGGGCCGTCCTGTTGCGGATCAGCGGAATGCGGCATCCGATGGTCGCCGAATGGCCAGGAGTGACGGGCGCGCGGAGATGGATTGCTGGTTTTGCTCTAGTAATGTTGATCCTTACTTTGGCTCCGTCGCCTTTCGGCCCGCACGGCTCGTTGCTGGAATTTCTGCAGGCGCTGCAGGATTATCTGCATCAACTGCGGTCATGAAGAAGTCTCCGGGACGTTGCAAATATTTGACAAATTGTTGACACAACCGTTGGGCCATCGTTGTACATCTGTGAGCCGGCCGGTTTGATCGCGCCATACTCAGCAATGGACGGGACCCCAACATGCGAAACGTTAAATTTTCCGCCTTGCTCGGCTGCTTCGCTTTCGCAGCGGCGCAAACTTCCAAAAGCGTTTCCAAAACTCCGAAGGGTGCCGGCAAAGTAATCGTGCATCCCAAGCTGGGCGGCACGATTTTCGGATTTGATGTCGATCAGAACGGCACCGAGGGCTTTCTTAGCGAGGGGATCGGATACGGCAGTTGCCCCTACGCTAGCGAAACCTTCGACCAGAAGAGCGGCAAGATTATCAAGGTAGTTCGAAGAGGCAAGTCCAAGGGCTGCGGAGACGATGACGTTACCTGGGGAGTCGTGGGAACGTCCGTGGGACTGGTCGAACATCAGCACAGTCCAACCTTCGATCATCTTCAAATGAGTTTCCCGGTGCTGAATCCACTCGACGGGAATCAAGTCACCGGTTCGTGGCTATCTCCTTTTAAGAAAACCGCTGAGATTGAGGGCGTGAGCCGCAACCAGGGCACGTCCATGAATGCCTTTCAGTTCTACGATTTCAGCACGATGATGGAATATGTAGTTGGTTCCGATGTGGCGAAGAATGAGTTCGGCCCGGTGGTTCAGATCACGTCTGTTCCTGGGATCATTGGGCTCAATACCAAAACCAATAGCGCCGTAGTAATGGTCGGAACCACTGATTTTGGGATTTCCTACGTTGACCAGATTGATGTGGCCACCGGCAAGATCAAATCATTTGCGGGCATTGGATCGGGGCAGGTGATGGGCATCGCCGTCGATTCCGAAGACGATATGGCGGTGACGACAACATTTGGGGATGCCGGCGTAGAGTTCTACGATCTCAAGAATCAGACGGGTTTTGAAGTGATCCTGCCGTTCATCCCAGAAAACTGCGACAACGCCTGCACCGGAGTCGACGTCGAATTCGATCCCATCCCATCCATAAATTATTCCTGGTGGCGCAACCCATTTCCAGCCAGCAGCCAAATTCCAACTTCAGCACAATCCACGTGTACAACAGGCAGGGAACGCTGCTGGAGGCGCTCAACGGATTCAACTTCGTCACTCAACGATTCGACGTATTCCCCGTACATATGGCGATTCATCCCACCGAGCGCAGCGGATTTGTCGACGTTACCAATTCTATTGGGGTGGGTGCGATTCAGTCGTTCACGTATTAATCACGTTTGACGGAAACTTCGCGCTAAATATTTTCCTTAACTCCCGCGAACAGATCGGTCTCCTGTTCGATTAACCCATAGGTCATCCTGGCGACGAGATGAAACATCTCCTGGCGTCCGCGCTGACGAACGTGGGATTCGAACATGGGCCACAATGGCGACTGGCTGGTATGAGCTTTGAATGCGGCAATTTTCGTCTCGAGGTAATCTCCAATTTCAATGATCGCGGTCGCGGGCGGTAGCGTGACTGGTTGACGTTCGGGGAGCGCGAAGTCGGCGGTGCTGTAGTAAAGCTTCTGGGCTCGGTGAGGAGTGACTTCCGCGGTGAGTTGGTCGGGATAGCGGTTGCTGCGTCCGGCCCAGTGGAAAGCCAGCGTGGCGAAAACCGAGGCCATGGAGTGATCCGTATGGGCGGTGACCGAACCGTCGGGGCCGAAAGTCATGACCACGTGGGGACGGAATCGGCGAATGTGCAGCGTCAAGTCGCAAACCACTTTGTAAAGATCCTGGCGATGGAGTTGGCCGTCGGGATAGTCCAGCACGATTCCCTTCGAGACCTTCAGGATTTCGCATGCGGCGGCGAATTCTTTGCGGCGCGCGGCCGCTAGTTCCTGGTCGTTTGCCGCGCCGCCGCGATGAGTGGCGGCTTGTCCGGGAGTAAGGCAGACGACGCTGGTTTCGACGCCCCGATCGCGGTACAAGCGCAATGAGCCACCGAAGCCTCCGGCCTCGTCGTCAGGATGAGCGGTAATGCACATCAAGCGGAGCATGAATTCATTGTAACTTGAGCGTTGCGGCTCAATTGCTTGCAGAAGGTTGCAAGATTTTGCACTCTGCAGATTCGGCTTATCTGAAAAGAATTACTTCAGTTTTATCCTGATTCCGAAATAGAATGGGTCGCTTGGTCGCGAGAACAGCACGCGGGGCTTAGCCCACGCCACACTTGCGCGACCATATCGCAGGAGAGCCTTGTGCACGTCCTTGTGACGACCGATACGTTGAGCGGGGTGTGGACCTACACGCAAGAATTGGTCACTGGGCTGGTGAGCCGAGGGGTGCGCGTCACGCTGGTGAGCCTGGGCGATATTCCCCTGCCCCAGCAAACTTCGTGGATGGATGAACTGCAAGGGCTGGAATACCGTCCGACTGCGTTTCGCCTCGAGTGGATGCATGGAGCCGAACAGGATCTCAGCGATTCTTCCGCTTATCTCACCGCTCTGGTGAAGGAACTCAAACCTGATCTCCTGCACTTGAATCAATTGTGCTATGGAAATCTTCCGGTCGAGACTCCGCGTGTAGTGGTCGCGCACGGCGACTTGATCAGCTGGTGGAAGGAAACCCACGGGCAGGAAATCAAAGAGAGCCGTTGGATGCGCTGGTATCGGGAGGTGGTGACACGTGGGTTGTGGCACGCCACCGCTGTGGTCGCTCCCTCGGTATGGATGCTGGATGCAATTCGAAATTGCTATACGCGCCCGCGGCGGGATGTGGTGATTTATAACGGGCGAAATCCGGTTTCGTTTAATCCATACGTGAGCAAGGATGATTCCGTGCTGGCTGTGGGCCGTTTGTGCGATGCGAGCAAGCAAGTCGGCCTGCTGACTCAACACACCCACCCTCTGCCAGTTTGCATTGTTGGCGCGGACACGCCGGTTGCCGATATTGAGATTCCAATTCGCACGGATGTGAAAGTTTCGATCGACGAGATTCGTGTGGCGATCAAAGGGCCGCAGACGCAAGCCCAACTACGCACGCTGTACAGCCGGGCGTCGATTTATGCGGCTACGTCGAGATATGAGGCTTTTGGAATGGCTCCGCTCGAAGCCGCGTTCTCGCGCTGCGCCATCGTGGCGAACGATATTCCTTCTTACCGCGAGATTTGGGGCGACGCCGCGATTTACTTTCAAGCCAATGACGCAGAAAGCCTGGCGGATGTGATTCGGCGATTGCATGAGCATCGCGATCTGTGCCGCGGATATGCGACTCGGGCTTATCAGCGCGCCCGCGAATGCTTCACTGCCAAGCGCATGATCGATGAATATGTGCGGCTCTATCACAGTTTGATTGGGGTGAGATTGGCAGTGGCTTGAGAACGCTTCTGGCCTCTGACTTCCAGGTCCCGGCTTCTGGCTTCCGGGTCACCCGGTTCCTCATTTGTATCCCTTGATTTGTCCCCCGCCTTCGGCACCCTCCCAGCTTTGTCATTCCGGACGCAGCGAGGAATCTGCTTTTTTCGTTGGAGCGCTGGAAGCCAGTAGATCAAAGCTGATATCTTCATAACTCAACATATTCTCAATAGGAGGTCTCATGGCTACAGTTAAAGTCACTATCCGACCCAACGGTCCGTTCGTCGTCGAAGCTCCCGAAGGTGCGATCGACCTCGTGGATGCCAGCGGCAACAAATACGATTTGTCCGGCAAGCCTGCCTTTGCGCTGTGCCGCTGCGGCGGATCGACTAACAAACCGTTTTGCGACGGGACGCACAGCAAGATTGGATTCCAGGGCGCGGAGCTGGCGGTGAAGAAGGCCGATGGCTAGAGATGAAACGAGAGAAACGGAGACGACGGCTACGCGACTAATTCTAGTTGCGACTTTGTTGCTGACAGTTCTGCCAGCCCTCCGCGCTCAAGGGCAAACCGAACACGCCGACGATTTCGTGCAGCGCGCGGGGACCAAGTTGACGCTGCACGGAACGCCATTTCGATATAGCGGGCCGAACATAGAGTGGCTGGGTCTCGAAGGCTACGGGCCGCACGATCCCATGGGACCGCGCTATCCGAGTCATTTCGAAATCGACGATGCGTTTGCAACCGCCGCGGAGATGGGCGCACGCGTGGCGCGGGCGCAGACCATTGGCGATACCGTGGGTTGCGCTTTGTGCGTTGAACCTGAGTTGGGACAGTTCAATGAAGCGGCGTTCCAAGCGTCCGATTACGCGCTAGTCGTGGCGAAGCGGAATGGCGTGCGGATCATTATCACGCTGGTGGGTGATTGTGCGACCTGCACGCTTGGGGGCATCGGGCAGTATCTGGCGTGGACGGGGAAGAAGAATCCGCAAGACTTCTTTACCGATCCTGCGCTCATCGCGGCGTACGAAAAGCATATCGATGCGGTGCTGAATCACGTAAATGCGCTGACCGGCGTGCGCTACAAGGATGATCCCACGATTCTTGCGTGGGAAGATTGCAACATGTGCGGCCTGATTGCGTTGCTGATGGGCGGCGGGCCGAATGCGCTGGGACAGATTTCCGATTGGGTCGAAACCATCGGCGAACACATCAAGCAGCAAGATCCGCGCCATCTTTATTTGGACACGACGGGAATTTTTCGCGCGTATCCCAAAGTTCTCGACAACAAAAGTACAGACTTGGTGACATTCGAATACTATCCCCATTGGGACGCGCTTCTTGGCACCGGTGAGCACACGACGGCGGAAACGTTTGGCCTCGATGCCGCTGCGGTGACGAGCCATGGCAAAGCTTTCATCGTGAACGAATTTGGCTGGGACCGAACCGACTGGAAGACGCAGAAGGATCTGCAAAATGTTCTTGACGCTCTGGCCAAAGATCCGAATGTTTCCGGAGATGGATTCTGGGCGCTTCAGGCGCATCTCGATAATTTCGGGTTCCAACCGATTCCCGCCGACAGCAACAATGCTGCCTACGCCGAGACCGGCGAAACCGGCCAGTGGTGGGCGCTTTATTATCCCGGCATCAAGACGCTGGTGAATTCCGCTGACGACATGGCCGCGCGTGCCCAGCAACTTCGCGCGCACGCTTACACGATGTCGGGCACGCCCTTGCCGAAACACGCGACGCCGCCTGCTCCCGTGATTACTTCGATTGTGATCGGGGGACTAATCGCCTGGCGCGGTTCAGCCGGCGCGGTGCGCTACTCGATCGAGCGCATGGATGCAGGCGCAA
>JBEKGG010000307.1:0-5061 GCA_050012915.1 Terriglobales bacterium | reverse complement strand
ATGCAGGATTCTCCCGATGAGCATTCCGGGCAGGCTGAGATCGTCGGTGTATTTACCAGCTCCGGTGGTCTTGCCTGCAGCGTCGACCATGGCAGTGGGCTTGCCGATAATAGAAAAGCCGTTGGTCGTTACTTCGTTGATCAGCGGTCGTTGGTCGTTCGCCACTACAGATTCCTCGCTTCGCTCGGAATGACACAATTAGAGTGCGATTTCACTTTGCTGCTGCCATTCCCTTTTGTTCGGCATCAATCGCAGCCTTGATGGCCTGATACATCTGGCTGTAGCCCGTGCATCGGCAAAGATTCCCGCTAAGCGCGGCGCGAACCTCCTGCTCCGTCGGCTCCGGATTTTCAGCCAGCAGATGCTTGACGGTCATGATGAATCCTGGAGTGCAATAGCCACACTGCGCTCCGCCCCAATCGCCATAGGCTTTCTGAATGGCGGCAAGGCTTCCATGCTCACTCACACCCTCGACCGTCGTAATTTCCTGTCCCTCACAACTGGCGGCCAGCAGTGCGCACGACATCATGGGGATACCGTCAACCAGCACAGTGCATGCGCCGCAGGAGGAGTCGTCGCAGCCGCGTTTGGATCCGGTGAGCTCGATATCCTGACGAAGCACATCGAGCAGCAGTTTGCTGGGCTCGAAGGCGAGCTCATGCGGGCGGCCGTTGACCCGTAGTTCGATGAGTTCTTTTTTCATTGCTAAACTCAGCTTCTAGCTTCTAGCCAAAAATCGAGCTAGAAGTCAGAGCTTGGACATTTCTACTTGCCCTTCCACACAGGCGGCCGCTTCTCAAGAAAGGCATTTATTCCCTCTTGCGCATCTTCCGTTTTCATCAACTCTTCAAAATAAATCTTCTCCGCCCGCGCCAGACCTTTGTCGAAGTGAATCGAATCCCAGCCGTAAATTGCCTTCTTGGTCAAGGCTAGAGTTGCTGAACTCAATTGCGAAAGATGGTGCACCGCATCCTGCACCGCGTGGTCGAGGTCGACTTCAGGCACAACTGCGTTCGCTAAGCCGATGCTGGCCGCTTCCCTGCCGGAGATTGTGCGCCCGGTAAGCACCAGATCGGCGGCATGCTTCTGTCCGACCAGAGCCGCCAACGCGGTGACCGCGACGGGCGGATAACATCCCAGCTTGATCTCGGGAAATCCCCAGGTAGCGAGTTCCGAGGTGAATGCCAGATCGCAGACCATTGCAATCTCGGCGCCTCCGCCCAGGCAATGGCCGTGGACTGCAGCGATGGTCACCTTTTTCGAGCCAACCAGCGCGCGGATTATGCGGTGGAACTTCGCGAGCATTTGCTCAACTTTGTCGGGAGTGTGGGCAGCAACGTCGACCCCGCCGGAAAAAGCTCGTTGAGATCCGCGAATAATCAGAACAGAGATTTCGACCCGCGCCTCGATCTCGGTCAGAGCCTCTTCAAGTTCGTCCATCATGGGGATGTCGATCACATTGAGCGGAGGATTGTTCAGAACAATGCGGGCGAGCGGCGGCTCCAAGTCAAGAGTGATTCGGGAAAACCTCGTGAGTGATTGAGTAATCATCGCGTTCAGAAACCATCTTGGTCGTGTTTATTCGAGCTATAAATTGATCGCCGATTTGCGAACTTCGCCGATTGACGCGAGCGGATCGCGCGCTCCCTCTTTGGCTGCAATCCATTTCTTTTCATTGGCGATAATGTCCAGCAAGAGCTTCTTATCTGCAGCCGTCGGCATGTAATCTTTTATGTGCTCTTCGTAGTGCTTGTCGTCGATAGGCTCACCAGTCTGGGCATGGAATTTCTGCCCCGCCCAGCGTCCAATGTTGCGATTAAATTTAATGTTGGGTGCGTATAGTTTTGGTTCGCCTGGCTTCAGTACGCTGTTAAATCGCTCGATGAGTCCGGCGACTTCGTCGCGATACAGATGGCGGTTGTAGTCGTTCAATTCGTCGACTTTTGCTTCTTGCAGATTCTTCGGTTCGTCGTAGCGGCCTTTGACTCCCCAGACGTAGGCCCAGTGCGCCGAGGACGAATTGTCGGTCCCAAACAAGTCGTACGAACTGGAGATCCATTTATTCAGATACTTCTGGATCAACCAAGCCGGGATCACTCCAGCCTCGACGATCCGGCGAAGGCCGTCGTTGCCGGTGCCCATGTGAAAAGCCTCTTCTCGCAACATGTAAGACATCGAGCGACCGAGTGGGGCGAAGGCGGAATATTTCAGCATCTGCAGCTGAAATTTACCGTCGCGGTCGACGAAATCGGTGTAGGTGAAGAAGTCCATCCAGTTGTCCACCTCAACGTTGAACGCACCCAGCAGGCGTTTGTTGTCGAAAGCGCGCCGCTCGAGCATCTTCTGGGCCTCGACTTTTCCTGAGTAGCCGAAGTGCTCGACCAGCAGGGCACACATTTGCCAACCATGACGCATTTCTTCGATCATCACGCGGGTGATCGCCCTGCGATCCCAGTCGGTGGGCGCGCTCTCAAACAAATTGCGCTGCTGTTCCACGCTCGCAAACTCGGTGTCGCCCTGATAGACGATGAGGTTGATAAGGGCATCGCGCATCTGCTGCGTGGGCACTTGGCGCAGGTTTTCCCACTTGCGGCGGCCTTTGAAAGCGCCGAACTGGATTTCATCCGTTTCGATCGCGCCGTACAGCGTATCGAATTTAAAATTGGCAATCTCGTCGTGATTGACGCCGATATCTTTTCGCCAATCGTCAAACAAACCAACCCAATCGCTGAACGTCCCGATTTTTGCAACTTTACCTGGCATAAGACCTCTTTAATTGATAACGAATGATTTTCAGCCGCAGAGCCCTTGCAAGCAACCTCTCTACGCCATGTTCAGCCAAACTGTTTTCAGTTCGGTGTAGTGTTCAATTGCGTGCACGCCTAACTCGCGACCGAAACCCGAACTCTTGTAACCACCAAACGGCAAGGACGCATCCATAAGCCCGTACGTATTGATCCACACCGTTCCGGCCTTGAGCTGCCTCGAAACGGAATGCGCTTTCTTTACATCGCGAGTCCAAACCGCTGCTGCCAAGCCGTATGGATTATTGTTCGCCTGTGCGATCACTTGATCCACGTCGTCGAAGCTCAATGTCGCGAGTACGGGACCAAAAATCTCTTCCTGAGCGATCTTCATTTCGTTTTTGACCCCGCCGAAGATCGTCGGCTCAATAAAAAAGCCCTTGCCGCCATCGACTGAAACCCGGTTTCCGCCGGCGAGCAGCTTCGCGCCTTCGGTCTTTCCCGCTTCGATGTAGCCAAGAACGGTCTGCATTTGTTCGTGGCTAACGATCGCACCCATGCGGGTTTTGGGATCGAGCGGGTCGGCGGGCTGCATCTTTTTTGCGCGCGCCACGAGTTTTTCCAAGAATTCGTCTTGCACTTTGCTCTCGACGAAGAGGCGCGAGCCTGCGTTGCAGACTTCACCTTTGCCGTAAAAAATCCCCGTGATTGCGCCTTTGACGGCGCTATCGATATCGGAATCGGCAAAGACGATGTTGGGGGATTTCCCGCCGAGTTCGAGCGTCAGGCGCTTCATGCTGTCGGCTGCGCTGCGCATGATCTCTTTGCCGACGTCGGTCGATCCGGTGAACGCAATCTTGTCGATTCCCGGATGCCGCACGATCATTCTTCCAACCTCCGACTTGCCAGTTACGATGTTTAACACTCCCGCAGGCACACCGGCTTCAATTGCCAATTCGCCGAATCGCAACGCGGTCAGCGAAGTCAGGCTAGCCGGTTTCCACACAATCGTGTTGCCACACGCCAGCGCCGGGCCGAGTTTCCACGATGCCAGCAGTAGCGGAAAATTCCACGGCACGATCATTCCAACGACGCCAACTGGCTCGCGCAGCGTGTAGGTGAAGGCAGTCTCGAGTGTGTTCACTGTCTCGCCGTGAATTTTCGTTGCCCATCCGGCGTAGTAACGGAGAACGTCGATCACCATTGGCATATCGACGTAGCGCGATTCGAAAATAGGCTTGCCGTTGTCGAGGGTTTCGAGTTCAGCGAATTCGTCAATGTTTTTTTCGAGAAGATCGGCAAGACACCAGATCAGGCGTCCACGCTCGCTGGCGGACATCTTGCGCCACGGGCCACTCCGGTCTTCAAACGCGCGTCGGGCAGCCTGGACAGCTTTGTCCACGTCGGCGGCGGATGCTTCCGCAATTTGGGTTAGAACTTCGCCGGTCGCCGGATTGGTGGTGTCGAAATGTTTCGCGGCGTCGGCCCACTGCCCGTCGATGAGCAATCGTCCAGGAGAAAGCTTGGTTTTGGTCGCTGTAATCATCTGTCTTTCCAATCGCTAGAACAAACAATGGAGACCGGGCGTCCCCGTTCTGACGGGACGGGCGAGACGCCCGTCCTCCATCACGGTTCTATTTCGCTTTGAAAACCGCCGGCCGCTTCTCAACGTACGCGGCCAAACCTTCTTTGGCGTCTTCACTCTGGAAAAGTAACTGCTGGTTTTCGCGTTCGACCGCGAGCGCGGACTCCATCGGAATTTCCCAACCAGTCTGCACCGCGCGCTTAATCCGCCCCACAGCCTTAGCCGCTTTATTCGGCGGACAAAACTGGCGAGCGTATTCCAGGATGTTTTCCATGAAGTTGTCGCGATCGAAGATATCGTTAATGATTCCGAATTCCTTGGCTTCTTCGAAGGAAAAAGTGTTCCCGGTAACCATTAATTCGATGGCCTTGCTCTTCCCTACCATGCGCGAAAGACGCTGCGTGCCACCGGTGCCAGGAAGCACGCCGAGGTTTACTTCCGGCAAGCCAATTTTGCCCGCGTCCTGGCGCGCGATGCGGATGTCCGCAGCCATGGCGATCTCCAATCCGCCGCCAACGCAGTGTCCATTGATCGCCGCAATCACCAGTTTCGGTGTGTGCTCGAGACGAAGCAGCATTTCGTTCGCATGCAGGCAGAAGTAATACTTGAAGGTTGGGTCGACGCTGGCCAGCATTTTGATATTTGCGCCGGCGGAAAAGAACTTGTCGCCGGAACCCGTGAGCACGATGACGTAAACGTCGTTATCCATGCGGGCCTTCAGGATGGCCTCAT
>JBEKGG010000306.1:0-5096 GCA_050012915.1 Terriglobales bacterium | reverse complement strand
TGCCGCCTGCAGGCTTCTGTAAAATAGCGAGTGGCCAGCGGGAATCCGGACCTCGAAAGGACTACCTGAGAATGATTGGACGATGGGCAGCAATCATAGTAATAGCATTCGTGGTATCGGCGATTTGCGCGAGTGTCGTGGCACAAACTCCAAGCAAGGACACTCCCGACACGGGGAAGGCATTCGATCGCTTACCGGGCTTGGACAAACAGCTGATTGATGCATCGGCTGACCCGTGCGTCGATTTCTCTGGGTATGCATGCGGGAATTTCAGCAAACTGTATCCCATTCCGAGCGATCGATCAGGATTTGGTCCAGGCGCGATGGTCGCGGAGTACAACCAGACGGTGCTACACACGATGCTGGAAAAGGCAGCCGCTGGTGGCGCCGAACGCAGCGCTAACGAACAGAAAATTGGCGATTACTACGCCTCCTGCATGGACCAGGATGTGATCGACCGTAAGGGACTAGCGCCGTTGCAGGGAGAACTCGACCGCATTGCCGCACTCCAGAGCAAAGACGAACTCACGCCGCTTCTGGCGCATTACCAATTAATCGGCGTCAACGCTTTCTTGAACTTTGGCGAACAGCAGGATCTCAAAGACGCAAGAAAACAGATCGCCGCTGTCGACCAGGGCGGCCTGGGATTGCCAGAGCGCGATTATTATTTCCGCTCCGGCGACGCGGCTGAAAAGACTCGCAACGAATATGTACAGCATATTGCGAATGTGCTGAAACTCATGGGAGAGCCGGAAAGCCAAGCTGCGAGCGACGCCACGGCGATTATGCAGCTTGAGACCGCGCTAGCCAAGGTTTCGATGGACATCACCTCGCGGCGCAATCCGAAGAATATTTATCATCTGATATCCGTCACCGAACTTGCCAGTCTGACTCCTGAACTGGCATGGACCGAGTTCTTTAAGGACACGGATACTCCGCCGGTCACCGAAATCAACGTCGCGAATCCCGACTTTTTCAAAGGCTTGAACGCATTGCTGGCGTCGACCAGCCTGCCTGTGATCAAGACCTACTTGCGATGGCAACTGATCGACTCGACTCCAAGCGAAGTTTTGCCGAAAGCGTTCGACGATGAACACTTTGATTTCTATGGCCACAAGCTGAGAGGGCAACCGGAGCAGCGGGCCCGCTGGAAAAGATGCGTGCAGGCCACGGACGGAGCGTTGGGCGAAGCATTGGGCCAAGTTTACGTGGCGCGGGAATTTCCGCCCTCCAGCAAACAGGCCACGCTTCAAATGGTGCATGACATCGAGACGGCGATGGATCAGGACATCGACACGCTGGATTGGATGAACCCAGCCACCAAGGTGCGCGCGAAGGAAAAACTGCACGCCGTCGCTGACAAGATTGGCTATCCGGACCGCTGGCGGGATTATTCCAAGCTCAACATCGTACGCGGAGACGCTTACGGAAACGCCATTCGCGCGACCGAATTTGAGAACCGCCGGGAGTTGGCAAAAATCGGCAAGCCGGTCGATCGCGGAGAATTCGGCATGAGCCCACCGACGGTCAACGCCTATTACAGCTCCAGCATGAACGACATTAACTTTCCCGCCGGCATTCTTCAGCCTCCGTTTTATGATCCGCAGGCAACGGATGCGGAAAACTACGGCCACATCGGCGCGATTGTGGGGCACGAACTCACCCACGGCTTTGACGACCACGGGCGACAGTTTGACGGGAACGGGAATCTTGCCGACTGGTGGACGGGCGACGATGCCAGGAAGTTCGAGGAGAAAACCGACTGCGAAGTAAAAGAGTACAGCAGCTTTACCGCAGTTGACGACGCGAAGGTGAACGGCAAGCTGACTCTAGGCGAGAACACGGCGGATAATGGAGGCCTTCGCCTCGCCTATATCGCTTTTCTGGAAGATGCTAAACGCAAGAACATTGATCTCAACCAGAAGCAGGACGGCTACACTCCGCTGCAGCAATTCTTTCTGGGATATGGTCAGAACTGGTGCGGAGCTACGCGTCCCGAACAACTGCGGACGCAGGTGCAGACCGACCCGCATTCGCCGCGTCAATTTCGCTTAGACGGCGTCGTGCAAAATATGCCGGAGTTCGGCCAGGCCTTCGGGTGCAAAGTCGGACAGCCAATGATGCCCGCGAATTATTGTCGGGTCTGGTGATGGGCCGGGACTGCGCTGCTTGATGCGTAGAGCGCGACTGGTTCTGCAGGTGGGAGACTTGACTTCCGATTTAGGCCTTGAAGATCCGGACTCCGGCTGAGCGGCTGGCTTTCTCTAATGTTCTATCTAAAGTGGCCAGGGGCGCTTCCCGGCGAATCGCTACCTCAAGATATGCCGCATCGTATGACGAAAGATGGTGTTCTCGCGCCAGGGGCAGAACGTCGCGCACGGTATCGGCGACTGTTTGTGATTGCTCGATAATTGTGAGGCCAGCGAGCAGTTCGACAAAGCGCCGCACATCCAGTTGCTTCACGCGCTTCCGCCGCTCGGCCACCAACAGCGCATTTGTTATTTCCAGCGCCCATACGGAAGGAACTATCGCTGTCCGGCCTTCCAGCGCCACAAGCACTCCGTCAGCGTATTCGCTTGCTTCATCGGGAAAGCACCAGGCGAGCGCTACGGAGGCATCTACCACAATCCCGTTCAAAACCGGCGCCCTTCGTTCACCATCTCGCGGATACTCATGGAGTCAGGTTTGATCCGCTTGCGCAGCATCCGCATTCCCTCTACGATTTGCCGATGCGTCAGATTCGACGCCTTTTCTTCAACAGGAACCAGCATCGCAGCGGGAACTCCGTGCCTCGTGATTGTGATTTTCTCTCCGTGCCTTACCCGGTCTAACAATTCGGAAAGATGCGTCTTAGCCTCAAAGGCTCCTACCGAGTCCATTTTGCTCTCCCAGATAACTAGTTTAAACTAGTTTAAACTAGTTTAATTATAGCGTGGGAACAGCTGCTGTCAAATCGAGACTGGACACTTTTCATCAATCGGCGCGGGCAAAAATGTTTTCCATCCAACTCAGATTGTCACATCCGATGAGCTCGCAGGTTTGATTCTCTGAGTTCGGCTCAGTTGAGCGAGGCTCGACGATGAAAGTGGCGACTGAAAGCTTGGGTCAGCGACCTAGATCCTCACCACATTTGCGAGCTGGATCTGTGTGGGCGCTCTTTTAGGCGAAAGACAAAGGCCGCGGTCAACCTCAGATTGTTCTGAGCCACCACTGCGCCGGCGGGATCGTAAAACGCCGTGCGCATATAGTCTCCGCTGACGCGGAGAGCTAACTGCGGCGAAACCGACTGCTCGACTCCTCCGCCAAAGGCATAGGACGGTCGTACCAACCAGCCATGAAAGTCCTCTTTTCCACTCACGGGTACTGCTCCGTCGACGAGCCCCATACCGGCCAGTGCGTGAACGAACGCCCGGGTATTTCTGTGCTGAATAGGGTAGAACACTGGACCCGTTTGGAGGCTCAAGAGATAGCCCTGGTGGTGCGTGCCCGCGACGTCAGGCGCATATAAATAATTGGAATCGAGCGTCGCGCCCCAGCGCGAGCTTAGATCGACGTTTCCGCTGAAGTCCAAACCGTTGAGACTCGCCTTCCCAGCGCCGGGAATCGGCATTGAGATGCGGCTATAGCCGGCGCTCAAGTCGAAAGCTGGTCCAGCGACTGCAGGCGACGGCGCTGACTGCAACTGATTTTGCGCCACGGCAGGCGCTACTATCATGAACCCGAAAATACAGATTTTCCCGATGATCCTCATTGTGTTTCTCATTACTTCCTTTCTGATCGGCGGTACGAGTTAGGAAGAGCTTTTAGCCAGTGACGGCCGACTGGCAACCGGCAACCAACGTCGCCGGCCTGCTCTATGGACTTACCGAACTCTGGGCCACAAGTTTTCTGTCGGCCGGGCTATAGCTTAGATAGGGGAAAAATGGCGTAACCTCGAATGGCATCTTCTCTCTCGGAGACATAAGTGCAACCGGATCCGCCTTCATCATCGTGAGTTGATTGCTCCATGGATCCAATTTGACCCGGCTGCCGATAGGAAGAGCGGCGATCTGATCGAGCCGCTTCTTTTCCAACGCCGGCGCGGAGGTTGAAAGTGCAGTCATTCGGGTGGAATTCCGGCTCGCCATTTTGCTGCCCAGGCGCGGGCTGATCAAGCTGGTGAGCACGGGCGAGCGATCCTGCAATGCTTTAAGAAACAATCCTGCGTTACTCAGTTTGTCTTTGTAGGGCGAGTTCCCAAGCAACTCCATAGTTTTGTTGTCGGCAGCTTTCTCGTCCCCAGCATCCCGTTCGAAATGCAGATGTTGGAAAGTAGTCGTATCGGCAAAGAAGAAACGATCGGTGAAGGCGAGCTGTGTGTCGACATGATCCCCCAAGACGATGTGACTCAGTTCGTGAGCCAAAATCATCGCCAACGACGCTTCATCCGGCAGTACATCGAGCAAACCACGGCTGACCACGATCGTGTGTCCGACCGTGAAGGACTCTAAAGGCAGCGTAAGCAGTACACGGCAGCGCACGTCAGGTTCGATTTGAAGCTTGTTGGTGATGATGAGGTTATTGACTACGGTCTGCAGGATCTTGTCGACGTCGCCCGCAGGCGCAACCAGACCGATTTTCTGCAGATGGTCTATCGCGTTGTCTTCTGCCATCCTTTCCCACAATCGCTGGGCTTCGACGGGGCTCTTGTCTTTCGCGACTGGACGATCATCTACCGAGTCGTCAACCTTAATTTGGGTGAACTCTTCGTTGTGATTCAGTTGTTCGGGATCGTATCCCCAAAGGCGCGTCTGGGCCTTGAGGTACAAGTCGTGAAATAGTGGGCTGTTGTGCTTTGTACCTGACTCTTCAACGTAGATGTAGGAAGGCAGCCACATATTGCCTTGCAAATTAAAACGCCAACTGTCGAAGTGCAGGTAATGGGTGAAGTTTGAACGATCCGAGAACGTCCCATTAAAGCGGACGATATTGAAGTCGCGATCTTCGACCCAGATTCTCCCGGTAAACAATCCTGATCGAGCTTTTTTCCCAGGCTGGACGTCTATAACAATGCAGCGCGCTTCACCAAGAAACTCGCGGCGCACAACCGTGAAACG
>JBEKGG010000305.1:0-5098 GCA_050012915.1 Terriglobales bacterium | reverse complement strand
AGTTCAGCAGAGTGCTGCTGCTTCAGTACCTGAGCGCATTCCTGCGGATCGTCCAGTTCGGATTCCAGCCACTCCTCCGCTTCCACGCGGGCGATGCGAATCCATTTTCCCCGGACGATGATATCTTTTCCGCTGATCTCAAGGGCGGGCACCGTGAACCATTTCCCTTTAATCGCGACTTCGATGTTTTTCTGAGTAGCTTGCATTTCTTGGAAGTTCCTAGTGATCTACGTCTCGGAAGCGTCCTGGTGCGCGTGATACAAAATATCCTGCTGGGACTCGCCGCCCCGCACTCCGTTCCTGCTAATTAAAAGTCGGGATCTTGTTTTACGCCATCGCTGGCTGCAAGGTTGAGTTCTTCAGCCGTGCCTTGGGCCGAAAAACCATTACTGTAGGCTGCCCGGGAACATCATAACGGGCTTTCTCAAGCACATCGAATTCGCTTTCCATAATACGGAGCATCGCGGCGGGTCTGTGCTTGTCTTCGCCCTTCGGCCTGTCCGAACTCGAAGCATACAACCTAACAACGAAGACTCCACCGTCTTTCAAGAACGTCGAGTAGCGGTCCAGGGTTGCCTTCACTTTACCCAGAGGGACGTGATACATGGACTCGCGGAAAAGAATCACGTCATATTGTCCGCTCGGAACGTAGGCAAGGAAGTCACCGCATTCAAAATGATTCTTACTGCCCCGGCCGCATTCTTCACTCCGCTTGCGCGCCTTGGCCAAGGCCGCCTCCGAGATGTCCACTCCGAGATAGCTCTGATAGATTGGGGCCATTTCAGTCGCAGTATTGCCTGATCCGCAGCCGATATCGAGTATGGTCGCGTTCTTCGTATGCTTTTCCAGGTGGCTGTAGACGCAGTCTCCAACCGTGTTGTAGGCGAAGGACCACTTCTCCTCGGAATATTCCTTATCCCAGAAGCGCTTCTTGATATTCGACGGGCCGTAGCTCAGCAAAAACCCGCGCACAAATCTTGCAGTTCGTTCCACGATATACATGCTTCCGTTCTCCTACGATTTGTTCTTTAGAAGACGATCTGTTTGTTCTTATGTCTTGCAATGAAAACGGCGAGTGCAGCCTTTTCAAGACCTTCTGACAAACTTCTTCAAGCGCTGCATCTGTTCACGCCGGGTAAATGCGACCAGTTCGGGAGATACGGATTTCTCTTTTCCCCGGACCATCGACCAGAAATAACCAGCACCCAGGGCCAAACCTCCCAAGACGACAGGAGGTTTCGTCGTCTGATAAAACGTCCGGAACAATTCCCAGCCTGGATGGTTTCCAAAAGCGTAATCTTTGACTCCAAGTTTGAACTTCGCCTTCAGTGCACTTTGCTCGGCGGTATTCATCACTCGATGGTGAATGCATACCTTATCGGGGAAGGTCCTGGTCTTCCACCCTTTCATTCTCGCGGAAACGACCGCGATGTGGTCGACTCCACCACCTTTGACGGGGGTATATCCGCCAATCGCTTCATAGCACTGTCGCCTGAACAGCTGGCAGCCTCCCCAGACATTTTCAATGTTGGAAAAGCGGTAGTCGTATTGCTGTGATCCTTCCCGGAACGGCGATCCGCCAACGCCTAGGTCTGGGTTTTCACCAAACTTGCTCAAGAGGTACTGAAAGTGGTCCGGCTCAATCGAGACATCGGCATCAAGATTGCCGATCACATCCGGATTCAATTCCCTGGCCTTGGCATAGCCCGCGTTAAAGGCGTGAACCTTCCCGGCAAAGTGCCGCTCAGCACGCTCGGGCATCCGCAGCAGTTCAATCCACGCATTGTCTGCACTGTACTTGCGTACGATGTCGTCGGTCCCGTCGGTTGAGCCGTCGCTGATAATGATCCACTTCAGTGGATGGTACTTCTGCCCGACCATGGATTGCAGGGTGAATTCAATAAACTTGGCCTCATTCCGTGCCGGAGTAATAAGGACGTACGTAGGCAGCGTTTTCAGACGAATGAGAGGATCAAGTTGAGGTTGGACGAGAGTCTGCATACTAACTCCCGTGAGAGGTAGCAGTCAGAGAAGTTGCTACTTGCGGCGCGGCCGAGATCCCACCGATTCCAATGTAGTGGAACCCGTTGGATACGACGTCTTCGCGGGACAACGTGTTTCGCCCATCGATGATGAGCGGTCTCTCCACGAGCGTGGCAAGCCGGCTCCAATCGATTTGCCGGAACTCTTCCCACTCGGTCAGAAGCAGCACGGCATCGGTGCCCTTGGCCGCCTCATAGGGGTCCGGACAGTAGGTTACATCGGGGATTTCTTTTTCTGCTTTTTCCATGGCCTCCGGGTCGTAGGCCTGGATCTGCGCCCCCTCGGCCTGCAAGCAACGAATAATGGAAAGCGCGGGCGCGAAGCGCACATCGTCGGTATTGGGCTTGAACGCCAGACCCCACACCGCAATCTTCTTGCCGCGCAAGACCCACAGTTCTTTGCGCACCTGCTCGACAAAATGTTCGACCCGACGCTGGTTGATCTTCTCTACTTCTTTGAGCAACGAAAAATCGCATCCGGATTTCTCGGCGATTCGAATGAAGGCCTGCACATCTTTTGGAAAACAGAATCCTCCAAACCCGATTCCCGGACTTAAGAAAGCGGGACCGATTCGCGGATCGAGTCCCATCCCGTAGGCGACCTCGCTTACATCGGCTCCAACTTGCTCGCAAAGATTCGCCACCATGTTGATGAAGGAAATCTTCATCGCAAGAAAAGAATTGGAGGCATGTTTGATCAGTTCCGCGGAATTCGTATCCGTGGCCAGGAAAATTGGCTGGTTGCGCTTTGGGCAACCCGTGTGGATGGGACACGTGAAGCTCTGTGCGACAATCGGCTCATAGATCTCGCGCAGGAGGCCGGCTGCGCGGGTCGAATCGGCCCCGATAACGATCCGGTCAGGATGCAGAAAATCCTCGACCGACGTTCCTTCTCGCAGAAATTCTGGATTCGAGGCAACGTCGTATTTCAGCCCCTTGGTGCTGTGCACGGACAGGTGTTTCCTCAACTGGGCGCCGGTTTGAACCGGTACAGTGCTCTTTTCGATGATCAGGCGATATCCGATCGAACGTTTTGCAATCGCTCGCGCGACTCCCTCGATGGCAGACAGGTCCGCATCGCCATTGGGCAACGGCGGCGTTCCCACGCAAATGAAGATTACCTCTCCCCAAACAATTGCTTCTTCGGTGGAGCCAAAATGTAACCGGCCAACCTTTCGGACGCCCTTAATCACATCCTCGAGATGGGGCTCAAAGAGTGGCATAACTCCATTCTCGAGCTTAGCGAGTTTTTCGACATCGCTTTCGCTGCAGAACACGTCGTGACCGATTTGCGCCAGGCAAGCCGCCGTGGTGAGGCCCACATAGCCTGCGCCAATAACTGATATTTTCATTGTTCTTTCGTTGTCCTTATCTGGAATTTGCTGCCGGACGTTGACTTGATTTCGACGGGCAGAAAGTCTTGTTGGTGCGTTTTACTCGGCCTTGCAATTCAATCGGACCGAACTACTCTGCGATGGAGCGACCGCGGGCGAGCGCCTGCGATCTCCCGAGATGGCCGCGGCCAACCCTGGGAGAGGAGGCCGTGCGGTCCGAGCTGCTTTGCGGATACAAGATCGGATCAATTCAGGCTCATCCCACGGAACGTCGTGGTAGGCCGATTGCAGAAACTCGCTTTTCGGATCCCGCGCCCACTCTTGCGGAAATAGCGCGATGGTCTCGTTTTCGGTGATCTTTGGAGCTGGTTGAATTTCTTTGCCAGTCAACGCAGCATACAAAGCGGCTGGAAGGTCGCGTTCAAGACCGAGCGCCAGGTGTCCGACTTGAGTCGTGCGGGGATTGATTTCGATTAAGTGCGCGCTCCCCGTGTGCGCCTCCAGCATGAAATCGAGGCCGTGCAACCCGGAGAGCTTGAAACGGCGCGCGATCTTCTCCGAAGCCTCCGTCATTTCGGGATGCTCGATCAATCGCAGGACGCTGGCATGCCCGGTGGAAGCCGCTTTCTTCAGTACTTCAAAGTGAAGGCTGGCTAGAACCTTGCCCTTCCAGCACGCGATGGTGCTGGTCGCTTCGTGACCGGCTACGAATGCTTGTGCATTGACCACGAAGCGACGCCGAAAAAGCGACGGCGGCACGAGGGTTGGGTCGCGGTCAATCAGTGCTCGTTTGATCGCTCGCGCCATAAGTGGCGGCGCTTGCAGCTTACGGAAGGCGCGATCCGCCTCTTCAACCGTGTTCACGATCTTGACGCCATCTCCCCCGGAAGTTCCATTCGCCTTTAGCGCCGTGGGAAAACCCATTCGCGTAATCCACTTCCCCAAGTCATGCCTATCGGCGATGATTTCGGTTTTCGGAGCGTGAATGCCTTCTTCCTCGGCGATCCGCATGAAGGCAGCTCTCGCATACACGGTTTCGAAAGATTCCGGCGCGCCCAGGGAGTGCTCGATCAGTTCGCAAATCCGCGTGCCCTGTCTGTCGGCATCGTGTTCCCGCTTATAAAGCTGATGCAACTGCCGGGTTGCCAGATCGTCAGCCGGAATGATCAGATCGGGTGTTGCCGTGATGATCGCATTCGCAAAGGACGCCAACGGTGTGAAGGCCCGATAGTTATGGACTCGGCGTACCGCGCCGGTTCGGGCGAGAGTGTGGCCCGCGGGACAGACAGCTTCCACGCCGAAACCTGCCTTCGCCAGAGCCATCGCCAGCCGCGTAGTCGGAAACCAACGCGCCGTCGTCGCGAGCAAAACTGTAGGTTTCACTTTAATTCGAATCTCCGGTTCAAAAGCACGGACGCACCCATTAGGCGGTTACGCTCAGAACTAGGTTCTTGCCGGTTTCCGTTCCCAGCAGAGTGAGATCCCGAAGAGCAGAGTCGATCACATCCCGTGGACTCGCGTGGGTAAGTACGCGAACCTGATGCTGCCCGGACTCGCCTTTCGCCCAGACTGCCGCGGCGCGCGCCACGCTCACGCCGTTTCGTTCGAGCACCGTAGTGATGGGGCCGATCGCACTGGGATCGCCAACCGTGAAACGCAAATAATGTTTCCCGAAGTAGCTCCCGGCCGTAACGCTCACCCGACCTTCCGAACTCATGGCGA
>JBEKGG010000304.1:0-5108 GCA_050012915.1 Terriglobales bacterium | reverse complement strand
CCATTGTGTTCATGGTGCTGCTGTATGGGATCTACACCGCGCTGGTTCACAAGCCGCTGGTGAAAGTCCTGGCCGAACGGCGCAGCAAGACGGAAGGCGCGGTGGAAAAGGCACGTGCCGACATCGCCGCCGCCGAGGCGCGAACGGCGGAATACGAGAAATGCCTTCGCGAAGCTCGCGTTGCGGTTTTCAAAAATCAGGAAGCACTTCGCCAGCAGGCGTTGCAGGCAAGAGAAGCGGCGTTGGCAGAGGCGCGTAAGAAAGCACACGCTCAAGTTGAGGAGGCGCGCGCTGCCATCGAGCGAGATAAAGCAGAGGCGCAAACCAGTCTGCAGGCGGAGAGCGGGAAGTTGGCAGCCGAAATCATCCGGATCGTTTTGCGGCCGGGAGTAGCGCCTACTCCTGCGGGAGGCGGACGGTGAGAAGCGCGCTGAGAAATCTGCGAGCCACCGGGCGTAGGCCGAAGCTGTCATTAGTTTTTGCTGGTTTCGCGCTTCTGCTGCTGAGTTGTCTTGTCTTGCCGGGACGGGCCGTGGCTCGCAGCGTGGCTTCGCCCGCCGTGTCCTATCAGCAGTCGAGCGCATCCCCGGGTGAAGAGCCGCTGAGCCAGCAACTGGTGAAAGAAACGCGTGAGGCCGCAGGCGAGGACGACTCAGCGCAGTTTAAGCACTCGTCAGCGGTTCGACTTATCGCCGAGCTGACGGGGCTCGATCTGGAGGACGCATACCGGATCTGTGTGGCGCTAAATTTTGTGGTCATTGCTGCCGCCATTTTCTGGCTTTCGAAAAAGAACTTGCCGGCACTTTTCCGCACTCGGACGGCCTCGATCCAGAAGGCGATGGAGGAGGCGCGTAAAGCTAGCGAAGATGCAAATCGGCGCCTGGCTGAAATTGAGGCACGGCTTTCCAAACTCGATGTCGAGATTGGTGGAATGCGTGCCGCGGCGGCGCAAGAAGCTGCAGCCGAGGAACAGAGGATTAAGACTGCCGCAGCCGAAGATGCGCGCAAGATCGTGGAGTCGGCAGAGCAGGAAATTACGGCAGCGGCCAAGTCGGCGCGTCGAGAACTCAAGGCGTTCGCAGCTGACCTTGCGGTATCACTGGCAAGAAAGCAGATCCGTGTAGACCCCGCTATCGATCATGTGCTGTTGCGTAACTTTGCTCAACAACTCTCGGCCAACGGCGGCGACGAGCGGAAGGATGCACAATAACCCATGGCTTCGGTGACCAACACTTACGCGCGCGCCTTCGCCGACGCGGTTTTTGAAGTCAAGGTTGATCCTGAAAAGACTTTGGGCGAAGCGCAAGCCATCGCGGAATTGGTGGCTGAGAGCAAGGACCTGCGGGCAGTTTGGGAAGCGCCATCGATTACGGCGGAGCAGAAGCGCGCGGTGCTGGATTCGATTGTCGCGCGCGATGGAATATCGCAAACGGTGCGAAATTTTGTGGCTGTACTGATCGATCATGGCCGCATAAACTTCCTGGGACCGATCGTGAAACAATTTGAGCGAGAGCTGAATCAGCGCTTGGGATTCACCGAAGCGGAAATCACGAGCGCCCATGACCTTGACCAAACCGACCGGCGAACGCTGGAAGCCCAAATGGAAAAGTTGACCGGGAAGAAAGTTCGGGCACGCTATTCGCGCGATGCTTCCATCCTCGGAGGCGCCGTGGTAAAGATTGGCAGCACGATCTATGACGGCTCTGTGGCGGGACAATTAGAGAGAATCAAAGAAGCCATTAGCTCCTAGCCTTAGCTTGGAGCCCTCGGGAAATTCGACCAATGACCGCTAGAAGCTTTGATCGCGGAGACCGCTGAGAAGAGCCGCAGAGGACACAGAGAAAAGCTAGGAGCTAGAAGCTGACTTATGGCACAAATCAAAGCAAACGAGATCACAGAGTTGATCCGGCAACAAATCGAGAATTACGAATCTAAGATTGCGGTCGACGAAATTGGGACCATCATCACCCTGGGCGACGGCATTGCCCGCGTCTACGGCCTCGACAAGGTCATGGCGGGAGAATTGCTTTCCTTCCCGCACAACATCGCCGGCATCGCCATGAACCTGGAAGAGGACCAGGTCGGCGTCGTTATTCTTGGCGAATACACCGAACTTAAGGAAGGCGACGAGGTCAAGCGTACCGGCAAAATCATGAGCGTGCCAGTCGGCGAAGCCTTGATCGGACGCGTGGTGAATTCGCTGGGGCAGCCAATCGACGACAAAGGACCCATTTCCACCAACCAGTTCATTCCGTTGGAACGGCTGGCGCCGGGAGTCATTGACCGGCAACCGGTGCGCGAGCCCATGGCCACTGGATTGAAGGCAATCGACAGCATGATTCCGATTGGCCGCGGCCAACGCGAGTTGATCATCGGCGACCGCCAAACCGGCAAGACTGCTGTGGCCCTCGACACCATCATTAACAATAAAGGCAACAATCTTATTTGTATTTACAACGCTATCGGGCAGAAGCGATCTTCAATTGCTCAGGTGGTGAAGATCCTGACCGATTACGGCGCGATGGATTACACCATCGTTGTTGCGGCGTCAGCTTCTGAGCCCGCACCTATGCAATACATCTCGCCTTATGCGGCTTGCGCGATGGGCGAATATTTCCGCGACAACGGAAAACATGCGTTGGTTATTTATGACGACCTCTCGAAGCACGCCGCATCGTATCGTGAAATCTCACTGCTGCTGCGCCGTCCGCCAGGCCGTGAGGCTTATCCCGGAGACGTTTTCTATCTTCACTCGCGGTTGCTCGAGCGCGCAGCCAAAGTGAGTGACAAAAAAGGTGGAGGCTCGCTCACTGCTCTGCCGATCATCGAAACCCAGGCGGGGGACGTATCTGCATACATCCCGACCAACGTCATTTCGATTACCGATGGCCAGATCTTTCTGGAAACCGACCTGTTCAACAGCGGCGTGCGGCCGGCGGTGAACGTGGGCATCTCGGTGAGCCGCGTGGGAGGCAGCGCTCAGATCAAGGCCATGCGGCAAGTCGCGGGAAGCATGAAGCTTGACCTCGCGCAATATCGCGAGCTCGCGGCCTTTGCCCAGTTTGGCAGCGATCTTGATATAGCGACGCAGAATCAACTTAATCGCGGGCAGCGTTTGGTGGAAGTGCTTAAGCAAAAGCAATTCTCGCCGTTGCCATTCTCCAAACAGATTCTGATCATCTACGCCGGCACGAACGGATTTCTCGACGACCTCCCGGTAGACCAGGTGCGCGACTTTGAAGCCGAACTGTATAAGTATGTTGACGCGACCTATCCCGGCGTTCTGCGCGCAATCATGGAGAAGAAAGTTCTCGACGACAATTTGAAGGCTGATATGACCAAAACAATTAAAGAGTGCAAAGAAACGTTCGTGGCAGAGAGACAGGCAGTTTCAAAATAAGCTCCCTTCTGGCTTCTAGCTAAGAGCTAGCAGCCAGAACGACCGACAACGCACGACCAACGACCGAACAAATGGCCAACATTCTCGATATCCGGCGCCGTATCCGCAGCGTGACGAACACGCGGCAGATCACCAAGGCTATGAAGATGGTCTCGGCGGCGAAGCTGCGTCGTGCGCAGGAGCGCGCCCTGGCCGCGCGTCCGTATGCGCAAATGTTGACCAATGTATTGAAGTCGCTGGTATCGCGAGCCGAAATCTATGATCCAGAGACGGGCGAGCCGAAGCATCCCCTGCTGGCGCAGCGTCCGGAAAAAAATGTGCTGCTGATGGTGGTCACGGGAGACAAAGGTCTGGCTGGCGCTTTCAATACGAACATCCTGAAGGCGGCGGCACGTTTCCTGGAATCGAAGGCTGGCAAGAACATCGAAATCGAAGCCATCGGGCGAAAAGGCCGCGACTTCTTGCGAAGGCGATATGCGGTCGCGAAGCCCAGAACAGTCGACTCGCAGGAACCGCCGCGAATCACTCTCGTGGGTGAGTATGTGGGAGTCCTTGGCAAAGTGGAATATGCGATGGTCTCGGAGATGGCAGGACGCGCAGTGGACCGGTATTCCAAAGGCGAAGTTGATTCGATCTATGTGCTTTTCAATGAATTCAAATCAGTCATTTCGCAGCGGCTCATTGTTGAGCGAGTGTTGCCCATTGAGCAAATCGGAGAAGTCGGCATTGCCCAGACCGAAGAAATGACTCAGAAAGAAAAAGAGCAAGCTTTTGAAGCGGCCAAAGGCACGGGCGTTAGCCTTCGTCCTGCGGATACCAGGGAAGCGGACGCGGCTGCAGCAAAGTTTGCTACAGCTCCGGTCGACTATATTTACGAACAGCCTCCGGAGGAATTGTTTCGGTCGCTGTTGCCGAAGTACGTGGTCATCCAAGTGTTTCGCGCACTGCTGGAATCGGTGGCGGCGGAGCACGCGGCTCGTATGACTGCGATGGACGCGGCCACGAGCAACGCAACCGACATGATCGATTCGTTGACACTGGCAATGAACCGCGCCCGTCAGGCGAAGATTACGAAAGAAATTATTGAGATTGTAAGCGGAGCGGCAGCAGCAGGCTAATTGTAGAGACGTAGCTTGCTATGTCTCGCTGGCGCCGCCGAAACGTAGCGAGCTACGTTTCTACAGAGGAAAAACTAAACTATGCCAGAAAATGTTGGACACGTGATTCAAGTCGCCGGCCCTGCCGTGGACGTGCAGTTTAGCGAAGCTAACATGCCTCCGATTTATGAAGCGCTTCGGATTGTGAGCGATGGCTTCACTGTTCCCTTCCCGATCAATGTGATCGTGGAAGTGCAGCAGCATCTCGGCGAAGGCCGCGTTCGTTGCGTTGCCATGGAAGCTACCGAGGGGATGGTGCGCGGGATGAAAGCCATCGATCAGGGCGGACCGATTTCCGTGCCCGTGGGCCGCGGTACGCTCGGCCGCGTGATGAATGTGATCGGCGAGCCAGTCGACCAACTCGGTCCCATCGCGCACACGCAGACCATGCCGATTCATCGCCCCGCGCCGTTGTTCGACGAACAAGCTACTACGGCTGAGATGTTCGAGACCGGCGTAAAAGTCATCGATCTCATTCAGCCATTTTTGAAAGGCGGCAAGATCGGGTTGTTCGGCGGCGCAGGCGTGGGCAAGACGGTCGTCATCATGGA
>JBEKGG010000303.1:0-5140 GCA_050012915.1 Terriglobales bacterium | reverse complement strand
CGAGCACCCGCGCGATATCGATCAGAATCTTGTGGATGCGCAGCAAGCCCGGCGTGTTCTTGATCGGCTCGTGGGCTATCAAGTTTCACCTTTACTCTGGGACAAAGTTCGGCGTGGTCTTTCCGCCGGACGCGTGCAAACGGTCGCGTTGCGCCTCATCGTCGAGCGCGAACGCGAAATCAAGGCTTTCGAGAAGAAGGAATATTGGACGATCGATGCCACTCTTGCAGGTCCGAAGCCGCCGGCGTTCGACGCGCGCTTTCTCGGCAAGGGCGAAGAGAAGATTGAAGTCACGAACGGTGACGATGCAGAGAAGATTCGCGCTGCGCTGGAGAACGCGGATTGGCTTGTCCGCACTGTCGATCGCAAGGAACGCCGCCGCAATGCGACTCCGCCGTTTACCACCAGCAAACTGCAACAGGATTCGTCGCGCAAGCTTCGCTTCAGTGTCAAGCGCACCATGATGATCGCGCAACGGCTGTATGAAGGCGTGGAGTTGGGCGAGGAAGGCCTGGTCGGTCTCATTACTTATATGCGTACGGATTCGGTGCGCGTATCGAATGAAGCGCTGACCGAAGTGCGCGAGTACATCAAGTCGCAGTATGGCGATCAATATCTGCCTGAGGCACCGAACACGTATAAGGAAAAGAAGGCTGCGCAGGCTGCCCATGAAGCCATTCGTCCGAGTTCGGTGGTGCGCCATCCCGATCAAATTAAGCAGTATCTGAAAGAAGACGAATACAAAGTTTACAAGTTGATTTGGCAGCGCTTCGTGGCTTCGCAAATCACGCCTGCGGTCTTCGATCAGACCACGGTCGACATCGATGCCAAATCAGGAGCCGATACTTTCTGGTTCCGCGTTACTGGTTCAGTCCAGAAGTTCGACGGTTTCCTCAAAGTGTACGAGGAATCCAAGGAAGGCAAGGACGAAGAGGACGAAGAACTCAAACACAAGTTGCCCGCTCTCGATCCGGGCCAGAAATTAACCCTCAAGGCGCTGAAACCGGAGCAGCATTTTACCGAGCCTCCGCCACGCTACAACGAAGCGTCGCTGGTCAAGGAACTGGAAGAGCGCGGCATTGGCCGGCCTTCCACATATTCCGCCATTCTGAGCACGATTCAGGAGCGGCAGTATGTGCAGAAGCTCGGCGGCAAGTTTACGCCTACGGAAATCGGTTTAGTCGTAACCGATCTGCTGGTCGAAAACTTTCCCGACATCTTCGATATTCAATACACCGCGCGACTTGAAGAAGAACTGGACGAGATCGAAGAAGGCAAGGAGAAGTGGACTGACGCGCTGGGCGACTTCTACAAGAAATTCGAGAAAGACCTCCGCTACGCCTCCAAACACATGGAGAACATCAAGCGGATGGAGAAGCCGACGGACGAGAAGTGCGAACGCTGCGGTTCTCCGCTGGTGATCAAGTGGGGCAAGCACGGATCGTTCTACGCGTGCAGTTCGTACGATAAAGAAGATCCGAACAGCTGCACTTTCACCAAAGAAAATCCTATCAACTTACCGGATCTCGATTCTGCCGACGTGCAGGAAACGACCCAGGAAGAATACTGCGAGAACTGCGGCCGAGTGATGGTGCTGAAGCGCGGACGTTTCGGCCAGTTCATGGCGTGTACCGGATATCCCGATTGCAAAACCACGCGGCGGCTCGATCAGGGTAAGAAAGTTCCAGACATTCCGCTCGACGAAGTATGCCCCAAGTGCGGGCGGAATATGATGATTCGCCACGGCCGCTACGGCGAGTTCACGACTTGCAGCGGATATCCCGAATGCAAGTACGTGAAGCAAAATTTCATCGGGGTGAAGTGCCCGCTGTGCAAAGAGGGCGATCTGGTCGAAAAGCGAGCCCGCAAGGGAAATACTTTTTACGGCTGCGGAAATTATCCTACGTGCAAATTCACATCCGCGCACAAGCCGATTCCGGAGAAATGCCCGAGTTGCGGGCATGAGTACCTGGTCGAGAAATTCTTGAAGTCGGGGCCGGTGGTCGCGTGTCCGAACAAAGAATGCGATTTCGAACGCGCGCTCCCGGTAGAGGCGGCTGCAGTCGGGCACAGCAGTTGAGCCGCCGGAACGAGCAGTCGTTTAACATTTTCCTTCCCCATTCTTAATGTACTTGCGGTTAAACGAAGTAATGGGCTGATTTTGCCGGTCTCACCATCACAAATCCGAGGAGGCTTCTATGTCGAAGAAACCCACCGCTACCGATGCCGAACTGCTTATCAAACTTTACGATCTGCGCCGCGAAGCCGAGCTGCGCAAAGCCCGCAACTGGTGGATGATAACCTTCTGGCCCGAATCCGCCGATGACTTCACTAAGATAGCGTCGGCTATGGGCAGTCAGGAAAATAATTGGCTTCGCCAAGCGTCAGGATATTGGAGTATGGCCGCTTCGCTTGCCCTTGCGGGTACGGTCAATCAGGATCTCTTTCTGGAGCCGAGTTTCAGCGGAGAGATGTTTTTCATTTTTGCCAAGGTGAAACCATTTCTTAGCGAGCTGCGCGGCAAAACGAAAAATCCGCGGATGTTCGCGAACATCGAGAAGTTGATCAATAGTTCGAAAGCCGGTCGCGAATGGTTGAAGTATGTAGAGGGTCAGGTGGCCACGCGTCGCGAGGCGATGGCGAAAGCGGCGAAGGCCAGCTAGAAAAATCATTTGGTAATTGACGAATCGGGTAATTGCGAAAATATTCGATGGACAGTGACGTCGAAATTTTTAAAATTACCCGATTGCCAAATTACCGCGGGTAAGTTCTGTCACGGTTCGTTCCTCAGTTAGACTACTGCAGCCTCGCGTACTCGGCCTTGGCTTCTTTCAGGATGGGAATGTTGGAGTCGGCATTTTTCCAGAGCGTGAGGAAGTCTTTGTAAGCGGCTAGCGCCCGGCCGCGGGCGGCATCGGCATCCGCGCCTCGCGAGGTTTTCGACTCCAGTGCATTAGCACGCGCTACTCCGAGATGCGCCAACGCTGCCGTCCAGCAGTTCCAGACGATGCCGCTGTGGTCGAGAATTTCCTGGAACTCGGCGGCAGCTGCGCTGCCCTGGTCGGATGCCAAATACGCCACTCCACGTCCATACACTCGATACATGCAGGAAGCATTGGCGTATGGGAAGTTCCCTAACTCAATAGGTGAATCAGCTTGCGGGACGGTGAGGCGAGCTGCCGAATTCCTGTTCAGCGCCAATTGCGTCCGAATTGCAGGCAGCCAAAGTAACTGCATCTGCGTGTCCAGCGGGAAGCGTTTCCCCAAGTCTTGCGCCAAGGAGTCAGCACGCGGTACATCTCCCGCGATAGCAAACGCAAGGGCGACTTCGCTCTCCACGGCCTGACTCGTCGGAGCCAGCTTCAAAGCCTCTGCCGCTGAATCCCGTGCCTTCGTGACATTGCCGAAGGCGGCTTCCCGCTGAGCCGCAACCGCCTGCGATATTGCCCCGCTTTCCTTGTTGTCAACTTGAAGCGCGGCGTCCACAGCCCGCTTGGTCAGTTCCCGTGCGCTGCCCAGGCGCCCGCCGTACGCCTCGGTGTCGGACGCCAGCGCCAGTCCGAAGCTCTCATATTCGGGGTTGGCGGCAAACCACTGTTGCTGCTCTGCCATCGCGGCGGAGTCGGCTCCAACAAAGGCGAGAGCGTAGAGAACATTGTGGAGCAGGTAATCATCCAGTTTTCGCGCCTGCGCGTCGTGGACAATCCGACGCGTTTCGTCAAAACGCTGCAAGGCCAGGTTGTAGATGGCGAGATTCGTATACGGACGCGAGGAATCCGGCGCAAGACGCAGGGCCTCCCCAGTGACCTCGACGGCTTTCTCATACTGCCCCTGATCGGCATACCCCAAACCCAAATGGATGTAGGCATCGGCTTCCCTTGGGTAGGTTTCAATTTCCTCTTGATAGGTCTGGGCAGCTTTGTCCAGTTGGCCGGTCACGATCTGATAGTAGTCGGCAACGATCGTAAGCTTTTCCCGCTCGCTGGCGTGTTCCCGCAGTTGGAATGCGTTCGTGAGGTAGTCGTTGGCCCGCTCTTGTTCGCCAAGATTGAAGTAGCAGGCTCCGGCTACTCTGTAGGCCGTGGCAAAATTCGGATCAATCTCGATGGCGCGGTGAAGGTAAGGCAGGGCTGCGGCATTGCCTTTTTCGTTTCGTGCCTTTCTGCCGAGGCTATAGGCTTTCAGCGCCTGCAGCGAAGAGGTTGTAGCCTGTTCGAGAGGAACATCAAACTTCTGCACCGTGGCCAGCGATTCTCCCAGCTCGCTTCGCAGTTTCGATGCAGCCCCGCCCAACGCGTCCAACACCTTCTCCTTGGACACCGCCGTCACCTGTTCCTGCGCCAACATATCTCCGCTCTGGCAGTTCACCACGTCCAGGCCCAGCACATATTCGCTACCCAGACTGCTAATCGATCCAGCGATGTAGGCCTTGCTGCCTGCCCGCTGACAGAGCTCGTTGGCCACCTCTGGGGTGAGCTTTGTGTTGGACGGCCGAGTCATCAATTGCAAGGTCTTCGCGATTTGCGTATCCGAGAGCACATTCAAGAAGGGCGACTGCCGGAGGGATACGATGAGCCCGGTTTTCAGCGTGTCATCGAAGACCGCATCGCCAGTGCTGTTTTCAAAATCCGCAAGAACGACGGTGTCTTTCTCGGTTAGCTTGCTGGATTGCGGGTGGCGAACAATGACCCCTATCGCAAATGCCGCGGCGATCACCAGCGCCGTCGCCGCAAGCCAGAACTTCCGCCTTCTTGCGGAGGGTCGGCGGTCCGCCTGCACATATTTTTCGGCTTCGATGGCCTTCAAATCACTGAGAATCTCTGCGGCCGACTGGTAGCGCTCTTGGGGGTCTTTTCGCAGAGCCTTGGCGACGATGTTGTCTAACCCCTCGGGCAGTTGCGGATTCAAACCCTTCGGCGCGGCCGGATCGCGATTCAATACGGCATCAAACACCATGGCATGCGTGGTCCCACCGAAGGCACGCTCCCCGGTGGCCATCTCAAAGAGCACGGCGCCGAAGCTGAACAGATCGGTGCGGACATCCACTTCTTCACCGCGAGCCTGTTCCGGCGACATGTAAGCCACCGTTCCAATCGCTGCCCCAGGGTTGGTCAATCGTTCCTGTACCCCCAGATCCACC
>JBEKGG010000302.1:0-5180 GCA_050012915.1 Terriglobales bacterium | reverse complement strand
ACGTTCGAAGCAGTGCCCTTTCAAAACTCCTAGCGCGAGTTTTTCGGCTGGCTGTGAAGCACTGCGCCACCCAAAATCGGAGTTTTTGCCGACCCGTGCAGGCTCGTGCCCTTCTTGTTTCGATAGTCTGGGATTCCATCCGTTAGCTGTGAAGCCGGCCTTTCTGTTCTGACCTTTTCGATGCTGCTACTCGAGAACTGGATTAACCGGACCGGACTAACGAGCTGTTACGCCTACGCTTGGGCAGTCGGTTCTGGAATTTGATTGGCTAGGGACGGTGGTGAGGAGCAGAATAGCTCTCCTGATTTCCCAAATTATCGGATCGTCCGATTTCTTCTTGGGGAATGTGCGAAAAGACCTTGGATTACGGCGAAAGATGGTTTATCGTGGCCGACACGAACGTAAAGAGCGGAATGCGTGAGCTGAACGACTCCCGGGAAGCTAACGTTATTTCGTTACGTGGCGCTATCGGGATTTAGAAGCAAGATATCTCCAGGGTCGGAGAGGTCCAGCCATGAAATCTCCTCGTTGTCTGCCTACCTTTTCTTCTGTAGCTCTCATTGTGACGTGTATCTTCGCGGGTTGGTTGCCTGCGAATGCGTGGAGCGGGCCTGCCGACGCGGATGAACTGAACGCCCAGGGGTCCGCTTCAAGCGTGGTAATTCCGGGTCCTCTGCGTTCATTTCTGCGAATGGCCGGCATCAGCCAGAAGATTGCGCCGGACGAAGTCCTTCCTCTGCTGGCTCATAACATATTCGCGCAAGGGTACGAGGGTTCGCGGGATGGCGGGCGGCCGACCGAGTTTTTAATTCTGCTGTCTCGATATGTGCATCAGGCAAGGGAACTGTCAGTTTTGGTCGCTTCGGACCAGAGCATTCACGTTTCGAATTGCGAAGAGGCGAAGCCGCTGTTGCATGTCCTCGGCTACCGGGTCCGCCAGGATTGTGGAAAGAGCAGCACGTCTTTGGTTACGGATGATCCGGAGAAAGCATTCCTGACGATTGATTCGGGATTCCCGCTGCCCGAGCTCGAACAGACGCTTCAAGGCGGCAAGCCCTTCGTTTATCCGTTCCCGAGTTCGCGCGTTCCCGTGATATTCACGGAAAAAGATTGGACAGTATTGAGCAAGGACAGCAGAAATTCCGGGGACTTAGTGGAAGCACTTTTGCGAAATCCGGTGGTGGCTCGACTTTACTGGGCATTGGCTCGCAACGATGCGGAAACGCGAGCGGCACTGCAACAGTCGGTGGGGCTGGGAAGGTTGTTGCCACTCGCGGCGGACCTTGATTTTTACGGTAGCCACATCTGTATTCGGTCCGGACGCGTGATTGTGCCTGGAGGAGCCGACGCTGGAGCTGCGTGGAAAGAGTTGGTGGGAGTGAGTCCGGAAACTCCGAGTGAGTTTGTGCCGTCGTTGCTGGCGAAGGATAACGGCTGGTTGGCGGCTTATTTTGATGCTCTGTCGCGGGTTGGTCAAGCGCAACAGGCGCACTTTACCGAAGCCCGGCTGCGTCGTTTTTACGTAGCTTTTCGTGGTCAGGCCATTTCTCCAGATGCGGCCAGGCCAGCGTTTCGGCCGGCTCCCGCGCTCCTGGTTCTAGTGACCCGGATGCAATGGCAGCCTAACGGCGAACCGTATGTTCCGGGGAATCTGGAGATATGGAAGGAAATCCTGCGGCAGAAAAGCGATTCCAAGATTGTTCACGAATGGGGAAAGCGGTCCAGCCACTTGAACAGTCCTGAGCATCTTGCGGAAGCCATGTTTGGGCTTTGCCGAGTGGAGACTGAGACCGGGCCGTTGCAAATTTATCTGATGTTGAGTGAATTGGACAGCAGACGAACTCCGGAAAGTCGCATAAGCCCTCAGACTGCGATTTTGCTGGCGAGCAACTTCACGGAATTCAGTAATCAATATTTGATCTTTTCGGAGTTTCCCGAGTTGACCGACGCGTCGATGACGCAGTTTTTGAATATCGCCGACAGCCTGGGAAAGATTCCTAACCACACGTTGCGCGGCAACGCCATGGGAATTTTTCAGGCGAATGTTGGGATGTGGCAGATTCTGGCTCGACAGGGACAGATCGAAAGCGCTGCGCTGAACGAATCGTGGCAGAAGGTGATTCAGCCTTTTGCGAAGATAGCGTCGTCTCCTCAACTGTTCGACGCGGGCCGCGATTCGCTGTCTGCGCTCTTGCTAGTGGCTAGTGGCAAGGGCAATGCTTCGCAGGATGAAATCATCGATTTGCTGGCGGGTCCGCGGCAATCGAGTCCTGAGGGTCGACGGATGCATGACGAAATTGCAAACGAAATGCGGTCGGTGCTCGACGGTCAACGCCTGGTTTCTCTGGATACGATCCTAAATCTTGGAGCGGGTCTGGACGCGGTGGCGCACGGAACAGAGAAGGGCGAAGATTTGATCCCGCTGGCGGGCGAGTTGCGGGAGTTCGAAATGCCGCGTCCGATTTTCAGCAGCGGTGAGCGAACGCAGTGGGCGACTGGAGTTTACAACAACCGTCATACCGAATTGCAGATGCGAACGGATTTGACTCGAGCCATCAAGTCGGGTTCTCGCGAGCAATTAACCGAAGCCCGCGGTCAACTCTGCCCATTTTTTAGGGATACGCTGGTTGGTCTCAATTACGCATATTACGAGCCGCCGGGGGCGCAGATTATGCATAATAATCCGCTGTTCGTACGCTCGCATGACTTCTCGGGAGATACGGTGACGGGCGTCGAACACCTCTGGCAGGCCCCGCAGTTGTTTGGAGAGGGATCGCCAGCGGGCGGCGGCGCGCATTTGGTGGGTTCGCTCGCCGACTTGCCATACGTTTTGGCGCAGGTGGAGCAGGACTTCATTGCGCCGGAAAACGTTCAAGCTTTGATCTGGAGGGAGCTGGTTCCTGGACTGTTGATCAACGCGACTTTGCCGCGCTGGTGGAGCGTGAGCCAGACTGAACTTCATGCGGTCGCACTTTATCAGCGATCCGGCGAGGAACTTTTGATCGTCTCGGCGCGAGATCCGCAGGTGCGAATCAAGGTGATGGGAATTCTTTCGGAGAGGATGGATCCGGAGACGGCAGAGCGAGTGGAACGGGCTCTGGTCGAAGGGCGGCCGACGGATGCAAATCCTGAAATCACTCCGGCGGATACGTTCTACCTGGCGGCGGAGTTTCGCCGGCGGTTTCCTGGTGGAAGCGATTCTTTGGGAACGGCCAATCAGGAATTGGATAGCCTGTGCCGCCGGTATCCAGCAGAGGTCAGCTGGGAGCGGCTGTCGCAAGACTTCGGCGTGCCGCATCCGATTCTGGCGCAAAGCTATGCTCGCGAATTGCTCAATCTGAAACCGTTTCCCGCATTCGAAGGTTATTCCAGCCGGCTGCTGGCTGAAAGTTGGGATTCGAGCAATTTGTATTGGGCGCGATTGGCCGATGAAAAAGGATACGCGCCGGTGATGTTAAACGTCCTGGTGCCGGAGCTGACGCATCGCATGGTCGCAAAGATTTTTGCGAGCGACTTTGAAGATTGGCCGGCCATGCTGCGCGCCATGCGCGAAACGGGCGAAGAATTTCGGCAGGGTAAGGTCGCTTCGACGTCGACGATTGGAGCGAAGATCCAGTTTTGATTCAAGCAATGGGACGTAGCTAGGTCTCTACAGGGCAGGAAATATATGACAAAGAACTATTTTCTACTTCCGGTATTAACGCTGACTCTTTTCTCTGGTCCCGAAATGCGGGTGGTCGCGCAGGAAAGCGAACCGAACATTCGCGTGGTTGTGGACATGGTGCAGTTGAATGTCGCGGTGACGGACAACAAAGGGAATTACATCACCGGGCTGCATCCCTCGGATTTTGCCGTGGTCGAGGATGGCATTCCACAAAAGCTGGCTACTTTTGGGGAGGGCGATGAACCGGCCTACCGAGTAGTCGACGGATCTCCGGCGGATGGCAAAACCGCTGTGCAGGCTGGCGGGCAGCGACAGGCCACGGATCAAAAGCTGGGAGACGATCTGGGGAGCCTGAGTGCGATGGTCGCGGGCGCTAATGTTTTTCTGCTGTTCGACACCAGCAACTACATGTATCGCGGTTTTGTTTTCGCGCAGGACGCAATCGCGGATTTTGTGCGTTCGCTGGAAAGCGCGGACAAAGTCGCTTTCTATTCTTACAGTCGTGATCTGTCGCGATCGGCGCCCCTTACTCCTGATCGGGAAGCAGTTTTGCGCGGGGTGCGGGCAACTGTAGCAGGAGACGATGCGGCGCTTTACAACTGTTTGTTGCTTACGGTTAAGGACGCGGCGCACTATACCGGAAGAAAAGTGGTTGTCGTGTTCTCGAATGGTCCAGACAATTCCAGCATGGTGCCCCCTGAGGACGTGGCCGAGTTGGCCCAATCGAGCGGAATCGCCATTTACATGATTAGCACGCAGTTGGCCCGGATCGAGCCGGTCTCCACGGCCGTATTTGAACGAATGACCGCGGCAACAGGGGGCAAGGCGTATTTTGCCAAGAACTGGAAAGACGAACAACGAGCCTTTGCCTCGATTCGCGACGACCTGGCGCATCTTTATTCGCTCAGTTATTATCCTCAGGCGAATCCTAACCGGGGTTGGCGGGGAATCAACGTAAAGTTGGTGGGCGATCGGCTGAAGAAGTATCACATTCGGACGCGGAACGGATACCGTCCTCAACCGAAGCGATTCAGCGGCGGGACTGCGACGGCTTCGGCTTCAGAAGCTGCTCCGAGTAATCAGTAGTCGTGTTGGATTAGTTACGCGGCGTCGAGGTTTTGACCTCTCGTAATTTCTCGGCGGCGTATTCCGGCGTAATGTCGCGTTGCGGCGATCCCAGCATTTCAAAACCCACCATAAATTTCCGGATAGTGGCAGACCTGAGGAGCGGTGGGAAAAAGTGTGCATGGAAGTGCCATTCTGCGTGCTCTTCTTTGTTCGTCGGCTGCTGGTGAAATCCCATTGAATAGGGGCAAGGAGTTTGGAAGAGGCTGTCGTATCGGCTGGTGATGTTTTTCAGAATGTCGGCGAGCGCGGATCGGGCATTTGTGTCGAGGGCGCTCATGTTGCCGATGTGCTGTTTGGAAACGAGCAGGATTTCAAAAGGCCAAACCGCCCAGAAGGGCACCACGGCGAGAAAATGTTCATTGGCGCAGACGAAGCGCTCTCCCGAAGA
>JBEKGG010000301.1:0-5187 GCA_050012915.1 Terriglobales bacterium | reverse complement strand
CTTGGCTTCTGCGATGGCTTTGTGGAAGTTATCCAACGCAGTCGGCATGTCTTTATTGGCCACCGCCACTTCCGCCAGGATGAACAAAGCCCGTCCCTGATCGCCGATTTTCTTGTCTATCGCCTGCTGCGCCAGTTCGCGAGCGCCTTTGGTATCGCCCGCTGCCAGCCGCTTCTCTGCATTCATCAGCATCTGGCGGTCTTGCAGCCGCGAAAGTTGCAGCAGTTCCGGCGATGCGGATTTGGCAAAGTCTACCGCCGCCGCCTCTTTCTCCTCTTTTCTTAAATCAACGGCATCAAGGATATCGGAATAGGCGCTGCGAATGCCCGCGGGATCTTTCTCGAACGCCACCAGCGCGGTGTAGAAATATTTGGTCAGAACGTAACCCTGCCGCACCGCTTCGTCCACTGCCTGCGCCCGCATCGCTTCCGCGGTCTCTTTGGAGCCGGTGGTGCGAATCTCGATGGCCCGCACCAGGCATTCGGTCACAAGCAGAGAAATATCCGTACGGAAGCCTTCCTCGAGCGGCGCGCGCTTTACCGACTGCAGCAGCGGCTCCAGCCGCTTGATCGCGATGGGATGCTTTTCCGCGAGCGGATCCATCAGGTAATGCAGAAAGGTATGCCGGATCTCATTCATTTTCAGCAGTGAGCCCTGCGGCGAGCCTGCCGCCGAGTCCGACGCCGGGAACACCACCACGTCGTAGTCCGTTCCGTAGTTGCGAGCGTTGGTCTGGCTGGGATCGCCCATGAAATCCAGGAAGACGGTGAAGTCGCGCCCCAGATATCCCCCGGATTGGAGCTTCAGGTAGATCTCGGTATCGAACACCATCTTGGCCAGCGGCTCGTGATAGCGGCGGGCGACCGCCGCATAGTTGTTCTTGTGCCGATCCCAGATGGCGTGCAGCCCTGCCTTCTCGTAGAACTTTTCCAGGAGCGCCCCGAAACCCGCGATCGGACTCGCATCCGGAGGCATTTCGTCTTCCTTCACCTTGGGAAGAAAATTCGGCGGCCCGTGCAGATAAAGCGCCAACGAAACGTACTGCGACAGGTCGTGGGCCGCGCCATTGCCCCGGGTGGACTGGTAGAAGTCGCACATTGCGTTGGCGGTAGCCTGCGCATCATCCGACGACTTCAGATTTTTCTCGACCTCGGTCCGGATCTCGAGCCGCACGGGATCGGAAATCGACAAACCATCGTCGAACCCGCAGGCGTTCACTGCAGTGAGAACGGCGAACAGAGTTTCGTTGGTGGTGTCGAGAGTAATGGGAGAATTCCCCTGCCCCGCGCATAACGGCGCCAGCAGCCCGAACAAAGCCGCCAGAATCGGCCCTCGAACCCGTAAACTCAGGAAAATCCTCCCAGGATGGCTACGGCATGCAGTCGTCGAGCTAATCCGTGGCACGACAGCCGCCCGCATGATAGCGGAACACAATCAAGTTTAAGGGCTTCCCGCCAGAGGGTCAAACCCCGTTTGGGGCCCAGGAGAACCATCTTCAGAAGTCACATTCCGCGACTAGCTTCAAAAGCCGAAGCAGCATCTCGCGCTCCTCCGAGGTCATTTGCCGCTGGACACTCTCATCGGCGGTTACCCGAGCTTCTATTAGACGCTCTCGGTACTTTCTTCCTGTGAGATGAAAACCGGATGAAACCGGATGAAAACCGGTATGAAAACCGGTATTGCCGTGAAAGAGATTCGAGCGTATAGTTGGGGCCATTTTCGGAGCCAAGAGCCGCAGGCTCTTGCCGCAATTAAAGTTCAGCTAAAGTTCGGCCTGCTCAATTTCCGGAGGCCTCATGCCCGACTACGTGTTGAACATCAGTAAGAAGGGGGAGTAAGGATACCGGCCAACTCCTGGTCAGAGTGGGCTCTCAAAACAATTGGATGGCTTTGCAGTCGCCCAGTTGGTTCACCGCCACTTCCGGAACATGGTATCGCCAAACCAACTCGACCAAGTTCCGACAATTTTCCTACATCGTGCTGATCGACACCTCCTCAAAATCGGTGGCAAGTCTTCCGGAATTTCCGTACGCTCCTGGCAGCAAATTCACCGGAAGTATTATGGACCACTTAGGACCGTTCCAACTTCCGGGCGACGACTTCGACGTGGAGATTAAGTCTGGTCCCCCGCCCTACAGGTCCTTCCGCATCCGCGAAACGTGGGGTGCGGCAATCTCCTACGTAATAGGTCAGGCTGAGACCGTGACTTTTGAGATTTACGACCCAAAAACCCAGGAAACGGCCACTTACCGGTACAAGGGTGTTGGACTTAGCATTGGCTTACCGATTCCGAAAATCCCGAAGACTCTCCCCGGAGCTTCGGCAGTTGGGCCCTGGAACGATTTTCAGGCGCCCAGTTGGTGGACGGTGAGGGACTTCGGAGGTGATGCTCGCCTGCACTCGGACAATTTGGGGCTTGGTACTTCCGTGAGCAGCAACTTTTTTGAGTTCAGGGGCCACGTGAATAACTATCCGGGGTACGAGGTTCAGATAACCAGTCTTCAAACCGGACGCACGTATAGCCTTCCCTCATCGGGCGAGACCTCGGGGTCGATGGAAATATCGAATTAATACAGAGGACAAGAAGTAATGAGAAGCAACGAGGTGTCGGGGCTTTTCCCGGCACTTTCGTCACTCTCGTACTCCGCCCCACAAGTGCAGCGAGATCCCCTTGGCGCAGTTCCCTCATCAATCGTGAACTTGCGCCAATTCTTCTGTAAAATAGCGGCGAGGAAAAAACCTTCATGAAACGGATCGTGCTCTCGCTCGGATTTACGTTTTGTTTCGCGGCGTCAGTGTTTGGACAGATGAGCAATAGCATGGGCGTGACGTTTACAAAGGACGTTGCTCCGATCCTGCAGAAAAACTGTCAGAGTTGTCACCGGCCGGGCGAAGCGGGACCGTTCTCCATGCTGACGTATGAAGATGTGCATCCCTGGGCGGGCGCGATCAAACTGGCGGTGCAGCATAAAATCATGCCGCCTTGGTACGCCGATCCGCAATACGGACATTTCGCCAATAGTCGCGCGCTCTCCAATGAGGACATTAAAACGATCGTGGCGTGGGTTACAGCGGGCGCGCCCAAAGGCGACATCAAGGACATGCCGGCTCCGCTCAACTTCACCGAAGGTTGGGGCATTCCTAAGCCAGACGTAGTTTTTCAACTCCCGAAGGAGTTTCCTGTGCCCGAGTCGGGCATGGTGGAATACCAGTACACGATCGTACCCACCGGCTTCACCAAAGACACGTGGGTGCAGGCTGCCGAAGTGCGTCCGACGGAGCGGGCCGTGGTGCACCACATCATCGCGTATGTTCGCGAGCCCGGGTCGACTTATTTCAAGGATCAGAAGCCCGGAGTGTTCTTTGAAGCTCCGCCGGAGAAAGACGGCAAAGCCGACACCAGCGCGCTGCCCAGCGATTTCCTGGTCGGCTATGCGCCGGGGCAGCCTGCGGAAATCCTGCAGCCGGGCCAGGGAAAGTTGATCAAGGCCGGGTCAGACATCGTATTCGAAGTGCATTACACGCCGAACGGAAAGCCGGTGATGGACCGCACCAAACTCGGATTGGTCCTGGCGAAAGAGGTGCCGAAAGACCGAGTGCAAACTCTTTCCGCGGTGAACGGAACGTTCAAGATTCCTCCCGGCGATCCGAATTATCGCGTGGATGCCTCGTTTGAAGTGGCCCACGAAGTGACGTTGGCTGCCCTGCATCCTCACATGCATACGCGGGGGAAAGATTTCGAGTACCGGCTGGTGTTTCCCAACGGCGAGACGCGGACACTCTTGCGCGTGCCCGCGTACAACTGGCACTGGCAGCTCTGGTACAACCTGGAAGAGCCGATTGTTTTGCCGAAGGGCACGAAGATTGAGTGCACCGCGCATTTCGACAACTCGCCGGATAATCCGGAGAATCCGGATCCCACGAAAACCGTGATTTGGGGTCAGCAGAGTTGGGACGAAATGATGGTCGGCTTCTTCAATCTCGTCTATGACGCCAAAGTGGCGCCCAAGGACTTGATCCCGGAGAAGAAGGCTGCGAACTCGGCCGACAAAGCGTCTGTTGCCAGCAACTGATGAGCTAGGCCAGTTTGCGTGCGAATTCCATGTCCTGCCGCATGTCCTCGTTCACGTCGCCTTCTTTTTCGTATTCCACGGCCACGAGTCGGGCGAAGTTCTGCCGATGCAGTTCCTGCATCACGTCAGGAATTTTTGAGATCCCTTTTCCGAGCAGCACATTCACTTCTCCATCCACGGCCTGAATGTCTTTGAGGTGAACGAGTTTCAAACGCGGCGCCAATTTGCGAATTGCCTCAACCGGATCGTGCCCGCACGATGCGAAGTGTCCTACATCTGCGGTGGCGCCCACAGTGTTGGAAAGCCCCTTCAGGGCGTTCAGAACGTCATCAGGACTCTCATATGCAAATTTCTGACCTTTGAAGTAATGGTTATGGATTCCGAAGGTCAACTTTTCTTGCGTGAAGCGCTGGTCAATTCGATTCAGGATGCCGCCAGTCGCGTCGCCCGTGACATTGCTGCTGCCCAGGATCCTGGCAAAGCGAACGGCGTTTTCGAGATCCGCATCCTCTTTGAGGGTCGCGGTGTAATAGGAAACGCAGCGTATTCCGGCAAGATCAAACTTGGCCCGTGCTGAACGAAACAGATCCTCGGGGGGATGGTTCATCAGCATGAACTCACCGCGGGACATTTCGATTTCCCGAACCCCGAGAGCGTTCAACTGCACGATCATCGCGTCCATGGAAAGATTGTGATAGCTGTAGGTGCCAATTCCAACGTTGAGCGAGGTCGAAGCCCGTAAGGGAACTGCCGTCGCGGCCAGAGCAGCTGCTAGTGTCTTCACAAAGTTTCTTCGCGTGATCGAAATTATCGGCATTTTGCTCTCTTCAGGCGACCTGATTTCATGAACCACAAAGGCCGCGAAGCTACACGTAGGAAACATCCACGAACGAATCCCTTCGTGAACCTTCGCGCCCCTTGTGGTTCACGGTTTTACCGTCCCAGCATCGGGTCGCGGCAGCGGACGCGAGGTTAGATCCGCATTCTCCAGCCCCATGGCCCACGCGATGGCCTTTGTAATCATCTGCTGAAATTCCGGCTTGTCCCAATTCTCTTCCACGTGGCCCAGCGTCGTGTAATAAACGCGTCCCTTGCCATACGTCTTCGCCCAGGT